>NZ_CP017561.2:633000-949500 GCF_001865575.2 Paraburkholderia sprentiae WSM5005
GCTACACGCCGCATTCGAGCTGGATGGATGCGCCGGGCGACGACCCGTACCAAAGATTGAGCGGCTACGAACGAGAGAGCCGCGTCGAGCGCATGGTCCGGGACGTGGGGCGCTACTTTCCCGCGGTTTATGATGCTCGGTACGCCGACTCGCTGTTCGAGGTCAAGACGGTGCTCGTGAAAAACGAAGGCGACGACGGCCGGCCGATATTGTTCGAGCAGCACCCCGCGTCGAGCGGGCTCTACTCGATCCTCGGCGGCAAGATCGACAACATCTACGACGTGCTCGAGAAGCTGGATGCGGAGACCTTCGTGTCCGCTTCGCATGCACATACGGTATTGGGAACAGGCATATGAACGATGCACTGATCGGCTATACGGGCTTTGTCGGCTCGACCCTGCTGAAGCAAAAACATTTCGACGCGCAATTCCGCTCCATCGATATCGCACAGATTCGCGGCAGGTCGTTCGATCTCGTGGTCTGCGCGGGCGCGCCCGCGCAGAAGTGGATCGCGAATGCGCAACCCGAGGCGGACCGCGAGAAGATCGAAGGGCTAATCGATCATCTGTCCACGGTTCAGTGCGAGCGGTTCGTGCTGATCAGCACGGTCGACGTGTTTCGCCATCCGCTCGGCGTCGACGAGAACACGCCGGTGGACGAGGACGGCCTGCATGCCTATGGCCTGCACCGGCGCCTGCTGGAGAAATTCGTCGAGACGCGTTTCTCGGACCATCTGATCGTACGTCTGCCGGGCCTAGTCGGGCCGGGGCTGCGCAAGAACGTGATCTTCGATTTCCTGAACGACAACAACCTCAACGCGATCGATAGCCGCGGCTCGTTCCAGTTCTATCCGATGGTGAATCTGTGGCATGACATCGAGATCGCGCTGGCGGCGGGCCTGAAGCTCGTGCATCTGAGCGCCGCGCCCGTCACCGTGGCGGAGGTTTCCGAGGCTGGCTTCGGCAAGCCGTTCGAGCAGCATACGGTCGCGCATCCCGCGAGCTACGACTTTCGCACCGTGCATGCAGGGCTCTTTGGGGGCACGGGCTCGTATCAGTACAGCAAGCGCGAAACCATTCAGGCGGTGCGCGCGTATGCGCAGTCCGAGCCGCTGACATCTGCAACCGGATCGGCGGGGAACGCATGAGAATCGCTATTTCGAATATCGCATGGGAAATCGCCGACGATCAGCAGGTCGCCGACATCCTCGCTCAGCATCGCATCGATGCGATCGACGTGGCGCCCAGCAAGTATTTTCCGGACCTGAAGACCGCCAGCGCCGACGACATCGCGCGCGTACGCGCGTGGTGGGCCGAGCGCGGCATCTCGATCACGGGCATGCAGTCGCTGCTATTCGGCACCACTGGACTGAATCTGTTCGGGACGGCGGAATCGCAGCAGGCGATGCTGGACCATTTGCGCGCGGTGTGCCGCGTCGGCGCAGGTCTGGGCGCGACGCGGCTCGTGTTCGGTTCGCCGCGTAATCGCGACCGCACCGGCCTCACCGACGATGCCGCGCACGAGATCGCGGTAGCGTTCTTCCGCCGCCTCGGCGACCTCGCCGCGGAGCGACGGGTGTGCATCTGCCTCGAACCCAATCCGCCACGCTACGGCGCCAACTTCATGACCAATAGCCGCGATACCGCGGCGGTCGTGTCGGCGGTCGCGCATCCGGCGATTCGCATGCAGCTCGATACGGGCGCGCTCACGATCAACGAGGAAACCCCGCGCGAAATCGTCACGCAATATGCTCACCTGATCGGCCACGTGCACGCGAGTGAACCGGATCTCGTCACTCTCGGCGAGGGCGGCACGAATCACCGCGCGGTGGCCGAAGTGCTGGCGGATCTGTTGCCCGAGCAGGTGGTGTCGATCGAAATGCTGGCGCCGAAATCCGGCTCCGCGATGGATGCAGTTCGGCGCGCCGTCGCCGAGGCGGTTTCCTGCTATCGCGTCGACGGTGGAGTGCGCGCATGAAGTGGCTGATCCTGGTGCTGGGCATTGCGTCGAATGCATCCGCCAGCGTGCTGGTCAAGATCGCGATGATGCCGCCGCGGCGCTTCCCGAGTCTGGCCGATCCGATCGGTGCGCTCAAGAACGGGCCGTTCTGGCTCGGCCTCGCGCTGTACGGCGCGGCTTTCCTGCTGTATGCGGCGGCGCTCAGCCGATTGCCGCTGAACGTCGCACAGCCGGTGTTGACCGCCGGTGCCATTGCGAGCGTGGCGGTGTTGTCGGTGGTGATATTTCGTGAGCCTTTTCCGTGGACCGTCGGTGCGGGGATCCTGTTCATCATCGCGGGCGTTGCACTTATTACTGCCCGCGTAGGGTGAAAGGAAAGGATCACACACCTCAATGAAACTCGACATCCCTCAACAAGTCCGCGCGGCGTGGCAGGTTCCCGCTTTCAAGATTCAGATGACCTCGGAGCCGTGCGGCGCATGCTGCGTCGTGATTCCGGTGATCAACGAGGGCGCGCGCATCCGCAATCTGCTCGAACGGATGGCGGCGCTGGACATTGCCGGCATGGCGGACGTGATCATCGTCGACGGCGGCAGTACCGACGGGTCCCTCGACCTCGAATTCCTGAAGAGCAGGGGCGTCCATACGCTGCTGCTGAAGACCGGGCCCGGCAAGCTGAGTGCGCAATTGCGCTGCGCGTATGCGTTCGCGCTCGATCAGGGATATGAGGGCATCGTCACGATCGACGGCAACGACAAGGACGATCCCGATGCGATCCCGCGTTTCATCGACGAGTTGAAGCGCGGCGTGGATTTCGTGCAGGCGTCCCGCTATCTGTCGGGCGGCGTGGCGGAGAACACGCCGAAGTCGCGCGATCTGGCTATCCGGCTGATTCACGCGCCGATGCTGAGCCTCTTTTCCGGTTTTCACTGGACCGATACGACTCAGGGCTTTCGCGCCTATAGCCGCAAGATGCTGCTCGATCCGAAAGTCGCGCCTTTCCGAGAGGTGTTCTCGACGTATGAGTTGCTTGCATATCTGTCGTATCGCGCGCCGAAGCTCGGTTATCGCTGCCTGGAAGTCGCGACCACGCGGCGTTACCCGAAGGGCGAAGTGCCGACCAAGATCAGCAGCGTGAAGGGCAATCTGTCGGTGTTGCAGGTGCTGTTCAAGGCGTGCTTCGGGGCCTATGACCCGGCGTGACGTGAAGATGTCCGAGCGAAGATAAACTTGCGCGGACGCAGCAACAATGACAAACCTGCTCGCGTTGTTTATCGCTTGCGACATTGCCATGGCGGATCGCTGGCCAATATGCGGTCGAAAGTGACGGAATTCCCCGGTGCGGTAACGGCCGCTAAGGGGTACTGCCTGCGGTATGATCGCGCTTTTGACGCCGGAATTGAATTCGCGATGCCTACCAACGCCAAGCGCTTACTCAGCTTTCGATGGCTGCTCCTGATCACCGTCGCGTTAGTTGGAATTGTCTACGTCTCGCAAACGTGGTCGCCATCGTCGTACGGGATCGTACTTCAACGGTTGCAGGCAAAAGATACTGGTCTCGTGCTCGGTGAACCCAAGCCCATCCGAGGTGACGAATGGGCCGTCATTACTTCCCTGACGGCTGCATCGGTTAATAACCACTTTGAACGCTACAATAAAACGTCGCCTTACAACGACGATCTGCGCATCGCGTTCGGCATTCCAATCAACGATTGGGGGTGGCTGTTCAAACCGACAATGATGTTGTACAAGTTTGTCAATCCGGCCTACGCCTTCTCGTTTCACTATTTTGCTACTTTCGCCCTGTTCATTCTGGGCTATACGTACTTGTTCCGGGTCGTTGGCGCAGGGCGGCCGCAATCGATGTTGCTGGCATTCTGTGCCTATTTCACTGCCTATTCGCAATTCTGGTGGACCGACAAGGGCGTGCTCTTCGCGCTCTATGGCGCGGCCATGGCGTGCCTGTTTCTGCGCATCCCAAAGTGGGGTCGGCTGATACTGTTTTATTGGCTGCTGACGGGCATGCTGATCGAGATGTTCTACCCTCCGTACATCGTGTCGCTGGCGTTTGTGGGTGCGGTGTTCGTCATTGCGTACGGCAAGGAGTGGCTGCGGCCGGCTCCGTTCATCGGGCTACTGCTGGCGGCGGGTGCTGCTGCGGGAACTGCCTCGTTCTATCTGAAAGATTATCTGATCGCCACGACAAAAACGCTCTATCCAGGCGGCCGCGCTTTCATGGGCGGTGGTGTTGGGTGGCGGCAGGCGGCGTCACAGCTATTTCCGTTCGCAATGTTCGATGGGCACCTGCATGAACTTGTGCCTAATTCGAATATCTGCGAAGCAGGCACGTTCGGCGTCTTCTTCGTTCTGCTCGCCATGTGCTTCGCGAACTACAGAAATCTGCGCACTGTATTCAAAGATCGCGAATTTTTGCGCCGCACGATAATCTTGGCTATTGCGCTGGCGATGATGCTTGCATGGGAACTGCTCCCGATTCCATCGAGTGTCGGGCGGATCCTGCTTTGGCAGAACGTGCAGCCAAGCCGGATGCAATATGCGCAAGGCCTGTTATTGCTGATCTTCGTTGTCCACGTGGTGATGCGCATTGGCTTCTCGGTGACTCCCGCGCGCATCGTTACTTTGGTCGCCGCTGTCATGCTCGGATGGATGCTGCTCAAGGCTAGGGCAGAGGTGCCTTTCTGGCCGAACCTCATCGACTTGCTGATTATTCCGTTCGCCATCATCGCGTATCTCCTTGCGCGTTACACGAAAATGGATCCGGGCATTCCTCTACTCGTGGCGTCGGTGCTTACCGCCGCTCTTGTGATCGGCCGATTCAATCCGTTGCAGCAGGCGTGGCCTATTTTCAACCGGGAAGAGACGGCGGTGACCGCTCAGATGCATGCCGCGGTGGACCCGAAAACGGGCTATCTGGTCACGCAGTTCCTGCCCGCGGCGGTACAGAACGGGCTCGGCTTCAAGTCGATCGCATATACCACTGCGGTGCCGCAGTGGCACTTCTGGAATCAGTTCCGCAACAAAGTGGATGCCGAGACATTTAACACCGCATTCAATCGCTATTCGAATATCGCGATGACGGACGACGCTAAGCCTAGCAACCCGACCGCCGACTCCGTGAAGGTGCCGCTCGCGTGGTTTAAGACAGCGCCGTAAGCCGGGCATTTCCGAGCGTTGCGCTTCATCGTGGCACGATGCATTGCATGCACGGCGATGTTGTGGCGCGCCGTCTCCGGTCACAACGCCGGTCTGCTTCGTTTCGAATTTTCATGCATGGGTCGCCGCGCGACGCCGCGATTCAGACTGGCATGGTGGGGCGATCAGCCATCGGCTGCGGCGGCTGCGGCGAACCTGACCTTCACCGCTGACGACGGCGTGCTGATCGTCCCGCTGGATGCCTATCCTCGGTGGCTCACGCTCGAACGGGTCCACTGTTTGCAATTGAACCTCGTTGACCCGAACGCGTGCGGTGCATTCGGCATTCGCAACGCCGCGCTGTATCAGCGCAATAATTTCCGCTAAGCGCGCATCCGCCGACGCGCTACGACAGCGTCCGGGCGAAGAAAGATCTAGCCGGACAGGGCCGTCACTTCGCGGCAACCGCGGCAGGCGGATGAGCATCCTCGACCACCGCGAATGACGCCGGCGGTCGAATCGGACGTCCTTCGCGCCAACCATAGTGCCTGTAGTGGACGACTGGATCGGCACCCGCGTCGCGCACATCGTGGTTCATGGCGAGATAGTCGGCGGCGACGAAACCGGGTGGAAACTCGAGCGGTACGACAGCATCGAGGTCGCTAGGCTGTCCTGTCGTGCGCTGGCCGGATGCGGTCTGCACGCCCCACGTCGCGCCTAGCATGGCGAGCTTCCGGCGGACTCGCCAGAACGGCACGCCAGGTGTCGCAGTGCTGGCCGCGAGCCACATTCTCTGCCAGCTGTCGGCTATGTAGCCTTTGTCGTGAGAGCGTCTGAGGACGACCGAAAATTCCAGATCGTTTTTGGCCGTGTCGCGGAAATGCTCACACGCAAAATCGACTAGCCCGAGCTGACAGAGATCACCCATCAGTTCCGCGAACGATCTCGGTGTAAACACCCAGCAATGCACGTCATGGTACGAACCGTTCTCGAACGCATCGCGCGCGAGGTGGAGCGCGCTTTCCGAATTGTGATGCAACCTCGCCGACGGACGATCGATGCGTTTTTGCCATGCCTCGACGGTACTGACGTCGGCGGCATTCAGGCAATAGTCGAGCAGGGAATACGGGCGTGGGGCGCGGGCGCGTTCGACATAGCTCGCCAGCACTTCGGGCAGGCGGCTCTCGCGGCGAAAGTAGTCGAACGTAAAGCGCCTGTCGGGAACTACCAACCGGACTTCGCCAGTGGGTTTGAGCACGGCGCCCAGCTCGCGCAGCCAGCTCACGAGATCCGGGACGTGCTCGACGACGTGCGACGCGACGACGTAATCGATGTACCGGCCGCCAATTGCCTCATGCAGTGTGTTTTCACCCCAGATCGCGTCTACGTCGACAATCTCGTCGATCACGACATGAGGGTCGTCCCGGTACTTCTGCCGTAGATGCCCAGTGTCGGTGTGATCGACGTAAATGATCGTTCCACCGTCGCTGCGCCGCACGAGCGGCCAGCACAGCGCACCAATTTCCACGCCGGTACTGCCCGAGATATCGAGTCCGGACAACAAACGTTTGCGGCGCAGTTCGCGACCGCTGTCTTCCGCCTGCATCATGCCTCCTTACGTCGAGTTCGACTGGTAAGTAGCAACTGCAAAACAACTTCGGATTTTCTTACCGGTTTCCGTTGATCGGTAACAACTCCGTCAACGCGAAATAAAAAAGACGTCCTGATGATTGTCCCACCCGCCCGGACGATATTCGAGCACCGCGAGCTTGTTCTCGGCGCAAACATCGCTGACCCAGTTATGCGGAATCAGCGCGATGCCGTAACCGTCGCCGATATAATCCACGGTTTTCGCTTCCACCGAATGGTCGGGCATGTAGTTGACGAACCCGTACTGGCCTGCGTCGTAGCTGTTGAGCAGATGAGCGCGCGCGCTTTCTCCGACCTGATAGCAATCCGCCGATTCCAAAATCTTACGCGAACGAGCACCGTGGGTGGTGACAACCGCAACACCAGCGGGTTTCAGTTTTTCGAAGATCCATGAAACATGTCGTCATGCGGATGGATGGGTGCTGGCTGCATGGTACCTCGCTTCGATCGTAGTGGGCCCCGCTTGCGCAAGGGCGTTTTACATGCTTGCCGCGTACAGACGGCCGATCACGGTGGTTGAACGGTTTGCCCGGTATGAGGATGCGGCCGGGTCGCATAGAAGTCGAAGAAATGCTGCTGCCACAGCGCACAGACGGTGTCCATCTGATCCATCAGCACTGCGTCGAAGACGCCTGACGCGTCCGCCGCGTCGATTTTCTCCCGCATGCGGGAGTACAGCAACTTTTCAAAATCGTTGATGCAGTAGCCGCGGACTTCCTCAGCATTGAATGCATAGGCCGAGCAGGGTAGTTCGGGGTGCAGCGAAATATACGTGCTGAATAATCGCTCGATAATAAACGGCAGAAACGGTGCCGGGTCCGTATGCAGCGTATCGGTCATCACGCCCAGCGCCGCGTCGTGCGACGGGTTGGCTTCGAGGAAATCGGCAATCGGCAGCAACGTCCCGCCGACATACTCTTGCCAGAATCGTTGCGATCCTACCCAGAAGTTGCAATACGCGAGCGACCCAGGGCCATGCCGCGGCGTATCGCGAATCGCGATGTCCACGCCGCTCGCATCGAGCAACGCCTGCGCTGCCCGTACGAGGCCGGGGTGCGCCAGTTCTCCCTGCATCCAGACGTTATACGACCAGTACGCGAGTTGCGGAAAAGGATTGATGAAGCAGATGTCGGATTCGCCGTGGCGTTGCGCGAACTCGACGAATGCGGCGCCCGGGATCTTCGATTTGAGCGTGAACTTGGGCGAAAAAAGACCGGTGAAGTCGTGACGCAGATGCTCGCCCGTACGGTACATATCGGTCAGGATCTTGAACTCGCGCCACTCGGGACGCGCATTGTCGGCGCGCACGAGCGGCAGGAACGCCGCGCAGCTCAGTGTCTGATCCGGCGAATAGATCGGCTCGAATACGGCAACGGTTTTGCTCATACGTGGCCTGCTCGTTCGAGGCAGTAGCGGTTCAGGTCCGCGCGCCACTTCAAATAAGTAAACGATGCGTTCGGCACGGTGAAGCTCGGATAGTGCGTCTCGATCGGCACGCCGAGCAGATACTGCAACACCACACTGATCGGACCGCCGTGGGCGACTGCGGCGATCAGGCCGGGATTGTGCGCCTCGGGTTTGACCGCGTCTTCGACCCACGCCTGCACGCGCTCAGCCATGTCCAGATGCGATTCGCCGTTTTCGTAGCGATTGCGCATGTTCAGGTTGAAGTCCGGGAAGGCCCGGTTGAAATCCGCTTCGAGCCACGATCCGTAGATGCCGGGGTGCGTTTCCGCAAGCCTCGCGTCGAACGTCATGGGTTGCGCGGGGCTGAACAGGAGTTCGGCGGTTTGACGCGCGCGTGCCCACGGGCTGCAGTAGATCTTCGACGGCTGGAACGCGAAGCGTTCGAGCGTCGCGGCAAGCTTGACCGACTGGGTCTTACCAAGTTCGGTGAGCCCGTCTTTGTCCGTCGAAATTAGCAGCCCTTTCGCATTGGCTTCGGACTGGCCGTGTCTGATCAGCAAGAGATCCATGGGCTTAATTCGGGGTGGTTTGCGCGGATGCCGGGCTTGCGCCTGTCACCAGTTCGAGGAAGGTCTTCGCGGGACCGGCCAGGCCGAAGCGTTCATGCGTATCGACGTACGCGTTCAATCGCGTCGAATCGCGCAGTTGCCGGTCGTGGTACATCGTTTCCATCGCACTGGCCCATTCTTCCGCGGTGTTGTTGACGAGCAGCCCGGTGGCGCCGTGCGTGACCGCCTCTTCGTACACGGGAGAGCGCGAGTATATGCCCGGGATGCCCAGGCTACCGTAGTCGATGTACTTGATGCACGACTTGCAGCTGTTGAAGAATAGCGTTTCGGGATCTTCCCTGGCGCCCAACGGGACGACCGAGAACAGATAGCCTGCATCGCGAATCGCTGCTTTGTATGCGGCGTTTTCCAGAAAGCCTTTGGAAACGAGGCGCGGAATACTCGACATCTCGGGAAAGCCGTCGCCCCAGAATTCGAAAACGACGTCTGGATGCCGCTCCAGGAACTCGATGATGACTTTGAAGAACTGCTTTCTGAACTGCACCAGCTTGATGCCGTCGGTGTTGGAAAAGAGGATTCTCGGCGGCGTCGATTCGTGCCAACCCGATGGCGCGGATGGAAGGGACTCGTGATCGAAGCCATTCGGAATGACTACCACCGACGCCCTGATCTTGCGTAGCTTGTTGCGCAGCGTTTCGTTCGACACCGTGGCGATGGATGCCTGACGGATCAACCACGTGATATTGGCGAGCAAGTCATCGTTCAGGTCGGTGACGCTGTACATCGGCAGGTCGATGATCCAGTCGTCCATGTCGTAGATGGTGCGCAGGCCGAGGTCGTTGGCCATTCGCATGACATCGGTCGCGCGGTTCGAACTGTGCTTGTTGAACAGCACCGCGTCGAAGCGGCGCAGTTGACCAACGGTCACGTCGCTCTCGACGATTTCTTCCCATTCGAGCATGTCGTGATGGGCCATATAGGTCAGCAACGGGCCAAAACGCGCGGCAATCGACCGCGACATCAATCTGTCGTGAGATAGCGAGATTCGCTGAACAACGAGTAGGCGCGGAATCTTCGGCATTTCAAATACTTTCCCGTGCTAACACTGCAGCGATTTGCGGACCGATGATGGAAGCCGAGTGGCGCGTCATCACGCGCTCGTAGGTGGCGGCCACTTTGGCGTCGCGGCCGGGGTCGTTGATCGCGCCCGAGATCGCCGCGGCGATCTCCTCCACGGAGTCCGTCGACGCGTACCAGACGCCGTCTTCGAAGTGCTCGCGTTGCCAGGGGCCGTCGGACATCACGAGGGGTTTCTGCATGATCGCCCCTTCGAGGCTCGAGCGGCCCGGCGGATCGATGCTCGGCTCGGCCATCACGCTGCAATTGGCGATGATCGAACGCAGCAGCGCGCTGCAGGGCTGGATGAACGGCAGGAAGGTGATGCCTGAATGCGCTTCGGCGACGCATTGCCGATAGTAGACGTCGTCGCGCGCGCCGCCCACGAAGAGACCGTCCAGCTTGAGTTCGTTCAGCGCGCGAATCGTCTGCAGCTGATTCTTGATGGGTTCGATCAGTCCGAGGCAAAGCGCGAAATCCGTACTGTTCGACACCGTCGACAGCAGATCCTTGTCCGGCTGCGCGAGAAAACGGTTCGACACGCATGTCGGCATGATTTCGATTTTCTCCGCCGGTACGCGGATGTATTGCGTAAAGTTCTCGAGTTCCGCCCGGGACTTGAACAACACTTTGTGGGCGCTTCGCGTGATGTCTTCGATACGCGCGACTTCGCTGGCCGGGATCGGGCCGAGCCACCAGACGTTGGGCCACAAGAAAATGCGCTTGTTTCTGATTGCGGCTTCGCGCAGTATCGCGTGACCGTCGGCGTGCACGGAGAAATGAATCACGCCGTCGTAGAAGCTCAGCGGACGGCTGCCAATGCCATAGATGTCGGTATGGACACCGGACGCTTTCAGGATCTCCGCGACCTGGACAAGTTCCGATTCGCCGCCGCCGCTTACGGTGAAAGCGGTGCTGTAAGTCGTCAGAATGAATTTGAGTCCGGTCATGCTTTTCTCCGCAGTGCGCCGGCGTTGGCAAGCAGTTCTCGCCAGACGGCATCGCTTGCGCGCTGAAGTACTTCACCGGCATGCGCGACATACGCCGGATCGCTGCGGCCGCGCGCGGTGGATTTGCCGAGGCGTTTCGCAATGGCCGACGCCCACGCGGACAGATCCGCATTGGCAGGGAATACGCAGTCCGCTGGGCTGATTTCTTCGGCCGCGGTGCCGCCGCGGACGAAGACAGGCTTGCCGAAACGCATCGCTTCGAGGACCGGCACGCAGAAGCCTTCATGACGGCTGGTCGCGAGCAGCGCATCGGTGGTTTCGTAGCACTCGAACAGGTCCGCGTCGTCGAGCATGCCCTTGAAATCGACGCGCTCCAGCACACCGAGCCGCCGTGCGTGGTTGATGAGAAGCTTCAGGTAATCGTAATTCGGAGAACTGCCGACGATGCTGAGCGTCGCATCGAACTCGTGTTCTTTCAGCAACGCGAGGATGCTGATGCCGTCTTCGATACGTTTATGCGGGACGACGCGGCCAACCATCAGCAGATTGGGAATGCGCGGACCCTCGATTTCCGGGTCGATTTCGCGTTCGAAGACCGGCATGTCGGCAAACACCGGCGGAACGACCTTTACCGCCTGGACATCCAGCGCGCCGGCGAGACTCGCGGCGGTGCAATGCGAATTCGCCACGATGGTATCGAAGCCCGCGAGCGACGGTAATTGCGCGAGCGCCTGCTCGCACAACTTCGCGGTGGGCGGTTCGAGTTCGCGCAACAGCGTCGGGTCGGTTACACCGTGGAAATAACAGATCGTTTCCCGGCAGTTCAGCGCGAGTAGCTTATCGAGATAGGGGTCGAAAATAGAGTAGGACAGCAGCACTACATCGTCTTCGGTCACACTGGTGAACAGTTCCTCCAACGGCTTGACGCCCGCCGTGCTCACGTCGAAGAACCGGGCATAGAGCTCAACGTCGAGGCCGAGGCGCGAAGCCGTCCGCGCAAGCCCCAGACAGTGATTGCCCACGGCGTCGCCAGAGAAAATGTCCGTAGCATATACGCGCAGCGTCATCTGCTCTTCCCCTTCTTGATTTCGGCCAGCCGCTGCGCGTACGCACGTGCGACCGCTCCGACCGAATAGTCGCGAACAATGCGATCGCGGCCCGCCTGCGCGATGCGTTCGCGCAGCGGGGTATCGTCTATCACGCGCTGCAACTGCTCGGCCGCGAGCGCTACGTCCGGGTCGCACCAGTATTGGCCTTCGGGAAACAGGTAGTCGCCCGGGCGCAGCGGGACGAGATCGCCATCCACGAGGAAGGCGGTCCCGGGTTCGCAGAAGTCGACGTTGCCGGAAAAGTTCGTGACGACGACAGGTTGGCCCAACACCATCGCTTCGGCAATCACGCGTCCGAACCCTTCGCTGCGATGCAGTGAAATATAGGCGTCGCAGCAGGCCATGAAGTCGATCGAGTCCTGCCGGCTCAGGCGCTCCGAGACGATATGGATACGGCTGTCGCCAGAGGCCATGTCACAGACGGCACGCCACACCGAATCGTCGTCGCGCACGTTCATCGCCTTGATGACGAGCCCCACGCCGGGCGAGCTGTCGCCGAACGCCTGCTTGAACGCCTGCACGCCGGCGAGCGGGTTTTTGCGGCTCAGCCACGAATTGCCGTCGAACATCAGGTAGAACAGAAACTCGTTCGACGGCAGGCCGAAGCGGGCCCGCTCGGGATTGAGCGGCGCGGGCACGTCGACCGCCATCGGCATGCGATAGACGGGCGTGTCGCCGAGCCGGCTGTAGACGCTCTGGACGAACCTGCTCTGCGCCCAGATCTCGTCGACCATTTGATGCACCTTGCCGAACGCGCCAGGCCAGTGGGGCAATTCCCACGGCCACGCGCCGATCTTGTGGGTGGGCGCGTCGATCAGTTTGCGGCCGCCTTCCAGCGCGAGACGCACCATTTCCGGAGCCGGCAGACAGAACAGGCTGATGCGGTACTTCAACTCGTCGCTCAGCAGGTGATCGACCGACGAATCGAGCTTGGCGGGCCCAGCCATGGGTGCATTGATAAGCGTCACGGGCGTCGAGTTCATCTGCAGAACGCGCGCGGCCATGCGCGCATCTTCGCCGAGACCCAGTACCCCTTGCGGGAAGCCGACGACGTTCACACCGTAGTCGTATTCATGTTCGACATGCGCGTGGTAGCGAGGCGGTTCGGCCGATCTTGCCGGAACGGTGCTGACGGACCAGTCGACCTTCAGCGACTCGAGAAGGGGATACTCATGATCGCCGAACTCATTCCACCAGCGTACGAGCTGCTCCCGGCCAGCCTCGGTGTCGATGTCGTACGCGGCTTGCAGGTCGGGGCGCTCGCTGGCGATCATGTCGAGGAACCGCGGCAGCAGCGACTCGCGCGGCACATCCTCGTCGTCCATGCGAGCGAGGGCTTGGTCGAGTCCGACGGCGGACCATTTGATCGCGTGGTATTCGTTGTGGCCGTCCCGGTCCCACCACGACAGGTAATTCAGGCGTGCGCCGAAGCGGTCCAGATCGAACGCGGCCTGCAGATCGGGCCGCTCGTTCCAGATCAGATTCAGGAAGCGCGGAATGAGCGGCAGCGCGCAATGCGCGCCCGGCTCCATGCCGAACAGCTCCTCGGGCATTGCCCCGGCGTCCCAGCGAATGACCGGGTATTGACGCTGCCCGTGCTCGACCCACCACGACAGCGCGTTGAGACGGCCAATGAAACTGTCCAGCCCGCAGAACTTCCGCAAATCCGGCCGCTCGTCGAGGATCAGCCGAAGGAACCGCGGCACGGGCAGCCAATCGGGATGCGAGCCCCATTCCATCTGGAAAGCCTCCGGCATGCCCGGCGGTATCCACTTGATGATCCGGTACTGGAATTGTCCGTGTTCGAGCCACCATGACAGCGCACTGAGCCTGCCGGTGAAGTTCGGTGGGCCAAAGGCGGCCTGCAGATCCGGCCGCTCCTGGATGAGTAGCGCGAGGAAATTGGGGATGCGCGGCGCTTCGTGGCTGGCGGATTCCGCCGGCTCGAGCATGACACCGCCGATCGGCGGTTGCGACCATTTGATCCGCGGATACTCGCGAAAGCCGTGCTGTTGCCACCAGTCGAGACAGGACAACCGGCCCGAAAACGAATTCAGGTCGAATGCACCGCGCAGGTCGGGCCGCTCGGCGGTGATCAGTGCAAGAAAGCGAGGCAGGGGCATGGCGACCGTACCCGACGCATCGATCGTTTCGAGCAGCTTGGGCCATGCGGCGGGCGCACTCCACGTCAGTCTCGGGCAAGCTTGCTGGCCGTGCGCTTCCCACCAGTTCAGGCAATTCAGATAGCCGGTAAGCGTGCCGAGATCGAACGCTTTGGACAGGTCTTCCCGCGTATCGACGATCATCTTGACCAGCTTCGGCAGCTGCAGCCCGGCCTCTTCGAGCACCGTCTGCCGCGTGAGCATGGTCTCCGACAGATGCATCGCGTCGAGTACGCTTGGCGCGGTCGAGCCAAGCCAGAAGGTCACCGCGCGCGGATGCCGCTGGATCAGCGACTCGTTATCGAGCTGATACAGATACTGGAGGTCTTCCTGGCGAAGCACCCATTCGAAGTCGGGATACGTCTCGCGCGCGGTCATTTCCCACCAGAAGTAAAGCGTTATCCGGTCGTCCAGCGCTTTTGAATTGAAACTCGCGAGATCGGCTCTGAACTTCATCAGAAAGTAGATCGCGCTCGGCAGACAGAAAAGCTCGTTCGGCGACGGGTGGCGGTACTCTGCCAGCCACCCTGTTTTGTTTGTCCGGTTCAACTGATTACCCAAGATGTGCGACCCTTGAAGGCCAGGCGAAAGAAAAGTCGTCCGCGTTTAGCGTCAGATTCGGCGAGTAGCAAGGGTCATTCAACAGGAGATCGCCCCAGCGTTGCCGCACCAGTTCCGATTCCTGACTGAAGCGGCTGATTTTCTCGGGCGTGTCTTCGGCACCGCGCGTGGCCGACTCGTGGTGATACAGCTCCGCATAAGGCGTGAACACGTTGCGATAGCCGGCCTTGCGCACGCGCAGGCAGAAATCGATGTCGTTGTAGGCGACGTGCAGATCCTCGTCGAGGCCGCCGACTTCCTTGTAGATCGACTGGCGGATCAGCAGACAGGCCGCCGTCACGGCGCTCATTGCATTGCGCAGACGCGCGCGCGCGAAATAGCCCGCCAGCGTGTTGGGGAAGTGCTTATGCGCGTGACTTGCGATGCCGCCCACGCCGAGCACGACACCGGCGTGCTGGATCGTATCGTCGGGGTAAAGCAGCTTCGCGCCCACCGCGCCCACGTCCTTCTGCAAGCCCACTGAAACCATTTCTTCGAGCCAGTCGGCGTTGATCACTTCGATGTCGTTGTTCATCAGACAGACGAAGTCCGCCGTGCTTGCAAGCGCGACGCGATTGTTCAGCGCCGAGTAGTTGAACGGCGAGTCGTCGCGCACGACCTTGATGCGCTCGTCGGTCTGCAGACGCGCGAACAGGTCGTGCGTTTCCTGCTTCACCGAACCGTTGTCGATAATCGTGATGCGGAAATTCGAATAGCTGGACTTCTTGCGCACCGATTCGACACATTGTTCGACCAGATCCGCGGAGTCGCGCGTCGGGACAATGATTTCGACCGAAGGCAGCGCGTCCGGCAGCGCATAGACGACCTTGTTGAACGCGTGCGTGCCCGGCGCGTGGATCACATGCGCGTTGATCTGGTTGCGTGCGAGATGCTCGTCGATCGCTTTCATCGCCGCGATATGCGCGTACGGCTTGGCTTCATGGCCACTCGCCGTGCTTTCGGGAATGATGCGCCAGTGATAGAGCGGACGCGGCACGTGATAGATCGCGTTGGGTCCGGCCCGATCGAGCACGCGCAGCGCGAGATCATAGTCCTGCGAGCCTTCGAAGCCGGTACGGAAACCGCCGATCTCCCTGATCACCGACGTGCGGTACACGCCGAAGTGCGAGATCATGTTCTGCCCGAGAAACAGGTCGTAGTTGAAGTCCGATTTGAAGTAAGGCTCCGATCGGGCGCCTTCCTCCGACACCTTGTCTTCGTCGCTATAGATCAGTGCCGCGTCCGGATGCGCGTTGATCGTTTCGACCATGCAGTACAGCGCGAGCGGATGCAGTTCGTCGTCGTGGTCGAGCAAGCCGACGAATTCGCCGCTCACCAGCTCGAGCGCCGTATTGCTCGATTCGCTGATGTGGCCGTTCGTCGTGCGATAGGCGACCTTGATCCGGTCCGGATAGCGGGCCACGTATTCATCCAGCACGACTCTGACCTCAGGCTTCGTCGAGCAGTCGTCGGCGACGCAGATTTCCCAGTTCTCGTAGACCTGATCGATCACGGAGTCGAGGGCCTTGCGCAGCCATTTCTCCGGCGTGTTGTACGTCGGCATCAGAATGCTGAGCTTCGGCCGCAACGCGAACATTGTCGAGCGTTCGCGCAGTTGCGGATAGATGGAAGCCGGCGGCTCGTGAACGTCGAGCCATTCCTGATAGGACTCGCCGACGATCGGCGCGGTCGGCAGCAACGGGCCGCCACGCCACGCCGCCATCCGACGTGCGCGCGCCAGCAACTCCGGCGAACATTCCGTCTCGTCGAGCAGTTCGATCTTCAGGTCGTATACGGAGAACGAGGCGGGCAGCGCGATCGGGTCGAACCGGACCGGTCCGGCAAGTTCCGGGAACGCGACGTCCTGTTCGACCTTGCCGTTAGCGTCGACGTGCAGGACGATCGCGCTGTGCTCGGACATGCCCGAACCCGCGTCGAGGTAAAGCATGCAGCTCGACGCGGCGCCCGCGTCGGTTTTGAGTTCGAACGAAACACGCGCCGCGCACCTCGATAGCGATTCCGAGCCCGTCAGTTCGAACTGCGGATCGTTGTTGGTCGCCCGCCACGCGAATTCAGGATTCGAGGAAGCCTCGACGTTGTTCAGAGGACGAAGTTCGAAGGTCTTGACGAGGTTCTTCATTTTGTCAGCAGGGAATCGTAGAGGTCTTTCAAGGGCGACAGGACGGCCTGCCAGGTCAGATCTCGCGTCGGGGCCGCGGCGGCGCCGCGCGGTTGCGCGAGCGCCGCGCGGATCGATCCGGTGATGCTGTCGACGTCGAACGGATCCAGGTAGGCGACATGCTGCGCGAAATATTCTTCGGTAGAGCCAACTTTTGTCACCGCGATGCGCGCGCCGGCGGCGTGGGCTTCGAGCGCGGCGAGCCCGGGCGTTTCGAGCGTGCTCGGCAGCACGAACGCTTCGCAGGCCGCGTAGGCCGAGCGCAGCAGCGGCGAGTCGTGGGGCAGCGTGCCCGCGTAGACGACCTGCTGGCCGCCTTCCTCGAAGCACGCCTTCGCGTATTCGGGATTGCGCTGATGGCCGATCAGCACGAGCTTCAGTTCGGGGAACGACTTTATCGCCCGGATCAGCGCGAGCTGGTTCTTGCGCGGCTCGATGTTGCCGACGTTCAGGATGAAGCGGCCCTCGATGCGGGATTCACGGCGGAACAGCTCCGGTGCGGCCGGCTCGTAAAAGCTCTGTTCGACGCCGTTCAACACGCTCGCGAATTTCTCGCGCGGCAGGTCGAAGATGCGCGCGAGCGTGTCGCACTCGATCTCGGAGTTTGCGATCACGCGGTCCGCGAGAGAAAACTGATGATGGATTTCGCCGATCGGGTACAGATGCTTTGTTTGCTCGGTCACCCACAGGCTCGACGACACGACGAGCGGCAAGCCGAGTTGCTTGACGAAGTTGCAGAAGTGCACGGAGCCGCCGACGCACGAGAAGAAATGCACCACGTCGTGTTCAAGAAAACGCGGCTTCCACGGATCGAACAGCGTGACGTCCACGCCATGCGCGGGCAGGTGCTTGCGATACGCAAGCAACTGGATTTCTCCGCCGCCGGGGGTATGGAAAGCCATCGGGTAGGTGGCGAACAGCACTTTCATAGATGGGACTCTAATCTCAAAGAGTTCTTTTCTTCGGACCAGCGCGTCGTGGCACGCCGCGGCGCATGACGCGCTGGCTAGCGGCGAGACCGGCGGGTTGCGGGGCATTCACCTGGATGCGCGCCGCGCGCTTGCGCGGCTTTCAGGCGCTGGCTTGCCGGCGCGCGGGACGGGGCCCGCTGGCGTGGCCGGCGAGCAGGCCTGAGTGTGCTGTTGTCGAGCACGTCGGATCGATACCACGAATTCCACATGCGCGAATATGTTTGAGTTGTTACGAAGTGTACGAACGACGCGCCAGCAGGCACCGGTCCGTTTTATTATCACGGCCCGACGCTGGTGCCGCGTGTTGGGCCTGCGGCATGGTCGCGGCAGCGCAGACATTCTAGCGTCCGGGCGGCGAGATGCCATCCCTGACGACCGACAGTCCGCGACGGTGTCGCCCGAATACAATACGTTCCCAGCCAGACTTCCTGAGAAAGCACCGCCGATGCCAGATTGTATCGTGTCCGATCCACGTTTCCCGCCGTTTGCGGCCGCTGCGAGTCCTGCCGGCGACCGTCCGTTCGCGTGGGTCGCGCGGCATGGCGTGGGCGAAATCGTGCGCCGCGAAGTGTGTGAGGGAGCATCGCGATGAGTCTGCAGATCCTCGTCACCGGCGCCAACGGCTTCGTCGGCCAGGCGGTATCGCGCGCATTGCTGCGGCGCGGCGATCGCGTGATCGGCGCGGTGCGCCGGCCGCAGACGGCCGCCGAGGGCGTGCGCGAATGGCTGCTCGATACGGAAGACTTCGCGGGCATCGACCAGCGCTGGCCGGTCACGCTCAGTTGCGATGCGGTCATCCATCTGGCGTCGCGCGTGCACGTGATGCGGGAGACCCTGACCGAGCCGCTCGCCGCCTATCGCGCGACCAACGTCGAGGGCAGCTTGCGCGTCGCCGCCGCGGCGCGGCGCGCGGGCGCGAGGCGCTTCGTGTTCGTCAGCAGCATCAAGGCAATGGGCGAGGCGAGCACCGGCCAGCCGATCGCCGAAATAGATCGGCCCGCGCCATCCGATGCGTATGGCATTTCGAAACTCGAAGCCGAACGCGCGCTGTTCGACTACGGCCGCTCGGCGGGTCTCGACGTCGTCGTCGTACGGCCGCCGCTGGTCTACGGGCCGGGTGTGCGCGCCAACTTCCTGCAGCTGATGAACGCGGTCGCGAAGGGTATTCCGTTACCGCTCGGCGCGGTCAACGCGCGCCGCAGCCTGGTGTTCGTCGACAACCTCGCGGACGCGCTCGTGCATTGCGCGACCGATCCGCGCGCGGCCGGCGAGACTTTCCACGTGACCGACGGCCGCGACCTCAGCGTGCCCGAACTCGTGCGGCTGCTCGCCACCCAGTTGCACGTGCCCGCGCGGCTCGTGCCGATGCCCGCCAGCGTGCTGCGGCTCGCGGGTCGCCTGACCGGCCGCTCCGCGCAGATCGACAGGCTGATCGGCGAATTGCGCGTCGACAGTTCGCATATTCGCGAATGTCTGAACTGGTCTCCGCCGCACACGGTCGAGCATGGAATGCTCGAAACCGTGGCGTGGTATCGCGCCACGCATTGATCAAGTCTCGAATCCGCCTTGACGCCGACCTGAAGCGCTTACCCCATCGATGCCGCTCGCCGCACACTCCGCCTCTTCCATCGTCTCTCTCTTGTCATGGGGCGTCGCCGCGCTCGCCGCCTGCGCGGCGATCCTGTGGACGCTGCTGCGCACCGGCCTCGCGTGGCGGCTCGCGACCGATGTCCCCAACGACCGCTCGCTGCACACCCGCCCGACGCCACGCGTCGGCGGCTGGGGCATCGTGCCGGTCGCGGTGCTGCTGATCGCGCTCGCGGCGCCGTCGCTGTGGCTGCCCGCGCTCGCCGCGGCGCTGCTCGCGGCGCTGTCGCAGATCGACGATCGACGCGGCCTGCCCGCGCGCGTGCGCTTCGGCGCGCACGCGGCGGCGGTGGCGGCGCTGATCGCCGTCTATCCGGCCGACGTGCCGTGGTGGGCGCTCGCGTGCATGGCGGTGCTACTCGTGTGGCTCGTCAATCTTTACAACTTCATGGACGGCTCGGACGGCCTCGCGGGCGGCATGGCGTTGTTCGGCTTCGGCGGCTATGCAGTGGCGGCCTCGCTGTCATCGCATGCGGACCCGGCGCTCGCGACGGCGAGCCTGATCGTCGCGGGCGCGGCGGCGGGCTTTCTGCTGTTCAACTTTCATCCGGCGCGCATCTTTCTCGGTGACGCCGGCTCGATCCCTTTGGGCTTTCTGGCGGGCGCGCTCGGCTATTGGGGCTGGCGCGGGGGCGCGTGGCCGGTATGGTTTCCGGCGCTGTGCTTCGCGCCGTTCATCGGCGATGCGTCGGTCACGCTTCTTAAGCGCCTGTTGCGCGGTGAAAAGTTTTGGCAGGCGCATCGTGAACACTACTATCAAAGACTGGTGCAGTCGGGTTTGGGGCACGCATCGACCGCGTGGATTTGGTATTTGTTCATGGCGGCGGGCATAATGCTTGCTAATTGGGCGCTGCAATTCGCTCTTCTGTATCAATGGCTGATTGTCGTCGCATGGGCTGCCGTGCTGGTCATCGCAGGGCTGTGTATTGATTGCCGCTGGCGGCGCCATGTGTCCCGTTCCGGGCCAATCTGAGGTTCTGCGCAATGAAAAGCTTCAAAGCCAGATGGCTTTCGTTCAGTGCGTTTGCGTTCGACCTGTGCGCGGTGGCGATGGCCTGGATGCTGGCCTATGTGATCCGGTTCAATGGACCGGTGCCCGCGCCGTTCTGGTCGAGCGGGCTGCATGCACTCGTCTGGGTGCTGCTGATCTACGCGGTGATGTTTCGCAGCTATGGCCTGTATCGCGGCATGTGGGTGTTCGCGAGCCTGCCCGATCTCGTGCGGATCGCGAAGGCGATCGGCGTCGGTGCGCTCGTCGTCGTGATCGGCTCGGCGCTGTTGCAGCCGGCGCCGGTCGTGCCGCGTTCGGTGCTGATCGTGTCGCCGATGCTGCTGTTCCTGACGATGGGCGGCTCACGCGCGCTGTATCGCGCGGCCAAGGAGTTCTATCGCTACGGCGGACTCGTCGGCCAGGGCAAGCCGGTGCTCGTGCTCGGCGCGGGCAACGCCGGCGCGAACCTCGTGCGCGAGTTGAAGCGCTCGGGCCAATGGCGCCTCGTGGGTCTGCTCGACGACGATCCGATCAAGCAGGGCCGTGAAATCTACGGCTATCGCGTGCTCGGCGCGATCAGCGATCTGCATCAGATCAGCGCGGAGCTCAAGGTAGAGCATGTGATCATCGCGGTGCCGTCCGCGTCGGTGGAAGCGCATCGGCGCATCGCCACGCTGTGCGTGCGCGCCGGCGTCCGCGCGATGACGCTGCCCGCGCTCACGCCGCTCACGCAAGGCCAGGCTTTCCTGTCGCGGGTGCGGCAGATCGATCTCGAAGACCTGCTCGGCCGCGACCCGGTGACGATCGACACCGAGCACGTCGCCGCGCTGCTGAAAAACCGCGTCGTGATGGTGACGGGCGCGGGCGGCTCGATCGGCTCGGAGCTGTGCCGGCAGATCCTGCGCTTTGGGCCGGTGCAACTGGTCGCGTTCGACATCTCCGAGTTCTCGATCTATCGCCTGAACGAAGAGCTGCGCGACAAGTACCCGGAAGTGTCGGTGATGCCGATCGTCGGCGACGTCAAGGACTCGCTGCTACTCGACCAGGTAATGGCGCGCTATTGTCCGCACATCGTGTTTCATGCGGCCGCCTACAAGCACGTGCCGTTGATGGAAGAGGTCAACACGTGGCAGGCGGTGCGCAACAACGTGCTCGGCACGTACCGCGTCGCGCGCGCGGCGATCCGCCACGACGTCGCGCATTTCGTGCTGATCTCGACCGACAAGGCCGTCAACCCGACCAACGTGATGGGCGCAAGCAAGCGGCTTGCGGAGATGGCGTGCTCGGCGCTGCAGCAGCAGGGCGCGCGGCGCACCCAGTTCGAAATCGTGCGCTTCGGCAACGTGCTCGGCAGCGCGGGCAGCGTGATTCCGAAGTTTCAGGAGCAGATCGCGCGCGGCGGGCCGGTGACGGTCACGCATCCGGAGATCACGCGTTTCTTCATGACGATTCCCGAGGCGTCGCAACTCGTGTTGCAGGCGTCGAGCATGGGGCGTGGCGGTGAGATTTTCATTCTCGACATGGGCAAACCGGTGCGTATCGCCGATCTCGCGCACGATCTGATCCGGCTGTACGGCTTCACCGAAGAACAGATTCGCGTTGTGTTCACGGGTCTGCGCCCGGGCGAAAAGCTTTACGAGGAACTGCTCGCGGACGACGAAACGACCACACGCACACCGCACCCGAAGCTGCGCATCGCGCAGGCGCGCGAGGTGCCGGACAGCCTGATCGACAACCTGCTGCCGTGGTTGATGCAGCACCGCGTGCCGCCCGACGATGAAGTGCGGCGCGATCTGCGGCGCTGGGTGCCGGAGTACCTGCCGGCGACGGCGACTACGTTGCGTAGCGTGGCGCCGGCGACGCGGGTGTCGTAGGCGTTTGGCTACCGCGAGTCATCGGAGTAGTCGAAGCATTAAATCAGTACTCGCGAAGGCAGGTCATTCGACCGGTGGAATTGTCCGTCGGATGTTTATCGATAAAAGCCCCTACAGACATGCTGGGGCTTTTTTTTGCCCGGGAGAGTTGACGGCCATCGCGCACGCCCCGGCTTTTCGGAGTTGGCTGAAGCCTGCGCCCGGCACATACACCTAGCATTGAATCGTCGCCACCCGGTATGTCATTCCCGCTGAGGTGGCGGCTCTGTTGGGTCTTTTTCTGTGATGCAAAGGTTTTGATTTTGCGCGCCCTTGGGGCGCGTTTTTTTCGTCCAGGCGAAAGAGGCGACAAATCCGGAATCGACCTGTAGCGCGCCAGCGGCACGCGCGCTTACGGTCAAGGCTCACGACGGGGGAACCTATGCAGGACGCAATGACCTGCAGCCAGCGCAATCAGGAGGCGTGACACATGGTCTATACCGGCAAATTTCTCGTGAATAACGAGCCCCTATCACCGATCACCATTTTTGGCATCGGCACATTCAACGCTTATTCAGGCAACAATCAATACCGCAATCGGGGCGGCTGCACGATGGTGCCTAATGATGGGCCGCTCCCTGCCGGCAAATACTGGATCGTGGATCGCCCCACGGGCGGCATCCGTTCTCAGATGTTTGCATGGGCAAAAGATGAGTGGAATGCAGCAATGGGTCACCCATCGAATCATGGTGAATGGTTCGCGCTGTATCGTGATGATGGGACGATCGATGATGTGACGTGGATTAATGGCGTCAAACGCGGGCAGTTCCGTTTGCATCCGGCAGGCGGACGCGGGATTTCGCTTGGCTGCATCACGCTGCCGAGCCATAGCGATTTCATGAAAATCCGCAACGCGCTGCTGCACACGGTCAAAATCCCCGCGCGCAGTTCGGGCTTTCTCGCCTACGGAACAATTGAGGTCATCACATATGGCAACACTTGCCCGTAGGGTCTTCAAGGTCGCACTGTTCATCGGCCTGTTCTATCTCTCCCTGCTCTATGTCCGTCCGTACCATTATGAGTGGACGGAAAGCGAGTCGCGCGCATGGTTTGGTGCTTCGCGTTGGCTTGGTGTCCGCGATCCCGAAGATTTGTATTTCGTGGTGTGGGTGACGATTGAACTGATCGCCGCGGCGCTGGCGTACGTGGCGATTATGAAGCTATGGCGGTGGTATCGCACGAAGTAGACGAAAGCCCCGACGACGGGGCTTTTGTATTTTTGCCCAGGAGAGTTGACGACCATCATGCACGCCTCGGCTTTCGGAGTTGTCCGAAGCCTGCGCCCGGCACATACACCTAACATCGAACTGTCGCCTCCCGGCATGTCATTCCCGCTGAGGTGGCGGTTCTGTTGGCTCTTTTATCTGTGATGCAAATGTTTTACGCGCCCATGTGGCGCGTTTTTTTGTCCAAGCAAAAGAGGCGGCCAATCGGGAATCAACCTGTAGCGCGCGAGCCGCACGCGCGCTTACGGTCAAGGTTCATCAACGGGAGGAACCTATGCAGGACGCAATGACCTACAGCCAGCGCAAGCAGGAGGCGTGACACATGGCATACACCGGCAAATTTCTCGTGAATAACGAGCCCCTATCACCGCTCATCATTTCTGGCATCGGCATGTTCGACGCGTATTCGGGTGACCAACAATACCGCAATCGGGGCGGTTGCACGGCGGTGCCCAACAAGGGGGCGATTCCCGCCGGTAGGTATTGGATCGTGGACCGACCCACTGGCGGGCTCGGTTAACAAACCCTTGCTTGGGCGAAGGATACGTGGAATGCCGCATGGGGCAGTGCAACCAATCACAATGACTGGTTCGCGCTGTATCGGGATGATGGGAGCATTGATGACGTGACGTGGGTTAATGGCATCAAGCGCGGGCAGTTCCGGTTGCATCCCGCAGGCGGTGAAGGTACTTCACTCGGCTGCATTACCCTGCCGAGCCTTACGGATTTCATGAGAATCCGCAGCGCGCTGCTGCACACAGTGAAAATCGCCGCGCGCACTTCGGGGCTTCGGGCCTACGGAACAATTGAGGTCATCACGTATGGCAATACTTGCCCGTAGGGTGTTCAAGATCGCCCTATTTCTGTGTCTTTTCGTTCTTTCGGTTCGCTGTGTTCGCCCGTACCCCTATCCAATGACGGAGAGCCAGCTAGCCGTCTGGTGGTGTGCTTCAGATTGGCTCGGCATCCGGGACCCCGGAGATCTGATTTTCGCGGTGTGGGTGACGATTGAACTGATCGCGGCGGCGCTGGCGTATGTCGCGATCATGAAGCTATGGCGGTGGTATCGCACGAAGTAGATTCGAATTTTCGGCCGATACCCATGGTACATATAGCCACATTCGATGCGCTAAGGCTATTTCGACCAACAAAAAGGCGCCGTCGGGCGCCTTTGTCGTTTCCGCTCACCGCTTCCCCTTCCTCACCACCATCCACCTCGGCGACTTGAACCGCACGATGCTCACGTAAAGCCACACGTAAGTCGCCGCGAACACGACAACGAAGCAGAACAGATGCAGCGTGTGCCGCCAGAACAGCGTCGCCGGCACGACCGCGATCAGGCACAGCAGCCACAGGTAGGGCGACGTCAGCGAGTTGCGGCGCGTCAGTTCGCGCGCGGTGCGCACGCCGACCGCCCAGCGCATCAGCCGCTTGTAGACCAGCATATGCAGATGCACACCGTCCGGAATGCCCGGCGACATGCCGCGAATGAACTTCTTGCGGTAGATCGAGAAGCAGGTCTCGAAGATCGGGTACATGAAGAGCAGCACCGGATACCACGCGGATACGTCGCGATTGCGCATCACGAGCAGGATCGACAGCTCGGCGAGCATAAAGCCGATGAAATAAGCGCCGCCGTCGCCGAGAAAAATCAGTCCGGCCGGGAAGTTCCAGATGAAAAAGCCGAGCACCGCGCCCATCATCATGAACGACGCGGACAGCACGACCGGGTCATGCACCTGGAATGCCACGTACGCGAGCGATGCGAACATCATGCACGCGACCATCGACGCGAGGCCGTTGAAGCCGTCGATGATATTGATCGCATTGGCGAGCGCCGCGACCGCGAGCACCGTGACCACGAACGAGACCGCCGCATACGACAGCAGAAAGTCGAGCGGCGGCACGCTGATCTGCGGCGCTGGTGCCGGAGTACCTGCCGGCGACGGCGACTACGTTGCGTAGCGTGGCGCCGGCGACGCGGGTGTCGTAGAGCGCGCGATCAGAACCCCCCGCAAGGATTCGGCCGCGCGACAGGGCTGGTCTTGCTCGCAACCGACACCGCCGCCATCGCGGCGAGTGTCCCGACGACCTTCAGCGTCTTTGTGATCGGGTCAGATGGCTTCAGGCTCGCATCGTTTATCTGACGGCCGGAATAGGCGGTGCATTCGGGTTGCACGCTCGCGGCGACAACCGGCTTCGCGCTCCATGCAACATTGTCCGACGCCGTATTGGCAAAGGCGGGCAGGCTCGCGGCCAGCACGCCGAGCGCGGCAACATGAACTCTCCACTGCATGACGACTTCCTCCTCGATGATATGAAATACCTAGGCGCCGCAGACGCTATTCGCACGCACCCCACCCCGCTCCTCACCGCTTCCCCTTCCTCACCACCATCCACCTCGGCGACTTGAACCGCACGATGCTCACATAAAGCCACACGTAAGTCGCCGCGAACACGACAACGAAGCAGAACAGATGCAGCGTGTGCCGCCAGAACAGCGTCGCCGGCACGACCGCGATCAGGCACAGCAGCCACAGGTAGGGCGACGTCAGCGAGTTGCGGCGCGTCAGTTCGCGCGCGGTGCGCACGCCGACCGCCCAGCGCATCAGCCGCTTGTAGACCAGCATGTGCAGATGCACACCGTCCGGAATGCCTGGCGACATGCCGCGAATGAACTTCTTGCGGTAGATCGAGAAGCAGGTCTCGAAGATCGGGTACATGAAGAGCAGCACCGGATACCACGCGGATACGTCGCGATTGCGCATCACGAGCAGGATCGACAGCTCGGCGAGCATGAAGCCGATGAAATAAGCGCCGCCGTCGCCGAGAAAAATCAGTCCGGCCGGAAAGTTCCAGATGAAGAAGCCGAGCACCGCGCCCATCATCATGAACGACGCGGACAGCACGACCGGATCATGCACCTGGAACGCCACGTACGCGAGCGATGCGAACATCATGCACGCGACCATCGACGCGAGGCCGTTGAAGCCGTCGATGATATTGATCGCGTTGGCGAGCGCAGCGACCGCGAGCACCGTGACCACGAACGAGACCGCCGCGTATGACAGCAGAAAGTCGAGCGGCGGCACGCTGATGCGCGTGACCGCGATGTCGAGAAAGAACCAGGCGAGCGCGGCGGCCGCCATCGTGCACACGAGGCGCGCGAGCGGCGACACGCGCTTGGTCAGATCCTCGACGAGCCCCGAGCCGAACGCCGGCATGCCGCACGCAGTCAGCCCGAGGATGCTGCCCGACACGGCCGGATACGCGCGATGCAATTGCACCGCGGAGACGATCAGCCCGACCAGAATCCCGGTCCCACCGATGCGCGGCACCGGGCGCACGTGGAATTTCTGCACGCCGGCCAGATCGGTATCGGTCGAGAATTTTTCATGCAGATGCGCATAGCGCACGATCAACAGCGTGATCAGCAGGGAGACGAGAAAGCCGAGCGCAAAACTGAGCATGAAAGTGGGCCTGAGCGAAGAAGCGGAATTATACAAACGAAACACGCGGCGGCCGGCGCGCGGCGGCGGCGCAAAGCTTTCACGCGGGGCGGCAAAAAATCCCAGATAGCGAGACCGAAGCCGCCCGCCCAGGCCCGTGCGCGCTCGCTCCTCATGGATTCCCCCTATGCGGCGCGCGCCCGCCACGACCGTAAACCTGGATGCGACGAAGTGTAAGTCGCGCGTAACACAGGCGTTTCGGAGACCCAATGCTCAATAACATCACAATTCGTGGCGGACTGACGCTCGTGATCAGCGTATTCGTCGCCTTCCTCCTGACGGTGATCGCTGTCGGTTACGGCGCGCTGAAGCTCGCCAACGACAGCCTCGACGACACCCAGCGCAGCGCCGCCGCGCTGTCGCATCTGAAGGCGAGTTCGGAGAAGCTTCTGCAGGTGCAGCTCGCATTGGGCACCTATCAGACGCTGTTCAGCGTCGGCAAACAGACCGACGATCTGCTGCCGGCCGCGCACAAGGTGCTGCTGCAATCGAACAACGACTTCCGCAACTACATGGCCGGCCACTTCGCGAGCGACGCCGAGCGCAAGCTCGCGCAGGGCGTCGGCGACGCGCGCGCGGCGCTCGTCGACAAGGCGATCGAGCCGGAATTCAAGGCACTGACCGACTTCGACTTCAACACCTTCCGCAACATCCAGGGCGATACCGCGAACAGCCTGTACGCGTCCTACTCGAAAGCGATCGACGCGCTCGAAAATGCGCAGATGGACAATCGGCGTCAGCAGGCCGAGACCGGCGAACGACGCTTCCAGCTTGCGACGACGCTGTTCGGCGCGATTGCGGTGATCGCGCTCGTGATTGCGGTGAGCGCGCGCGTCGCGTTGTCGTCGGTGCTGATCAAGCCGGTGAACGCGACGGTCAAGCACTTCGAGCGCATCGCGGCCGGCGACCTGAGCGGCGCGATCAAGGTGAAATCGCGCAACGAGATGGGCCAACTGCTCGGCGCACTCACGCGGATGCGCGATGGCCTCGTCGAAACGGTCGGCAAGGTGCGCGGCAGTACGAGCGCGATCACACAGGGCGCGAACGAGATCGCCTCGGGCAATGCCGATCTGTCGGCGCGCACCGAGCAGCAGGCGGCCGCGCTGCAGCAGACCGCGGCGAGCATGGAGCAGCTATCGGCGACCGTGAAGCAGAACGCCGACAACGCGAAGCAGGCGAACCGCCTCGCGCACGGTGCGCTCGATACGGTCACGCGCGGCGGCAAGGTGGTGTCGCGCGTGACGGAGACGATGGACGGCATCAGCGAGTCGTCGCGCAAGGTCACGGAAATCATCGGCATGATCGAGGGGATCGCGTTCCAGACCAACATCCTCGCGTTGAACGCGGCCGTCGAAGCGGCGCGCGCGGGCGAGCAGGGACGCGGCTTCGCGGTGGTCGCCTCGGAAGTGCGCAGCCTCGCGCAGCGTTCGGGCGCGGCGGCCAAGGAGATCAAGGAGCTGATCGGCGAATCGGCGGCGAAGGTCGAGGAGGGCGCGTCGCTGGTGTCGGATGCGCAGAAGACGATTCAGGAAGCGATGAAAGCGGTCGAGCGCGTGACCGGCGTGATGAGCGAGATCGAGGCGTCGGCGCTCGAACAGAGCGACGGTATCGAGCAGGTCAATAAGGCCGTGTCGCAGATCGACGAGGTCACGCAGCACAACGCGGCGCTCGTCGAGCAGGCGGCCGCCGCCGCGAAGTCGCTGGAGGAGCAGGCCATTGTTCTGAAGGAGGCCATTGCCGTGTTTCGGCTCGAAGAGTCGCGGGTGCCGGCTTAGCGCTTAGCCCGCGGAATGGGTGGCTGTCGATTGCATAGCGCGCCGACAGCTACCTTAGAATCCTGTTTTCCATCTTGTTGGATAAACCGAAAACAGGTGTTCGATGCGCAAAGGTTTGGCAGCGTTTTTCATTTCGGCGCTCTGCGTCGCGATCTTCATCATCGTGTTCGGTCAGACCTTCGCGTCCGTTCAGCTACACGAGGTCGGGGACTTCGCCGCGAACTCGTTGTTGATTGCCGACGCGAAGCATCTGAAGCTGCTCGTCGGACATTACTCGCGCCTCGGGTTCAATCATCCTGGTCCCGCGTTTCTGTACGTGCTTGCCGCGGGCGAGATCGTATTTTCCGACCTGATGCACTGGGTCGCGTCACCGTTTTCCGGTCAGATCTATGCGGTTGCGCTGCTTTCCGGTTTCTGGATCGCGGCAATCGGCATGCTTCTGATCAGGATGCAGCGGGCGACCCGTGGCGTCACTGCCGCAGCCGTGGTCACGACGGCCTTATTCGTCGGTGTCACCGCTTACATCAACTACCAGGCTTTTGCGGGCCCCTGGTTCCCGCATCTTTACTACTTCGCTTTTGCGGCGTTCACGGTGTCCGTAGGCGCATTGATCATGGGCCGCGCAGACGGGCTTGTGCTGCTCGCCGTGAGCCTTGGATTTCTTCTGAATGGTCATGCCTCCTTTCTTGGCATGACTGTCGTCATGCTGGCGTGCGCGCTGATAGCCAATACCTGGCTTTCGTTTCGGCCGGGTGCGAATGAAACGTGGGTGCTGAGCCGTCAATACCTTGCGGGCAATGTCCGAACGATCGCTGTTGCATTGGCGATCGTGGTGCTTTTCGTTGTCCCGCTCGCGATCCAGACGATCCTTCATTTCCCTGGCCCGCTCGCTGAATATGCCGCTTTTGGCCGTGCCCACCACGCCAATCGTTTAATGGACGCCGCGCGCTTTGCCGGTCTTTTCTGGAGCAACGGAATCTTCGGCATTCTGCTGGGCGCGGCCGCTTGTGCGGTTCTTGTGACCAACGATCCCGCACGGGACAATGCAGGCCGTGTCGCGCCCGAGCGGGCATTGTCGTTGGCACTGGCCAGTGCGACGGTCGCCTTTCTGTTTTATGCGGTTTTCGGCGTCGACGATCTTTCGCTGACCTATGTCGGGATTTTCTACTACGCCGTGCCTGCTCTGGCGCTTACGTTACTGGCGAAGCGCGTCCTCGACAATATGACGGTTGTCACCCTGCCTGTTGCGGCGCTCGTTTGCGTGGCCGTTGGGGCTTTCACTGCGATCCGGATTCATCAGCCGCCTGAAAACCTTTCCCAATACGACAATCCCCACATTCCCGCTGCTTACGCAGCTATCCGCAATCTCGATGCAGGGGGCGGGGTGGCTGTTTTCGATCTCGATGGCTCCGCGGATTGGGAACGGCTGTGGCCTATTCTGGTGGGCATCGAAGCGTATGCCAAACGCCAGGGCAGCGTACCGTTTTGCATCGCGCAAAACTGGCAGCTCGTGTTCACGCGATCGGCGCGTTGCACGCCTGACCAAATTCGAAGCGCCCACCGGCGCTTTCTCGTGTCAGCGGTGCCGAAGGAAGGGTTGACCGGTGTGCTGAACGTTTCGGGCTTGTATTTTTATCCGCGCGACGCCGCGCAGTAAGCAGTTCGCAACGCAACGCAAGCCAGCGCACGCGCCGGCGGCACGTGCGCGAATCAGGCCGTGATGCGGGCCGGCGCGACCGGGATCGCGCCGCATCCGTCAGGCAAACCCCTGCGGATTCATCGACTGCCAGCGCCAGTGGTCCACGCACATACGCTCGATGCCGAACTGCGCGCGCCAGCCGATGATTTTCTCGGCGGCGCTGGGGTCCGCGAAACACTGCGCGACGTCGCCCGGGCGGCGCGCGACGATTTCGTACGGCACCGGCCGGCCCGACGCCCGTTCGAACGAGCGCACCACGTCGAGCACGCTATAGCCCTGCCCGGTGCCCAGATTGACGACGAAGCTCGCATTGCGCGTAACGAGTGCATCGAGCGCGGCGAGGTGCCCGCGCGCGAGATCGACCACGTGGATGTAGTCGCGCACACCGGTGCCGTCGGGCGTCTCATAGTCGCCGCCGAACACGCGCAGCTTCTCGAGCTTGCCAACCGCGACCTGCGCGACGTACGGCATCAGGTTGTTCGGAATGCCGGCCGGATCTTCGCCGATCAGGCCACTTTCATGCGCGCCGACCGGATTGAAGTAGCGCAGCGTCGCGATGCGCCACGACGGGTCCGACACTTCAAGATCGCGCAGGATCTGCTCGGCGATCAGCTTCGATTGACCATAGGGATTGGTCGCCGATAGCGGGAACGATTCGTCGATCGGCGAGCTTTTCGGCACGCCGTACACCGTTGCGGACGAGCTGAACACGAACTGCTTGACGTTGCGATCGCGCATCACGCCGAGCAGCGTCAGCAGGCTGCCGACGTTGTTCGCGTAGTACTCGATCGGCTTCGCGACCGATTCGCCGACCGCTTTCAGCGCGGCAAAGTGGATCGCACCGGTGATCGGATGCGCGTCGAAGATCCGCTGCAGCGCGGCTGCGTCGCGCGCGTCGTTGTCGTAGAAGCTCACCGCACGGCCGGCAATTTGTTCGACGCGCCGCAGCGATTCGCGCTTGCTGTTTACCAGGTTGTCGATCACCACGACGTCGTAGCCGCCGTTCAGCAGTTCGACGCAGGTGTGCGAGCCGATGAAACCCGCGCCGCCCGTTACCAGAATCGTGCCTTTCGTGGTCATGCTGTTACTCCGTTAAAGTAAAACGCCCGTGATTTTTTGCACCAGATCTTTATAGGTTTCGATGACCATGCGTTCGTCGAATTCGGTCGCGACCTTCTGCCGGCCGCGTTCGGCCATCGCGCGCCGCTGCGCGCCGCTCATGTCGAGCATGCGCGCGAGGCTCGCGGCAAGGCTCTGCGCATTACGCACTTCACACAACAAGCCGTTGACGCCGTCGGCCACCACTTCGCGGCAGCCGGGCACGTCGGTCGCGACGATCGGCCGGCCCATCGCCGACGCTTCCATCAGCGTGCGCGGCACGCCTTCGCGGTACGACGGCAGCACGACGCAATCGGCATCGGCGATGAACGGCCGCACGTCGTGCGCCTCGCCCAGATACTCGATCACGCCTTCCTGCTCCCACGCGGCGACCTCGGCGCGTGTGATCGCGCTCGGATTGTCGACGCCGACCGGCCCGAGCAGCTGGAAGCGCGCATGCGGATAGCGCGCGCGCAACTGCCGCGCGGCCTCGACGTATTCGCCGACGCCTTTGTCCCACAGCAAGCGCCCGATCAGCAAGAAGCGAAACTGCGTGCGCTCGCGCAGCGGCGTGAACGTGAACTGCTCCAGATCGACGCCCTCGCCATGCAACAGCCGCGCGCGCTCGGGATGCGCGAGCAGCTTGCCGTCGATGAACGCGGCCTGGTCGTCGCGATTCAGGAACCACACTTCACGCGGAAAGCGGAACGCGAAACGATACAGCCTTTTGGCGATCTGCGCGGCGCGGCTGTGCTGGATGAACACATAGCCGAGCCCGGTGGTGACCGCCACCGATTGCACGCCAGCCAGCTTCGCCGCGATCGAGCCGTAGATGTTCGGCTTGATCGTGTAGTGAAATACGACATGCGGACGAATCGTCCTGTACTGCCGATAGAGCGCGACGAGCGTGCGCAGATCCTCGCCCGGACTCGTGCCCTTCGACGCAACCGGCAGTTCGATGCAACGGCAGCCCATCGCGGCGAGCAGCTCGAAGGTGCGGTCGCGCGGCGCGAGCACCGTCACGTCGACGCCGCGTCCGATCAGTGTGCGAATCAGCCCTTGCCGATACGTATAGATTGCCCAGGCCGTGTTGCAGACCAGTGTAATGCGCAGCGCGGGCGTCGACTTGAGAGAAGGCTTCATGCGGAGAGGGGCCGGGCGTTGAATGAAATGTTGACCAGCGATACGAATCCAGCGACACCGCTCATACGCAGCACCACTCAACGGCTCGCGCGCGGCATGAGCAGTGCGCGCTTGACCCGCTGCAATGTGCGATAAGGCAGCATCAGATGCAGCAGATTCTTCGCGACTCCCAGCCAGTCGTACGGATTGGCCACGTTGAAGTAGCGCAACTGCAAACGCAGCGTCGAGCCGATCTGCCGGCGCCGCTTCGTCGCGCTGATGCCGCCTTCGTTCAGCTCATAGAAAAGGCCGAGCTCCGGCAGATTCGCGCAGTCGTAGCGTTCCATCAGACGAACGAACAGATCGAGGTCCTCCGCCGAACGATACGCGGCGCGATAGTTGCCGACTGTGCGCACGGCATCGATACGCAGCATCATCGACGGATGCGCGAGGCAGGAGCGGAAAAAGCGCTGGCGCCGGATCGCGTTCGGCTCGGCCGGCGGCGTCAGCATGAAAAGCGGTTCGCCGGCGCGGGTGACGACCTGGGTCCACATGCCGAGGCCCGCCACATTGGGATGCGCTTCCATGAACGCGCGCTGCTTCGCGAGCCGCCGCGGCACCGCGCGATCGCCCGCGTCGATGCGCGCCGCATAGCGAAAGCCGCGTTGCGCGAGCGCGTCGATGCCGGTTTGCAGCGCGCGCTCGATGCCGCCGTTCTGCGCCATGCGCAGCACTTCGATCTTCAGGTTCGGCAGCGTGGGCGCGACGATCGGCGGCGTGCTGCCGTCATCGACGATGAGTACGTGCACCAGCGCACTTTCGTCGAACGACGCAAGCGTGGAATCGACGTCCGCCTGGCCGTTGTAGGCGGGCATCAGCACCGCGACGTCGTCGAGCGTGGTTTGCGCGGTGGCGGATGAATTCGTCATGGGCGCAATTTGAAACGAATGTAATAAAGATTGACGGAGGCGGCTGCCAGGTAGCCCGCCGCGAGGCCGACGAGCGCGCCATACGCGCCGAGTCGGGGAATCGCGAGCAGATTGACCGCGAACGCGACGGCGAGCGCGAGCAGCCACTTCGCGAGCAACACGAACCTGGCCTGATACTTGAGCACGACCAGATTGCCGATCGCCTCGATACCGGCGGGCACCGAGAGCCACACGGCCACGCGGAAGATGTCGATCGCGCCTTCGAACGCCGGCCCGAACACACGGCGGATGATGAAGCCCGCGAGCAGATCCAGCACGAGCGCGCCGCACACCATCAGCACTGCGGTCAGCGCGGTGAGTCGCCACATGTTGCGGCGCAATTGCGCGATGCCCTGCACCCGATAGACGAATGCCGGCGCGATGGTTTGCGCGAGCATCAGCGCGAGCGTGATCCAGTTTTCATTGAGTTGCTGGGCGGCCGAGTAGCGTCCGAGGTCGGCGAACGAAATCGCGCGCTCGAGCATCAGCCGGTCCAGTTTCAGGAACAGGTACATGCAGATGAGCCCGAGCCAGAACACGGTGCCCGCGCTCGCGAAGTGCCTGAACAGCGAACGTTCGACATGCCAGCCGAGCTTGCCGCCATGCCGGCGCATGAAGTAAAGCAACAGCACCGCGCCGATCGCCGCCGATTCGAGCGCCCACAGCCAGCCGAAGCGCGCCGGCGCGGCCATCGCGCGCACCAGCAGAAAGACGAGGCCGGCCTTGATCACCGCAGTGCTCATGCTGGTCAGCAACTGCGGCTTGCTGTAGGTCATGCTTTGCAGCCACGCGTTGATCACGCCGACGAACGGCTCGCGAAACAGCATCGTCACCGCGAGACCCGCGAGCATCGCACCGACGAGCGGGTCGAAGAAATGCAGCGCAATGCCGAGCCACGTCAGCAGCAGCGCGACGACCGACACCGAAAAGCGCAACGCGAACGCGCTGCCGAGTACGGTGCCGAGTTGTTCGGGCGGCCGGTTGACGATGGTCGGTACGAGGATTTCGGCGCCGCACACCCATGTGATCGGCGAGAGCACCAGCAGCAGCGTGTTCGCGTACTGCCATTTGCCGAACGTATCGGGTCCGAAGTAGCGCGCGAGCATGCCGCTGATGACGATGGCGACGCCGATCTGCGTGAGCCGCTCGAGGCCCAGCCAGACGATGTTCGTGAACGCGCGGGTGACGTCGGGATTGGCGAAGCGCTTGAGCGTCAGCATCCGTTGGCCGCTCGCCGCTGCGCGCTGGTCAGGCCGCCTGGGCCGGCCATGCATGCGGTGCCATGCGCGTTCTCCCGCCCGGCCGGCAGCCGCGGCAACTTTACGAAAGGAGGGCGTCTAAGCATTAGAATGGCGGTATTCGGGCGGGTCAGAAGAACGCAATTATAAGTTGGAACCGGACCGCTTCCGGCAGAGCGCATCGAGACGGGGTAGCACGCGTTTTTCACGCGAATATGACTTCGGCTTTTTAACGCGGCTTTTTTGCCGTGTTTTTTTCGGCGATTGTTATCGGCGATTGTTACCGGTTGCGGTCGGTGCGCAGGTCAAAATTTTCCATTGCACGCAAGTGAGCCAACATGATCTCCAAATCCATTTTCAAGGCGTATGACATTCGTGGTGTCATTGGCAAGACGCTCGACGCCGACGCCGCCCGTTCCATCGGTCGCGCGTTCGGCAGCGAAGTGCGTGCGCAGGGCGGCGACGCGGTCGTGGTCGCGCGCGATGGGCGCCTGTCGGGTCCCGAGTTGATCGGGGCGCTGTCCGACGGTCTGCGTGCGGCCGGCGTCGATGTCGTCAACGTGGGCATGGTGCCCACGCCGGTCGGCTACTTCGCGGCGAGCGTACCGTTGCAGCTCGCGGACGGCGAGCGTCGCGTCGACTCGTGCATCGTCGTGACCGGCAGCCATAATCCGCCGGACTACAACGGCTTCAAGATGGTGCTGCGCGGCGCGGCCATTTACGGCGAGCAGATCCTTGCTCTGCATCAGCGCATCGTCGACCAGCAGTTCGCCGACGGTACCGGCAGCTACACCGAGTACGACATCGCCGACGCCTATCTCGAGCGCATCGCGAGCGACGTGAAGCTCGCGCGTCCGATCAAGATCGTCGTCGATACCGGCAACGGCGTGGCCGGCGAGCTCGCGCCGAAGCTGTTCAGCAAGCTCGGCTGCGAACTCGTCGAGCTGTTCACCGAAGTCGACGGCAATTTTCCGAATCACCACCCGGACCCGGCCCACCCGGAGAACCTCGAAGACGTGATTCGCGCGCTGAAGGAAACGGATGCGGAAATCGGCTTCGCGTTCGACGGCGACGGCGACCGCCTCGGCGTCGTCACCAAAGACGGCCAGATCATCTACCCGGACCGTCAGCTGATGCTGTTCGCCGAAGAAGTGCTGTCGCGCAACAAGGGCGCGCAGATCATCTACGACGTGAAATGCACGCGTAATCTCGCGAAGTGGGTCAAGGACAAGGGCGGCGAGCCGCTGATGTGGAAGACCGGCCACTCGCTGGTAAAGGCGAAGCTGCGCGAAACCGGCGCGCCGCTGGCTGGTGAAATGAGCGGCCACGTGTTCTTCAAGGATCGCTGGTACGGTTTCGACGACGGCCTGTACACCGGGGCGCGTCTGCTCGAAATCCTCACGCGCGTCGCAGACCCGAGCAAGCTGCTGAACTCGCTGCCGAACTCGCACTCCACGCCCGAGCTGCAGCTGAAGCTAGAGGAAGGCGAGAACTTCGAGCTGATCGCCCGTATGCAGCAGAACGCGAAGTTCACCGGCGCGGACAACGTCGTGAAGATCGACGGTCTGCGCGTCGAGTATCCGGACGGCTTCGGCCTCGCGCGTTCGTCGAACACGACGCCGGTGGTCGTGATGCGTTTCGAAGCCGACAACGACGCGGCGCTCAAACGCATCCAGGACGACTTCCGCCGCGTGATTCTCGCGGAGAAGGCCGATGCGAAACTGCCGTTCTGACGGCTGATGCGGCGGCGCGCTTCGAAGCTCGTTCAGACGGATCGAAGCGTCGCCGCTAGCGAACGCGGCGCGGGTTGCCTTACCGCGCCGCGTTTTTCATGTCTTTCGTATGTGACGCGCTAGAATTGCGGTCCTCTCAACGCATCTTCGAGCCGAATAGCCGGTTTTCCCACTCTTGAGCGCGCAAAAGATACTGATCGTGAGGGTGTCGTCGCTGGGCGACATCGTTCACAACATGCCCGCAATCGCCGACATCCGTCGCCGCCACCCCGACGCGCAGATCGACTGGCTCGTCGAGGAAAGCTTCGTCGGGCTCGTGGAACTGGTGAGCGGCGTGCGGCGCGCGATTCCGGTGTCGCTGCGGCGCTGGCGCAAGCGCATCCTGTCCGTCGACAACTGGCGCGAGATCGGTGCGTTTCGTCGCGCGCTCGCCGCCGAGCACTACGATCTCGTGATCGACTGTCAGGGACTCATCAAGACCGCGTGGCTCGCGAGCATGGCGCGCGGACCGCTCGTCGGCCTCGGCAACCGCACCGACGGCGCCGGCTACGAATGGCCGGTGCGCTTCTTCTACGGGCAGCGCGTGCCGATCGCGCCGCGCACGCACGTGGTCGAACGCACGCGGCAACTGGTGGCCGCGGCGCTGAACGATCCGCCACCGCAACCCACCGACGACATCGACTTCGGTCTCGATACGGGCCGTGCCGCGCTCGCGCTGTCGCAGGCGAATCTGAATCTGCCGGTGCCGTACGTGCTGTTCGTGCACGCGACCTCGCGTGCCGACAAGCAATGGCCCGATGCCGCGTGGATCGAGCTCGGGCAGTCGCTGGTGCGGCGCGGTGCGTCGATCGTGCTGCCGTGGGGCAGCGAGGCCGAGCGCGCGACCAGCGAACGGCTCGCGAAGGAGTTCGGCGCGGCCGCGATCGTGCCGCCGAAGCTGTCGCTTGCCGCGGTGGTCGGTCTGATCGACGGCGCGGCCGCGACGGTCGGGGTCGACACAGGCCTGGTCCATATCGCCGCGGCACTGAAGCGGCCCACGGTCGAGTTGTACAATTTCTCGACCGCGTGGCGCACCGGCGGCTACTGGTCGCCGAACGTCGTCAATCTAGGCGCGGCTGGGCAGCCGCCCACGCTGCAGCAGGTCAAGTCGGCGCTGGCCGACTTCGGTTTGTTGTAACCGGGGCCTGCCGTCACCCGGGCCGGCAGTCATCGGCACGGGCCACAACCCGTCGGTGCGCTTCGCCTTGCACCCTCCGTTCCCAAGGGCGACCATGAACGAAACCCAGATCATCGAAGTAGCGAACGCCGACTGGCACGGCGGTAACCTGTCCGTGCCGCGCGAGACGCTGCTCGCCGGCGTCGAGCGCGGCAAGGTGCTGTACTTCCCGAACCTGCGCTTCGCGATCGACGGCGGCGAACAGGCGCTGCTCGATCCGGCGCTCGCCGATCCCAACCGCAAGAACATCAGCCTCGAACCGAACGGCGGGGCGCTGCATGGCGTGGCCGGCGACGCGGTCACGCAATCGGCGGTGCGCGCGTTGATCGCGCGTTATCAGGCGAGTGCGCGCACGCTCGTCGACGGGCTGTTTCCCGAGTACAACGGCAAGCTGCGGGTCGCGCCGACGAGCCTGCGGCTGCATCAGGTCGAGACCCGCGAAACCTCGTGGCGCAAGGACGATAGCCGCCTGCACGTCGACGCTTTCCCGTCGCGGCCGAATTACGGCGAGCGCATCCTGCGCGTGTTCGCCAATGTGAACCCGCACGGCGTGCCGCGCGTATGGCGCGTCGGCGAGCCGTTCGAGGACATGGCGCAGCGCTTCCTGCCGCGCATCAAGCCGCAGATGCCGGCCACCGCGTGGCTGCTGAATCTGCTGCACGTCACCAAATCGCTGCGTAGCGAATACGATCACCTGATGCTCAGTCTGCACGACGGCATGAAGGCCGATCTCGATTATCAGAAGACGAGTCCGCAGCAGACCGTGCCGTTTCCGCCGGGCAGCGTGTGGGTGTGCTTCTCCGACCAGACCTCGCATGCGGTGATGTCCGGCCAGTTCATGCTGGAGCAGACTTTCTTCCTGCCGGTGAAGGCGATGGCGCAGCCGGAATGCGCGCCGCTCGGCATTCTCGAGCGCCTGAAGGGCAGGGCGCTGGTTTGAGCGCGTCGGTCGATTCGATGGCTCGGCGGGTGCCGGCGCGCACGGCGGGCACCGGCGCCGTGGGTTCGCCGAAGCGGGCGAACCACGCGGAGCGCCAATGCTAAGAGTGATCTATCGCGCGCTCTGGTGGCTCATCGCACCGCTTGCCGTGCTGCGTCTGTTGCTTCGTTCGCGCAAGGAGCGCGGATATCGCGAGCATATCGGCGAGCGTTTCGGCTATTCGCGCGGACGCTTGCCTGAGGACGGCGCGCCATTGATCTGGGTGCATGCGGTGTCGGTCGGCGAGACGCGCGCCGCGCAGCCGCTGATCGATGCGCTGATGAAGGCGCGCCCCGACGCGCGCATTCTGCTCACGCACATGACGCCGAGCGGCCGCGCGACCGGCATCGAGGTTTTCGGCGACCGCGTATTGCGCAGCTATCTCCCGTACGACATGCCGCATGCGGTACGGCGTTTCTTGCGCGCATGGCGGCCGTCGCTCGGTCTCGTGATGGAAACCGAGGTGTGGCCGACCTTGATCGACGAATGCCGGCGCGCCGACGTGCCGCTCGTGCTGACCAACGCGCGGATGTCGGCGCGTTCATACAAGCGCGCGGCGAAGTTCGGCGGCGCGACGAAGGACGTGTTCGGCGGCTTCGCGCGCGTGCTCGCGCAGAGTCCGTCCGATGCCGAGCGGCTGACGTCGCTCGGGGCGCGCAACGTCGCGGTGCTCGGCAATCTGAAGTTCGACATGAGCACGCCGCCCGAACTCGCGGCGCGCGGCCACGCCTGGCGCGCGGCGATCGGCACGCGACCCGTGTGGGTGGCGGCGAGCACGCGCGAGGGCGAAGAAGCGCTGGTGCTCGAGGCGTTCGCGGCGCTCGGCGTCGGCGATGCGCTGCTGATTCTGGTGCCGCGTCATCCGCAACGCTTCAATGAAGTCGCGGCGCTCGTCGAGAAGGCGGGGTTGCGGCTTGAACGCCGATCGAACTGGGCGCCCGACGCGAAGGTTGCCTCGGCGGCGCTCGGCGTCGACGGCGGCGTGCTGCCGTTGCGTCGCGATGTGAACGTGCTGCTCGGAGATTCGATGGGCGAATTGGGCGCTTACTACGCGGCGTCGGATCTCGCGTTTATCGGCGGCAGTCTGTTGCCGCTCGGCGGACAGAACCTGATCGAAGCGTGCGCGGTCGGTGTGCCGGTGCTGATCGGGCCGCACGTGTTCAACTTCACGCAGGTGACCGCCGATGCGGTTGCCGCGGGTGCCGCCTTGCAGGTGCGGGATCCGGCGGATCTGGCGCGCGCGCTGCATGAGCTGTTTGGCGACAAGTCGCGGCGGCTCGCGATGGGCGGCGCGGCTGCCGCGTTTGCGGCGAGGCATCGCGGGGCAACGGCGAGGACGGTGGATGTGTTGGCTGCGTTGTTGCCGGAGTAGGGTTGGGCGGACGCCGTGCAACGCGGCGTGGTGCTTTGTCGGATGAAGCGGAAAGTGCAGGCCGTGCCGGTTAATGCGAACGTGCTGGCGCCGGTAGCGGAAAATCTGCCTAGCGCTAGAAAACAAGCGCCCGGAATCCCCGGGTCTTGTTTTTGATGCGCAGTCCAAAAAAGCTCATTGTGCGGTGGGGGGAACAACGGTGGCCGCTGCGTCTTCACTTATCGGACGGCTGTCGACCCTGATCGGACAATCGAGGTTCGGCAACCCGGCGTCTGCTCTTCGAAGTACAACTGCCGCTCAATGGCCGATGCGACGAAAGAGGCTTATGTCGGCACGGCGCCGGAGCGCGGAAAACCGCTGAGCGGGCCGCTTGTGTCCGTTTGCGCGAGAGCCCTCAGACTAAAAGACGGTACAGAGGCTTCTTTAAAACCGTGCCTTTCGGTCCCAAGGCGGTTCATCCCCGAACGTCTCGGCAAGATAGTCGACGAACCGACGCACTTTGAGCGGTATGCGCTGTGCGCTAGGATAAACCGCTTGAATCGCCAGATCAGCCGTGCGATAAGCCGGCAGTAGCGCCACAAGTTCGCCACGCCGAAGATGCTCTCCGAACACAAAAGTTGGGCCATAAGCGATGCCGGCGCCGGCGAGGGCCGCGGCAAGTAGCATCTGCGTATTGTTAGCGGCCATCCGGCATGGTCCGTCGATGACGTGCGCGTGGTTTTTCGCATCGAGCAACGTCCAGTCGCCGGCCGACACGGCCTCGCTGAAAACCAGTCGCTGCGCGCGTTGCAAATCTTCGGGCTTGCGTGGCGTTCCATAGCGCTCGAGGTACGCGGCAGACGCACAGACGACCATTCGGCACGGTGCAAGCCGGCGCATCACCAGTCGGGGGTCCTGCAGCCGTCCGATCCGGATTGCCACGTCGACACCCGTATCCATCAGGTCGACATAGCGGTCTCCGAGCACCACTTCCACATTGACGTGCGGATGATCATCAAGGTAGCGGGCAACGACCTCGCCCAGGTGCATCGCACCGAACGTAACTGGCGCTGCGAGCCGCAGTACGCCGCGTGCCGTCCCTTGTGAATCGCCAGCTTCCCGATTGGCATCGTCGAACGCTTCGAGAATCCGTTTACTGCGCTCGTAGTAAGTCTGGCCGGCATCGGTCAGACTTAGGCGCCGTGTAGTGCGCTGAACTAGCCGAGTATTCAGCTCGGCCTCGATTGCGCTTACATGCTTGCCGGCCATCGCGGCCGATAGCCCGAAACGGCGCGCCGCGGCTGCAAAACTGCCTTCCTCAACAGCAGCGACGAACACGCCGAGACTCGTCAGCCGGTCCATTTGCTCCTCCGATTCGATAACACCATTATCGACTGAGTAGACCATTCTGGCAATTATCAAGCCGACGACTTGAATCTACCATTCAGACACTACGTAATGGTTAGGGAAGGAAAATGGAAATCAGATCGAACGGTACGCGGATTCATGTCGAGCAGCGCGGCAGCGGCGAGTTAGCGCTCGTGTTCCTGCACTACTACGGCGGCTCGTCGCGTACATGGGACGGTGTAGCAAGTGAATTGGCCGGCCGCTATCGAATTGTTGCCATCGATCACCGAGGCTGGGGCCATTCAGAAGCGCCCGCTGACGGCTACCGGATTGCTGATCTTGCCGCCGACGCCGAAGGTGTCATCGATGAGTTGGGGCTGCAGCGCTACGTTCTGGTCGGCCATTCGATGGGAGGCAAGGTTGCTCAACTCATCGCATCGCGTCGGCCGGGTGGGCTTGAGGGTCTTGTACTCGTCGCGCCGTCGCCCCCGTCGCCGATGCACCTTTCCGACGAGCAACGTGCGACGTTGACCGGCGCGTATCAGTCGCGTGAGTCGGTCGAATTCGTTATCGATCACGTGCTCACCGCAAAACCGCTTGACGCTGCTTGCCGCGAGCGAGTCATCGAGGACAGCCTGAGGGCGGCACCGCAGGCGAAGGCGGCCTGGCCCAACATAGCCATGCGCGAAGACATCACCGCCGCGGTGGCGTCAATCGACGCGCCAACCGTTGTCATCTCCGGTGAGCTTGATCAGGTAGATCGCGTCGCAACGCTGCAGGCGGAACTGATGCCTCGTATTCCGCATGCGCGGATGCATATTCTCCCCGGAATTGGACACCTGTCGCCGCTAGAGGCACCGGCCGAAGTGGCGCAGCTCATTGCGCGATTCGTCACAGCGGTCGAAGACAAGTCCGCCGTGTGCAGCGCGCCTGAGCAGGTCCCGGCCGCTTTCGATGCGGCGCTGAACGCCGGCGATCTTGACGTACTGCTCGGTATGTTTAGCAGTAAAGCCACGATGCGAATGACGGGCGGCGAGACGATACGCGAGGACCCCGCCGGATTGCGCAGCGGTCTGGCTCAGTTGCTGCAACTGCGCCCGCGCATTCACAACGAAATACGTCGTGTGATAAAGAGCGGCGACATAGCACTCGTCCTGCTTGACTGGTCCCTGAGCGTGACGCTACCGGACGGCCACGAACAGGAGCAACGCGGCACCGCTACGCAGGTTATGGAAAAGGGCCGCGACGGCGGGTGGAGACTGCTGATCTCTAATCCGCTCGGGTTGAACTGAACAGTTCTGGGAAATGACGCCATGAACAACCGACAGGGACGTACATCATGAATACACCCTCCATCATTACGATTCCCATCCTGCCGTTAGGCATGGTCCACTGCCACCTGATCATCGGTGAAGAGGGCTGTGTTCTCGTGGACACGGGCACACCGGGCTCAGAGGACAAGATCGAGCGCGCTTTGGCGAAGCACGGGCGCGGTTTTCGCGATGTCAGCTTGATCGTGGTCACTCACGCGCATACGGACCATGCCGGCGCGGCTGCTCGACTGCGTGAACTGACGGGGGCTCCCGATCCTCGCGCATGCCGGAGGTCTGGACTACTACTAGCGGCGCAAGGAGATGACCTACTGCGTCGCCCATTGGTGGTTATCCATGGCAAATCTGGATGGGCGCACACGCGTGGCAGCTACGCCGGGGCTTTGTGCAGCAGTACTTGACAACTCGCTGGACTACGATTGTCCGGAGGCGTCGAGACTTAGCGCCGCGGTCCAGCAGGCCGGGATCACTGCGGCCGTCGGCATTTCTGAACGAAGCGGCGGCAGTCTTACATGGGACAGTGGATTATCGGCGCCGACGGCAGGACCATCGCTGCACGCCGCAAGCTGCGTCCGACTCACGTCGAACGAGCTGTATTCGGCGAAGGTGATGGCTCCGATCTGGCGGTGCATCAGGTTGAAGATCTGGGAAGGATAGGCGCACTGTGCTGCTTGGAGCATTTGCAGCCGCTGTCCACGTACGCGATGTATGCGCGGAATGAGCAGGTGCACGTCGCTGCTTGGCCAAGCTTTTCTAACTATGAGCCTTTTGCCCCAGCGCTCGGATGGGAAGTCAATAATGCCGCCAGCAGAATCTATGCGGTGGAAGGGTCGTGTTTCGTACTGGCTCCATGTGCCGTTGTGTCAAAAGCGCTGATCGACGAGTTGTGCGACTCCACCGAGAAACATGACTTAAACCACGTGGGTGGTGGTCATGCTGTCATATACGGGCCCGACGGAAGCGCTCTGGTTCCGAAGCTGCCAGAGGACAGTGAAGGCATCCTGTACGCGGACATCGATCTTGCTGCCATTGTGGTGGCCAAGAACGCCGCGGATCCCGCTGGCCACTATTCTCGCCCCGATGTCACTCGCCTTTTGATTAATAGGAACCGTATGCGACGAGTAGAGGCTTCCGCGACGCCCATCGACAACGGCGAGATTGACGAAGAAACGGAGGTACAAAAAATAGGTGCGTAGACATGCCATCACCGCTCGAAAGGCTATGGCCTGCGGCATTGACGACGACGAAAATCGTGGACCGGGCGACCGTTAAGTGAGAGAAGCCGGACGCTCAGATGTCGGGACGCGTAGCTCGCCGGACGGCTGCTAGTGGCCGAACTGTGACGGTCGCAGCTGGTGGGATGGTCCGAAGTAGCCTGCTGGCCAGCAGGCTGCCTTCGTCTGTTCCGCATCCGGCGCAGGCGCGCACGCGATCATCTGCTGCGCGCGCAATAGTGGCGTAGCGCAAGCGGTGTCACCACCACCATGGAAGCAACGCACCGCCATCTTTGCGATCGGTGCGATCACCGGGGCGCCCCGCATCGCCGCCGTCGCGGTCCTCATCACGTTCTTCGCAGCGGCGCCCGGCTTTCGGCAGGCCGCTTACCTTGCGAATGTACCCGGAGCCAGCAAAGAACAGATCGCCCTCGGGTCCAAACGCGAGCCCCCTGGGACCGCCTATGCCAGCTTGAGTGGCAAGGCCGCCGTCGCCGCCGTAGGAGTCCTGCCCGTTGCCGGCAATGGTTGTGATGATGCCGGTTTGCCTATTCACCTGGCGCACACGGGCGTTGAAGGTATCGCTGATCGTCAGATTACCCGCGCAGTCAAACGCAATGTGCGTTGGGATGTTCAAGAAAGCATCGGTCGCCGCAATGCCATCTCCGTTATAGCACCCGGACGCCATCAAGCCCGCCCCCGAGCAAAGGGGCGACTTCCCGGCTACCGTGGTGATAGTGCCTGTTCTTTTGTCCACCCGGACGACCGTTGCCGGAGAGGGATCGACTATGTAGAGGTCGCCGTGCGGGCCAAAGGCGATAGCCAGGATGTAACTGGACGCAAGCTTGACGGCGGTCGTGATGATTCCCGTTTCGTGGTCCACGCGCCGGATGCGTGCTGCCGCCGAATCGGCGATGTACAGATCACCTTCCCGGTTCAGGGCCACGTCGGTTGGGAACAGCGCGGCCTGAGTGGCCGGCCCCCCGTCGCCGCGGTTGGCGCTGCCAACGCCCGGACCTGCAACAGAAGTAATGATCCCCGTTTTTCGATCCACCCTTCGCACGACTCCGACGTATGGATCCGCAACGAACACATCGCCTGCTCGGTCAACCACAACCCCTGACGGATAGTCGAGACTGGCGTGCGTCGCTGGGCCGCCGTCGCCGCTGTAGCCTTCTTGCCCGTTGCCGGCAACGGTCGTGACAATTCCGCTCTCGTGATCGATGCGGCGAACGACGCGAAATGTCGGTTCGGCAGTGTATATGTTTCCCCATCGGTCCAGCGCGATGGCTTCTGCGGCGATTCCGGCCGCACCTACGCCGCCCTGACCGGGGCCCGCGACGGTGCTGATGATCTGCGCGGCGGCGGGGTTTGCCGTCGCAATTAGCAGGAGTGCGTAAAGGGCCCGCAACATGACAGCGATGCTCGGACAGAGCTGTGTTCCGTGCGACATACATCCTCCTGTTCGGTGTCACCGAATTGTCACGACTATTCAAGGAAAAGTCGTTGTCGCGGAACGCAGGATGTTGTGACCAGGGAAAGCAAGCCCGAAAGCCCCCAAACCGCCCAACACTTCATCTTAGTAGTGCGTTTCGAAAAGCAAATAAATTTTTAGGCTCCTCCCTTCGGGACGGACGCAATTTGCCGTGCTGTTGGGAAACGGAAATAGCTGGGCTCGGGCAAGCTCAGCCAGAGCCGAACGCACGGAACACGCTGGACTGCGCCGCCGAGATGCGTTCTTATGGCGGCTGGTTTGAGCATTGAAGATTCGGTGGCCAAAGGTGCTGAACCATCAGGCTTCGCGCCGTGCCATGGCGCTGCCCGACGACCGCGACCGGCTGCACTCGACCCTGAGCCGTCGGTCGACCCACTGACGTGTAGTGGACGGCTTTTGTTGTGGAGCGGTCAATACTATGCCCCAGGAGACGTCACTTTTGGCGGCTCGCCCAAGGTTGGTCGGCAACCTGCTGCCCAATCCGGCATTATCGGCGAGCTCGCGTGCCCGGAGCGGCCTGCGGTCAGCGGGCGAAGGCCGCAGGCGTCCCGGATTCGGGTGTAACCCTCAGTTACCGTGGCACGTAATGGCGGCGTTTGATGCCCCACCGACTCCCTTGATCTGATCGCTCGTGATCGTGACGCACCGCGGCGTGGATGAGATTCCCGCGCCGCTCACGATAATCGAATAGTTTCCGGGTACCATGCCTGTCTTCAGAGTGAAATCGACCGTCTCCTCGTTCGCACCCTGACCGACGCCTGTCTTGGCCCAATTCGTGGTCCTTCCGTAATACACGTGGCCCGCCGCGTCCTGGAGGCGAACGATGGGGTAGTTTTCATCCGATTCAACATCGTCGCCGTAGCTTGATCCCGCGGATTGGCCATTCATGCGGACGCCGTGCAACGTGAAAACCCCTGCGCCGCTGTACTTGACGTTCGAAAAAACGGGCACCCATGATCGCTGTGGAGCGCCATCCGGGCTGTATACCCAGAGTTGGCGCGACGAGTCAGAGAAGAGTATCTGGCCGTTCGGCAACACCAGCAGCCTTGTGATAAATGCCGCAATGCTGCCAAGGTTAGAATCAGGAATGCTCGGCGACAGAGGCGTAATCGAATTTGCGACTGGGTCGTAATCAAACAGTTGCGTCGGAGGACTGAACAAACCGCTTGTGGGCCCGGCGTCCGCAGCAAAGACGACATGGCCGCTCGGTATCACCGCGCCGGGTGCATCGTCAGAACCAAAAAGAACCGATTTGCCGGCAAGCGAACCAAAGACATCCGGGCCGGGTGCCCACGTGTTGGTCGAGGGTGAGTACAGAGCGGTATGCCCGGTCGCACCGATACCAAAGATCTGCCCCTGAACTCCATTGCCACGAACTTTCAGGAACGGGCCAAGCTCGTATCCGATTGCGGCGCTGCTCAGGGCTGGAATGGTCCCGCGTGCAGAGCCGTCGCTCGGACTGATGCTCGACCACGTATGCGTGGTGGGATCGTAGGTCTCGGCATATTGACCATTCTGCGCGACGCTTTCGAAAAGGTCGTAGGTAAGTACTTTACCGCGGACCATCTTGACCCAGGTCTCCTCGTCGCTGCGATCTGGATAAACCTTGGATCCCCCAAACGACCACGAATTCGATGCGATATCGTAAAGGTAGGTTTGGTTTGTGAAAATCGACCCGGCGAGGATTTTCCCGTTCGGTAGCAACATCGAAGGATCATCTCCAAAGTACTGCTCCGGAAAGTCCGTTACGGGAGCCCACGTATTGGCCAGCGGATCGTACAACTCGCCCGTGTTCGTTATGTTCTGCTGGAGTGGGGTGCCGCTATATTCGCCGCCAAGAACCCAGACCTTGCCGCTCGGTAACACATTCAACGAAAAATACAGACGCGCCTTGCTCATCGGCGCCAAAGCGGACCAAGTGCCGTCCACATAGCTTCCGGTAGCGGAGGGGCTCAGGCGCAACCAGGTGTCGTAAGGATTTCCCTGCACCATGACTGTGCCGTCCGTCAACAGCACCATGGTCCCCACTCCACTGGGTGCAGCATTCGTCAGCTTTGTCCACGTTGCCGCGTGGCCTAACGTAGACCAGCCGAGCACACATACAATGGCGCAAGCAGACGCCTTGACCTTCGCCGTCTTAAGCACTCCATCAATTTCGATATCCATTGTGTTTTCCTAATCATTAGAACGACGTTGATTCGATTTCACCAGATAATCAACACCATCAACACCTGGCCGCTTCGGTGAATCTCTCCGTAGGAAAACGAGTTAATGTCCTCGACGACAGGCAACCACACCACGGCCAAAATGCGGTTTCTTGCCACGCGGAGAGCAGGTCCTTCAATGAAAAGAAGGATTGGAGAAGCCCATCGTTTATCTGTGCCGGGCAACGATGAGTGGTGCTGGGACGGGATGCTCGAGTGTTATAGCCACGCGGCGAGACAATATCAATCTGGGTTTTTCGCCAAATCTTTGAGCACACGTCGGCGGATTCAGTTTTATCGAGCGGGTTGAGGCCGACAGCGATTACGACTCAACCCGGGCCTTTGACCTTGATATAACTTTCATCCATGCGCCAACTCCTGCCCACCGGGCGCTTGTGCTTGCGAAATGTCTTTTCGAAGCAGAGGTCAAACACAAACCGAAATCGCAAGGGGCCGCGGCGTGCGGCCCGGTTGCGGGCTTAACGCGTAGCGACATACATCACGATTTCAAAACCGAGGCGTACGTCGGTGTAGCTCGGAGTCGTCCATTGCATACGTGTTTTCTCCTTCGGTTGAAACAGCGGTTGGAACAGCGTTGCGCCGGCGGCCCGGCGAAATTTCATGCCCGGTGTCGACAGCAGCCGGCATCACATGCGAAGCTAGGGCTAGCCCTTATGTAAATGGTGACCACCAGTCTTTGCCTCGTTCAGATTGAAACCGATTGCAGCAGTTCTTCCATTAGCGCCAATCGGTTTCGGCACAAACTGGAATTGGCAAAGGCGTCAGTTCGTGGGCACCCAAGATTCAGGGTCGTCCTTGGCACGAAGAATTGTTTCCGCGTGCCACGCTCCACTGCTGAATGGGCCGAAGACGTGGACGGCCTTTCCGACCACGAGCGGAACGCTCAGGTGAGCCTGCTCGGCAGCCGAAGTGTCAACGAGCACAGGGGCTCCAGTCTGAGGTTGGATGGTTATTTGCAACGTGCCTACCGAAGTGACAATTCCGTAGATTTGGCTGGGCAGAGGTCCTGGCGGAGTAGCCGGGGGCGGGACTACGACCGGAGCGAGCGTCCCGCCCGGAGCGAAGATGTTCAGGGCTGCGAAGCTGGCCACAAAGACCTTGCCGTTGGCGACAGTGGGCACGATGTTGGCGTTGGCGCCGTGAGGCCAGGAGCCGGCGACGGACGAGAAGATCGGTGTTGTGCCACCTGAGGCGTCGAAGGCGTATAGCGTCACGTTGGCCGGCGCAGTAGTGGAGGTGGGGCGACCGACGGCCCAGATGATCGCGGACCCGGATGTTGTGCCGTTCGATGAAATCGTCGTGAAAAAGCCACCATCCTGGCCGGATTGGATGCTAGAAAACGATTTTTCCAGTTGCAGCGCCGCCGTTGCCGGAACCTTCCATAGTTTGATGCTTCTGCCGCCGCTGCTGACAACGCGGCGGACGCCGTCCGATCCAATAAAATACGATGGGCCGCACCAGCAGGAACCGAAATCGGCGATGGAACGCGCTCTGCCGGAGTCGTTGTGACCCATCGCGGCCCGGTCGATGAGGTACAGACGGCCGCGCTTTCCGCCGGCAACGAGCGTAGAAGCCGATTGTCCAGGGATGTCCGGTATAACCATGGCCCCACCGGCACCGAAATCGTCGTCCGTTTCATCTAGCGATGCGACACCATTAGTACCTGAAGGGGTGAAATAGTCCTGCAAGGTGGTCAAGTCGGCAGAGAGCCTCACCACGCTTTCCTGGATGTTGTTTGGAGGAGCGTAGGTCGTACCAGACGGGTCTGAGTTCCCGGTGACAGCGTACAGCACCCCCGACGGACCTGCGGCAATGCCATACCCGGACATCCAGATGGATGACAGAAAAAAGGTGTTGGGTGAAGTCGACAGCTTGTCCATCAACTGATTCGCAGGCAGCGGTGACAGCGTGCTCGCCTTCCATCCCAACAACCAGCCTCTCGACTCATCGGCGCGTATGTCGCAAAAGCTGCCGAAAGCGGCGTAGACGTTTCCGTTCGCCAGAAGAAGACCGGCACGCTGGCGGCTGAACTCTGCGGCGAAATGGTGGGTCGTGCCGTTCGTCAGGGTATGCGAAGCCGAGACCGAGGTCGGAGAACCCGCTTTGTCAGCCAAGGTGGTGATGTCAAGAGCGTGGAGCCAATAGCTCGGCGTGCCGCCTACCAGCTTGAACGAGACCACATATAGCGTGTGGGTGCCCAGATCGATCACCGGCGTGGAGTTGATTCCCACGGTGGGGCCGTTGTTGCCACAGCCGCCGGGAAGCCTCGATCGCGGTACCGGAGTCCCGAGGTTCCGTTGGAGGAGCAGCTTGCCGGTGGAAGCCGAGTAGGCGTAAATGTTGTTGGCTTCGGTGGCGACGTATACGACATCCTGCGTTGTCCCGTTTACGCTCAACGCTGAAACAACCAATGGCTGCGCGTCGACCCAGTCGTTCACTGGGTCGCCGAACTTGATTGCATGCGCGACGCCGAACGAACCGGCTCTGACGTTGGAAGGGGTAAGGGTCGTCTCGCTCGAATTCCAACCAGTACGATTCGTGTCGCCATGATAGGTCAACACGTTCGCGGACGTGGCCGCCAACGTATTGATCGGAGATGCCGTCGCGGCAGGAGCTAAGTCGGTGACTTCTGGAGATAAAGGCTGTCCAACTGACTGCCCGGACGCGACGGACATCTAGGCACCTAAAAAGACGGCGGCGAACAGATAGGATAGGAACGAAAAATGCCTCGCCGAAATTGCGCCGGATCCTTCGTTGTTAGGATTAAGCTTCGCGTTTTTCATGACAGTCCTCCTTCTTTCCAAGGAGTTATGTAGCAGTTCGCTGGACGCGAAAATCTTCGCGTTTGATTAAACTTATTTCGTAAGCAATCCTGCGCCAGTCAGGACATAGGTGGCGTCCGCCATCCACCGTACGTTGGGTGCTTCGGCGCTGAATTGCCGGCGCACCGGTTCGGGCGCGCGCCGCGCACCCGGGTGCTGCCGCGTGGTGCGGGCCAGCGCCGCCGCCTTACGCCGCACAGACCGGCAAGGCGCATCAGGCGCGCCACGCGCTTGCGTCCGTGGTCACTGGCTGCAGGTTGTCGCACAGCACTTTGGCGGCGAGATCTTGTACCACCGCCCGTTGTGATAGTCCCGAAACATGCTCGAGGTTCAAGCGGTGCTTGAGACGCTTGTACGCTTCTTCTATTCGCCAGCGCTGATGGTAGAGATCGCCAAACTGGCAGGCCGGATAGCGTGCGCTGTCGAGTAAATTGTCATCACGACGCGCACTTTGCCGGTGGATACGACGTGACTGCGTGACGGACCAGGCGCACGGTCAGCGCCATGGTGCGAACTGGTCGCTTTTAGGCGGCGTGAAGTGGCGCCGCAGCCAGGCGAATTTTTCCAGTCGGTGCTGATCTATGCGCCTGGCAGGCTGAACCCGAACTACATGATGAACGTCAACCAGACGCTGCGGTTCGTGCTTCAGTTAGGTCTCTCTGAGGACCAGACCGCCTCCGGGTGGGGTAAGTGGCAGTTGCTTCAAGGGCACGGCGTGCACCCCGCGCCTCAGGGACCGGGACGGCAGTTTCATCTGGGCAATGTATGGACCGTCGACGGCGTCATCGCCCTGCAGCAGCAGTAGCAGCGGGTCTGGCGCAAGCGGTGTCGCCGAAGCGCCGCGACGCTCCAGTGTAGTGGCCGCTGACAGGGCGTCCGCTTCCTGGCAGGTTGATTCGAACGGGCAGAGTCCACTTCTGGCCGACCAGCGCCCGATGAATGAACGCGGGGGTTTCCTCCTGCGCAGCTCTCATGCAAAAGGCAAATCCCGACCCGGAGCGGACAATCGGATGTCTCGAAAGCAGACATCCGCCTCACTCGAACGCACGCTGTATCTGGTTGATCAGGGCTGCGAGTTCTGGTTTATCGCCCCACATGTCAAATTCCCGAGTCGCAATCAGTCCCATCGTAAGCGGTCCCTGTTTAGGCTCCGACTGCTCACCGGAAATTTGAGCGCGGCACTACGTCAGTTGGCGATGAATGCTCTGTACGTTCGGCCACGTCGCAGTCAGCATGGGTTCGATGGCCGACAATGCTTTGTCGATCTCAGGTAGCAGTTCGGTGCCCGTCATCACGATCCAAAAGCGAGCCTTACTTTTAGGGTTTTTCGCCTTTGACAGGGGCGGCCGGGCTGATGCCAGCAAAGGCGATGAACCGAATTGTCGACGATTCATGCGTCGATGTCGAACGGCCGGTTGTGGCCCGGTCACTGCCTCGCGCAAACGGCAACGAAGCCGAGCCGCCCGGCGGGCTGCGACTGGCAGAGCGCGACCCGTTCAATCACACACATGAGAAGCGCCTCAATGACCGGTGCCATGCAAACAACTGTCCGTCGCCTGCGGACCATTTGCGGCTTATCCGTCGATCGCCGGCACATGGTTTCGTGAGTACGAAGCGCCCGACGCGGAAACCGTCCCACGGTGCAATGCGAAGCGGGCACTGCGTTCGATCACGTCTGGTCGGGCGAGGTCATCCGGAGCTGAGCCGCGTCGGGCGTTGGCAAGAACTGCTGCGTCCAAAAGACACCCGAAGATCGGCGGGCTTTGGGCTCCTATGATTCGGCGGCGCTATTGTCTCTGTCGGCCGCGCGAAATTCGATGCTTTAGCGCAGCGCCTTGGGTGCTGACGCGGAGGCCGGGTGCTCCTGCGCAGGCGTGCTGCTTTCGGTCGGCTTTGACGCGCGATGCTCATTGGCGGGCGGATGCTCAACATGGCTCTGAATTAACGCTCGGTCTTCCGCATCACCCTGTTCGGCGAGCACGGGTACAGAGACCAGAAAGGCCGCCACTGAAGCCGTCAGTAGTCGCATGATTTCCTCCTATTCAACGGAAAACGTACGGCTCGGAGATCCCCGAGGAACACGCACTTCTCTATTGCGAGGTCCGAAAGCTAGCCGGCCTCCGGGCGGAAGCCAGGACCGCGGGCACCGGGACGTTGAACACGCCGTCGTACAGATACGGTGCCGCGCTTTCAGCAACCGACTGTTCGATCGACGCGAGCGCTTCGGGACGTTGCGACCTCAGAAGGGCAGCCACGCGTACGCCGCCGCGTAGCAGCGCATGAAAAGGCGTCTCAGGCGCGTGCAAGTGCCAGGTCTGGTCGAGCTCGATTACGCCGGGCGATTCAAAGCCGGCTGCCCGAAGTGCGCGCGCAAACTCGTCGTGCTCGCTGAAGCGGAAGAATGGCGGCGCCTCTGGCAAGTCGACATTCAGATCGCCGTGCTTCCGGATCGCGTCCAGCACCATGCCCAGCGCAATCGCTCGTTCGGGACACGCCCACACGGTGAGCCCTATTCGCCCACCGGGTCTCAGGACGCGGTAGGCCTCCGCCAGCGCCTGCTCCGGTCGAAGCAAATGATGCCATCCGAAGTTGCAGCCGACCGCATCAAAGGACTCGTCGGGGAACGCCAGGGCGTCGGCGTCATCGACCTTGAACTGCAACTTCGGGTGAAGCTCCTTCGCCAGCTCAACCATGCCCGGCGCAAAATCGACTCCCACGACGTCTGCGCCGAGCCTCGCTGCGGACGCGGCGAGGTAACCGGGCCCGCATGCGACGTCGAGCAGTCTGGTTCCAGCACGCACGTCAAGGGCGCTCAGTAGCGGCGGAAGCGACTGGCACGTGAGGTCCATATAGTAGGCGTGGTAAGACCGCGCAACGTCCTGCCAGCCCTTTCGCTCAAAGTTCTCAAAGGTTTCGAATTGACCGATGGCTCCGCTACGCATCATTTGCTCCCCAGACGGATCAGGCGCGTGGCGTCTAACACTCAAGAAATCACCCGCCAGCGGCTCGTCGGCAGGGACGGCATAACGCCTGGCGGTTAGCCGGTCAGTACTTGAACAATCCGCTGCGAGGCTTGTGAGAATCGGGCGTGGCAGCCAGACCGGATCCGCATTTGGAAGGCGGTCCACGCCGACAGCAGCCACGGGACGCAATACCAAAACGAAAAGACGGCCGCGCCAATCGCGGTGTCCGCCGACAACATTGCAATCGCGCGGCCGAGCGAGCCCAGAACAACCAGCACCGTGCGGCTGGGTATGAGGAACGCCTTCGGCGGGAACTTGGGTACTGGCGAATGGGTCGCTGACATCCTATGCTCCTTCAATCGACGGGATGGCAGGAGTCAGCGTAGCCGGGGAGGCGTCGCGTCACACGATGATTGGCCGAATGAAACGCGAAGATTTCGCGAAAACTGTCGCGAGGCCAGCGGGTGCCGCAAGCGCTGGGGCGGAGGTCTTGCACTATCCCGGTTTCGACATCGATATCGCGCGCGGCGAATTACGTGTCGCCGGTAGGCCTGCGCCCCTCAGACCCAAGACGTTCGCGCTGCTGCTGCATCTCGCCAGGAATCCCGGTCGGCTGCTCAGCAGAGGTGAACTGATCGAGGCCGTCTGGCGGGAGGTCATCGTTACAGACGATTCGCTTGTCCAGTGCGTCAGTGAGCTGCGCGCGGCGTTGGGCGGTGAGCACCATCACGTCGTGCGCACCGTCCCGCGCCGGGGCTATATGTTCGACGTCGCGGCGGTCGGAACGCCCAACGACGAGCGGCTGCCGTCGACCGATGCTCCGCGACAACTCGGCCTGACAGAGCTTGGCGCCCTCTCGCCCAGCAATTTGTCCGCAGATCTGCCACCACTGTTCGGGCGCGCGGAAGATGTCGCCGCGCTGGTACGCCTGCTCGAGGTCTCGCGAATGGTGAGCGTGGTCGGCTCGGCAGGCGTTGGCAAAACGACAGTCGCGCGGGCGGTCGCGCACCGCCTGCGCGACCAACCGTACGATGGCGTGTGGGTCGTCGAACTGGCATCGCTTGCCGACGGTCGGCTGCTCGTGCCGACGGTCGCGCGCACACTAGGCCACCAGGTGGCAAGAGATGGTGGCCCCGCGTCGCTGGTTCGGCTGATCAGCACGCAGCGACTGCTGCTCGTGCTTGACAACTGCGAACACCTGCTCGATCACGTGGCTGCGCTAGTGAAGCAGATCATGGCCGGCGCGCCGGGCGTGCACGTTCTGGTGACGAGCCAGGAACCGTTGCACACGGAGCACGAACAGGTGTTCCGACTGGACCCTCTGGGCGTTCCCACGAGTGACGACGCAGTGGCTGCGCTCGGCTTTGGCGCCGTTCAGATGTTCGTCGCGCGCGCGAAAGCCGCCGATCCAAAGTTCGACTTCGACGCTCACAACGCGAGAGACGTCATCGACACCTGCCGCCGACTCGACGGAATCCCTCTGGCAATCGAGTTTGCGGCGGCCCGCGTGTCGCTTCTCGGCGCGTTCGCGCTGCGGCAGCGACTTGATGAGCGCATGAAATTGCTGGCGGGCGGCATCCGAACGGCGCTGCCTCGACATCAGACGCTTCGGGCAGCCTTGCAGTGGAGCTATGGCTTGCTAACGCCGCCGGAGAAGTCGGTGTTCGACCGGCTCGGTGTTTTCATGGGAAGTTTCTCGCTTGAGGCCGCACAGCGCGTGGCGAGCGACGCAACCTTGGACGAGTGGGCCGTGTTCGAGCAGCTCGCTTCACTGGTGGACAAGTCTCTTGTCGTCGTCCAAGGAATGCGCATGCCACGCTATCACCTGCTGGAAAGCAATCGCTCCTTTGCATTGGAGCGATTGGCCGCCATCGAGTCGCTCGAGGCAACGCGCCGGCGCCACGCCGAAGCGATGACTGAGTGCCTGACCGGAAAAGACTATTTCGAAGAGCCCTTGGCCCGGACGCGCCGTATCGCGCCGGAGCTGGACAATGTACGCGCTGCCGCCGCGTGGGCAATTAGCCCGACTGGCGATCGCATGGTCGCAATCGATCTTGCCGCGGCGACGGACATGCTGTGGGATGCGCGCGGCTTTAATGACGAAGGCGCGCGGCTGTACCGCAACATCGAGCCATGGGTGGACCAGTTGGTGCCTCCAGTATCGGCGGCGCGTTTCTGGTTTGCAGTGGCTGACTTGCGCATGCGTACCGAGGCGAAGCGCCAGGCCGAAGCCGCATTGAAGGCGGCTGCTCTCTTTCGAAGCCTCAGCGACCGCTTCGGCACCTTCAGGTCGTTGACGGTCGCCGCGCATCAGTTCACCTTGCTGGCCAATCGCGAGGGCGCGAGACAAGCGCTGGACGAGGCAGCAACGTTGTTGGATGGGGCTTGGCCTGAATGGCTGGAAACGTCCCTCGCTTTTTGCAGAGTACTCTTCTCATACCTGGTCGAAGGAGACCATGCCACGGCGAAGAAGCTGGCCGATGCGGCCATTGTGGGCCACCGGCTTGGCGATTCCTTCTTTGGTGATCGTTGCGCGCTGATGCTTCCATCCTTCGATTTGGCCGCCGGCGACTTCACTTCTGCTTTACGTCGATGCGACGAGATCCTTGCCAGTTCGAGCGTCGCGGAGAGTGTCCAATTGCGGTCTCAGACCCTCGTCATACGCGGTGCGGCGCTCGTTAATCTTGGCGACCTCCGGGAGGCGGACGCGACCTTGCGCACCGCTTGTACGTTGTTGATGCATGCGATCGGTCCGAGCATCTATCCTTACTGCTATGCGGCGCATCTGCTCGCATTGCAGGGACGCCTCGCTGATGCGGCAAGGACCATCGGCTGGATCGAGGCGCGCATGCGCCAGGCGAACCGGGATGGCATCCCGCCGATCGCCCTGTCAAGTTACAAGGCGGCGCGCGACATTGTCGATTCAGCCCTCAGCAGCGACGAACGGGACGGGTACGCGGGCGAAGGGGCGCTGCTTAGTCTCCAACAGGTGACGCGCATTGCGTTTCCTGGCGAGTAGGGACGGGTTAAGCGGCGGCCTACGTAGACCCCGCCACTCCTCAGGCCGGTAGATCAACGATGCTTTCGTTCGACGCATCGTGTGCGTGCCATAGGCGGTGTCGTCGAGCCCGATCGATTTAATCCAACGATGAACGATCCTTGCGTACTGACGGGTTGAAAGATGGGGCGACGCATGAATCCGGCCCGAGAACAGGAAATCTGAAGCGGACAGCCGCGCTGCCTCGATCCAGCGTTCCACACTATCCCGCGTTTGCTCGGTGATCTCGAATTGCACCGGTCGCTGCGTTTTCTGTTGCATCACAGTCGCGCGAGGCGCTACGCGGGTGCCCAGGCAGACATCGCGCACCCGCAGTTTCGTCAGGTCGCACGCTCGCAGCTTGCTGTCGCTCGCCAGATTGAACATCGCAAGATCACGGGTTTTCGCCCCCAGTTGCAGGCGGATTCGGATGGCCCAGATTTCCTTAAGCTTCAGCGGCGACTTCTGTCCGGTTAGCTTGTCTTTGTTCCACGGCACGCGCGGCGCGCCGCTGTTGATAGTTGCATCCATGACGATTCTCCTTTCAAATGAAGGGAGAGTCAGTCTGCGCCAATCGCCGATGGGCGCTACGCGACCCCAAGCCGCCGTTCGCTGGCTTGGAGAACGGAGGACCCTTTTTGGCGTGGAAGTGTCGTTCGCGTAACCATCGCCAGCAGTCCCCCTTTGAGTTGTGGAACAGTGTCGTTGATGCTAGCGGCGATTGCTCTTGACCAGAATTTATGGGGTAGGTCGCACCTGAGCCTCGTGTTACATCTGGTAATTTCGCGAGTTATCTGATTGACCCTGCAATCACGCCTGAACTGTATGATCCAAGGTTGAAATCCTGAGCGAAGACATTCCCATGATGCACCGACGAGCAGGAATGTCGCCCGCTTGGCGTTTAACGCCGCCGTGCAAACTTCACCACTCTTAGGGACAATCTTTGAATCGTCTCAGCATTGTGCTCGTCGCGGGTCTGCTACGCACACTTTCCGCACTTCCTTACAAATTTGTCGCAAGGCTCGGGATGATTATCGGTACTGCGCTGTATGCACTTCCGAGCCGCCGAAAGCATATCGTCCAGATAAACTTGCGTCTTTGTTTCCCCGAGAAGACTGACCGCGAACATCGGAAGCTCGCAAGAGCACACTTCCGTCATGTTGTTCGCAGCTATCTCGAGCGAGGTATTCAGTGGTTTGGCAGTGCGCAGTCGATCCGGGATATCGTCCAGATCGAAAGCAAAATTGATCTCGATGACAATACAGCTCCACCTACCATCTTCATGGGTTTTCACTTTGTGGGCATTGAGGTCGGTTGCATGCTCTACTCGACGCACCTTCCCGTCGCCTCACTGTACACACGCATGTCAAGCACAGCCTTATGCGACCTGGCCAGGAAGCAACGCAGCAGGTTCGGCGCTGAGATGATCGAGCGCGCGTCAAGTGCCAGAAAGATTGTGGAATTGTTGCGTTCCGGCAAACCAGTCATGCTCGCCGCGGATATGGACCAGGGCGTTGATAGCTCTGTCTTTGTGCCTTTCTTCGGCGTTCCCGCCTGCACACTCACAGCAGTTTCGCGGCTCGCGAGATTGGGGCGTGCGCGGGTTGTTCCCTTCGTGACTGAAGTGCTCCCGAATTATCAAGGCTATAAGCTGACGATTTTCGAGCCGCTCGCGGACTTCCCGTCGGGGAGTGATGTGGTCGATGCGCGCCGGATGAATGCGTTCCTTGAGGAACAGGTCGTTAAATTTCCGGAGCAGTATTACTGGGTGCACCGACGTTTCAAGCATCGACCACCGGGTATGGAATCGGTATATTGAATGGTTCGCCCGCAGTGAGCGTTTGCCGATATCAACACGTTGCTTGTTTTCAAAGTTTGCGTAGCCAGGCCTTTTCCTGCTCGCAACGGCGGCTTTTGCGGTGGATCGGACACATGAACGTCTCAGCGAGGAAAGTGCCGAACGACGCCTGTTGGCCGGCCTCTGCCTCATGCGATGTGCAAACCCAGCCTACGCCTCGCAGGGCTGCGATCGGCGGCACGCCACCCGTTGCGGGCGTTCCGCGCACGACCGGCTCAGCGTCTCTTGCTGAACGTATACCGCTCGCCCCGAGGGTATCGGCGCTCTTTACGGTTTAACCCGATGATCCGTGAATTCATAGTCGGCCATGCAATCGGCCGAAGGGTCTCGCTCAATAGCCGAAACATGAACGGTATCGTTGTCTGTAAAAGTGTAGCTGTAGACGTCGGGTGTAGGAACGCCCTCAGTGATGAGTGAAATCTTGTCGCCCTTTGTTTCCCACTGGCCCCGCTCCTCATTCAAGAGCTGAGTCTTTTCAGGATTTTTATAGAACGCAATTTCGAACTTTCCGTCCGATGATCTTTTCATAGTCCACGCCATGTAGGAGCATTTTCCATGCTTGTCCCTCTGGCCCTGCCAGTTACCAACCAAGCGGTCATCGAGAGCCGAAGCGAGGTTGGATACAGAGAGAAGAACTGCGACGAGCAAGAAATTTCGAGCTATGAGCTTCATGGCGATTTTCAGTAATGGATAAGAGCTACAGCGCCTGAATTGAGCTGCGCTGCAAGCGGGTCGAATGACTGTCCCCGCCGATTCCGTTTTGCTCAGGATGCCGGGATTCTCGTGAAAGCCGACCGATTCGCGACCCCATCCGGAAACGCCAAGCGATTGCGACCTCGTCGCCCCGGATTTTCGCTTCTAACATTGCAGTTCTTCCCGGATACGTTAGACGCCCCAACCGTACCCGAACATAGGGCGATCACACCGGCTCTACGGCAACTGAGCGTGAAACTTGAGAGGGCGACTGACCGAGCGCTTTCGGAGTGTCTCCGCCGTGTGAATGTCCGGCCGACGCTTCTGGCGAACGACGCTTCCTGGCCGGTCACTGCATCGTGCACCCAGCAAACGCGCCAGGGATGCGCGACGCAGCCTCCCGCGCTACTCAGCCATCCGTCGAGACCGTGACAGTCTCCCACCCCCGGATCTCGTCTTCGAGCGCCGACAACTTGCCGCGCACCAGCTCGAGTGCGTCGCTGCCGAGCAAAAGGTGAACGGGCGGGCGGTCTGCCGCGATCGCCGCAAGCATCGCTCGTGCTGCTTTGCGCGGATCTCCCAGTTGCTTGCCGCTTTTCTCCTCGCGAGCTTCGCGAACGGGGTCGAAGACGTCGTCATAATCCGGGACCGACCGAGGCGTTCGCGTCATCGAGCGGCCGGCCCAATCGGTTCGGAAAGAGCCGGGCGCCACGGCTGTCACGGCGATACCCAAAGGCTTGACCTCCTTGGACAGCGCTTCGGAAATACCCTCAAGCGCGAACTTGCTTCCGCAGTAATAGGCGATTCCGGGCATCGTGATGAAGCCGCCCATCGACGTGATGTTCAGAATGTGCCCGCGTCGACGCGTACGCATAAAAGGCAATACCGCCTTCATCATCGCGACGGCGCCAAAAACATTCACATCGAACTGGCGACGCAGCTCCGACAGAGGCGATTCTTCCATGATGCCTTCGTGCCCGTAGCCAGCATTGTTGACCAGGACATCGATGGGACCCACGCTCGTCTCGATTTCCGACACGACGCCGTCGATGGCGTCAAAATCCGTCACGTCAAGAACCCGTGCGAACGCGCCGCGCGCGGAGAGCGACTCGAAATCGTGCTTGGCCTGCGAACTTCTCACCGTACCGACAACTTTGTGGCCGATCGCGAGCGCCTCTTGAGCGAGCGCTCGGCCGAACCCACTACTAACGCCAGTGATAAGCAGAGTTTTGCTGGATTGCATTGAAGCGCTCCGTCATGTTGACTAAAAGCTGCATGCTAATCTTGCGGCCAACGCACGAGAAGGCTGATTCCGCTAATTTTCTTGCACAAAACTATGAACGCAAAATCTGCCTCCACGCAGCGGCCCGGGCGCTCCCGTCAAAGCCAGGACCGCATAGTTGCCCTTTTGCGCGGGTTGGCGCCGGACGAAGGCTACAACTTGACGGCGCTGCCGAGCGTGCGCATCCTGCGTTCGAACCGGGCGTTGTCGCGCACGCCGGTTCTGTATGACCCCGGCATTGTGATCGTGTGTCAGGGTCGCAAGCGAGGTTACTTCGGTGATCGGCTCTATCTCTACGACGAGCATCACTACCTCGCTGTGTCCGTGCCGGTGCCATTCACGATGGAAACCGACGCAACGCCGGATCGCCCGTTGCTTGCGTTGTACCTGCATCTCGATTTCACCATGGCCGCCGAACTCGCGGCGCAGATCGATCGCGAGGGCGTGACGGAACGAATTCAGGCGCCTCAGAGCATGATGTCGACGCCGATGGACGACGCGATGCAGGCGTCTGTGCTGCGCTTGCTCGAAGCGATGCACCGGCCGCTTGAAGCCGCGGTATTGGGCCAAGGCCTGCTGCGCGAACTGTACTTCCGCGTGCTGACCGGAGCACAGGGACGTTCGATGAGAGAGGCGCTTGCGATGCGCGGGCAGTTCGGCCGAATCACTCGATCCCTCCGCCTCATTCACGCGGGCTATGCGCAGTCGCTCGACGTAACGCGGCTTGCTGACGAAGCAGGCATGAGCGTCCCGAGTTTCCACAGCCACTTCAAGGCGATCACGCAGCTGTCGCCCATGCAGTATCTCAAGTCGACGCGTCTGCATCAGGCTCGCCTGTTGATGGTGCGCCAAGGCCTGAGCGCGGAGGCCGCGAGTCACGCCGTGGGCTACTCGAGTCCTTCCCAGTTCAGCCGGGAGTTCAAACGCCTGTTCGGCTCGACGCCGGCGGCGGAGACTAAGCGCATGCGCGAAAACTTCGCCGTGCCGGCGTTCGCCGATGCAACGTATGTTTCGTCACACTGAGCTTCCCATAGGAACCGCGACGCGGCCGGCAGCCGTGCAGCGGATGTCGTCAACGCCTGGGTCGGGAAAATACGTTGACCAGATTCCCATCGGGATCGCGCAGCAAAAGCGAACGATTGCCCCACGGCATCAATGTCGTCGCCATCACGATGTTGGTCCCGGACGCATTCATCCGTTCGAACACCGCGTCGACGTCCTCCACTTCGAACTCCAGGATCGCCGATCGATTTGCAGCCGCCGTGGCAGCGCCGACATTGAACAGCTCGATAAGACGCTCAGACGAAATCGCAAGCGTCGCTCCTTCGAATCGCAATTCGGCAAATCCGTCGGCCGGACGTGCGGCCTCGATGCCGGAAAGCCTTTGATAGAACTCGATGAGCCCATCGAGATCCCGGGTAACGATACGAACCGATGCAAACTTCATTTGAACTCCTCGCCAGGAAAGGGAGCTCAGTCTAACGATCGATACTGTCAGTTTCTGGCAGTACGGTGCGGCTGGCGACGCCATTGAGCCTACGCCACTCACGAAGCAGTGTTGACCGCCTTTTGGGGTAGCGCTGTTCTAACGGGTCGACGTTCGAGATCCGATCCGAACGGAAATTTCGAAAAGCAGCGCGGAGCTCGCACCAACACATCAGCACCCGCGCCTGGTCGAAATAAACGAGGGCAAAGGGCCAAACTACACGCTGCGAGTGAATACCGCTGCCGTCCACGTAAGTGATATTCAGCTTTCGCTCTGCTCGGACTGCGGCACGTAGAAGGTCAGGCGAGACTGTGTGGGCAGGCCTCTTCAACGGCGCGCCAACCAGCAGCGAAGATTCCTCCAGCTCGCGACGCAGTTCCGCGGGCAGTACGGCGGCGATCTTCGCAAGCGTGCTCAGCGCTCCGGTCGATAGCGTCTCGTCGCAGCGATCAGCGACCCAGCGCATGCCAAGAACAAGGGCGTCGAGTTCCTCCGAGCGGAACATCATTGGCGGCAGCATGAAGCCCGGTTTCATCACGTAACCCATGCCCGGCGCCCCCTCGATCATGGCTCCTTGCGCCTGCAAACTGGCGATGTCCCGATACAGCGTGCGCAGGCTCACGCCGAGTTCCTCGGCCAGGGCTTGACCGCGCACGGGACGTCGATAACGACGCAGCACTTGCAGGAGATGAAGGAGACGCTCGGAGCGGGACATACGTGAATCCTGATATCGACACTGAAATGAATCGACGATTATCTTGCGCGCGCGCCTGCATAGGCGGCCAGATAGCCGGCAGGGCCGATATCCGCGACGAACGGCAACACGGATCGGCTCTATTTGAATCAGCTCTGCGGCGTTCGTGGCCGGTACGCCGCAGATCCCGTCGTCGTCATCCGTGCGCGCGTGAACCGCCTGCCATCGCAGGCGTTTGAGCGAAACGGCCGTCAACGCCCTCTGCGCGCCGTCCCGATGTCGAAGACCCGCTCGCGCCAACGCGCGAGCCACCGTCGCAGCATGCGATGACGCTCGACGTGCGGACTCGTGATCGACACTTCCGCGCACGCTTGGTCCTCGACGCTCAACCAGACACGCTCGCCGCGTTCCAGGCTGATCGATTCGCCGGGCTGCAGCCAGTAGTCGTAGGGAGAGCAGTGGCGCGTCAGCCATAGCCGCGCCTGGCCGTGCACACGCAATTCAGAGTCGGCGGCGATACGCCACGTCACGGTCGTCGCCGACTCCACCGCGAAGTGGACTACTACACGCGGCAGCGAAATCGCAGCGCGCGCGCCGCCTCGAGTCGAACAGGGATACAGGAACTGCTGGCTGGCTTCTTCCATCTTCTTCTCCGTCAGTGAAGCCGGCAGACGGAGGCGCCATCCAGGCAAGAAAAAAGCCCCATCCGTTTCCGGCGGGGCCTCGTGACTTTTGCGTTGCTGCTGGTCGCTAATGTCCACACGCCCCCGACGCTGCATGATTCCACGCATGCGTCGGGGGGTAAATCGCGGTGGCGAAAGAAAAGGGCGTTTGCATGCGGATGAGTATGTATTGGGCTCGCAGAGACCGTCAATAAGAAATTGAGATTTTTCGCAAACACTCGATTAAGGATTTCGCACCGAGCCGGCCATGCGGCCGTCGGCGCGCGGAGAGTTCCTCGCCTTGTCTGACTGCCGCGACAGCGGCTTTGTCCCAGTTCGCGTCGCTGCTCGAGCGAACAATTCTCACCGACTCGAGGTTGCCCGAAGACGAGCAACGCACTTCGACGGTCGTTTCACCGTGAACAGGGTCCATCCCAGACGATGTGTGGACGCACGCGTCGTCGGACCGCTTCTGCATAGTCGAACACTGTCGACACAACGGCCTGTTGCCCGGAAGTCCGCGGGGTCCTGAAGCTGTTCATCGCTCTCCGTCTCCAGTGACAGATAACGTGACATGATTGCCTGGAGATTGCTTTCGGATCGCAGCGGCTTTTTCCCCTCACGCCACAACCGATACCGAACGCAAAATCTACCGTGATAATGTGCAAAGACATCGCGGACCGAACAGGAATAGATCAAGATGATTTCGCACGTTTTTATTGGCGTTAATGACTTTGATCGAGCCTTTAAATTCTATTCGGTCATCATGAGCGAACTGGGACATCAGCTGAAGTTTTGCGACCCGGATCGACCGTGGGCGGGTTGGATGGCTGACGGTATGCCGCGTCCGCTCTTTCTTATTGGCAGGCCCTATGACGGCAACTCAGCGGAACGCGGAAACGGGCAAATGGTGGCGTTGCTTGCGCCGGATCGTCGTTCGGTCGACCAAGCATACGCGAGCGCGCTGGCACATTCCGGTTCTTGCGAAGGTCCTCCCGGCTTACGACGGCACTACCACCCGGACTATTACGGGGCGTACTTCCGGGACCCGGAGGGAAACAAGATTTGCGTTTGTTGTCATCTTCCCGTCACGCAGTAGTTTTTTTTCCCGCTCACCACAATATTCGCGCTCCTGAAACGTCTTCAGACGCATGGAACCGCCACCCACCTCGCAGCCGATGACCGACCGAGACAGCGACATCACCGCGACCGTGGTGCGTGAGCGCACGAGGCTCGTCAATTTTATCCGGCGTCGAATACGGGACCCGGACGACGCCGAGGACATCCTGCAGGATGTATTTCACGAATTTGTGCAGGCTTACCGGCTTCCCGCTCCGATCGAACAGGCGAGCGCGTGGCTTTTCCGGGCTGCGCGCAACCGCATCATCGATCGTTTTCGCAAGAAGAAAGAGCAACCGCTGACCGATGTGTTCGAGGCGGAAGACGACGCTAGCGATGACTATCGCCTCGATCTCGCGCTGCCGGCGCACGATGCAGGTCCCGAAGCTCTCTACGCGCGCGCTCTATTGCTCAAGGCCTTGCAGGATGCGCTCGATGAGTTGCCGCCGAATCAACGTGAGGTATTTATCGCGCACGAGCTGGAGGGGCGGCCCTTCAAAGACTTGGCGGCGCAAAGCGGTGTCACGCTCAATACGCTGCTTGCGCGCAAACGCTACGCGGTCTTGCATCTGCGCGCCCGACTGCAGACCATTTATGACGAACTGGATATTTAGAGGAGTCGACGGATGAATTTTCGAATCAGATGTGCGGGCAAAGCGCTGCTTGTCGTGGTCGCCATAGGCGTGCTCGGATGGGTGGTCATGACTCTATGGAATTGGGTGATTCCGGCGCTATTCGTTGGCGCCCGTGCGATCGACTTCGCCCACGCGTTAGGCCTGCTGGTTTTGAGCCGCATCCTGTTTGGCGGATTCCGCGGATTCCGCGGACATGGCGGCTGGCGCGAACGGCGTCACTGGCGCAAATGGGAAGCGATGACGCCCGAAGAACGGGAGCATTTCAAGACCGCATGGCAATCGGGCCGCGCACCACGCGCGGGAGACTGACCATGCGCGAGAAATCAATGGGCGACTGCAAACAGAAGCCGGGCGTGATTGTGCCAGTCGTCGACCTGAGACGTTGCGAAGGCAAGGGCGATTGCCTAGCGGTTTGCCCTGAGAATGTGTTTGAGATCCGGCGCATCGATGAAGTCGATTATCGCAGCCTCGATTTGATGCACCGCCTCAAGCTGCGCGTGCATGGAATGAAGGTCGCCTATACACCGAACGCGCACGCCTGCCGCTCATGCGGTCTTTGCGTGACGGCATGCCCTGAACACGCGATCAAGCTCGCCAGAACGGCATAGCGCTACACATTTTGGCTGATGGTTGAAGGGCAGCGTAGGCCGCTTAACGTTGCGGTCAGTCGTTGCATACGTCATCGGCATTCTCGATCTCGTCAAGGAGCGCACATGACATCAGCAACCACAGCTCTACTGCGGCGGCTTCATGAACAGAGCCAGACAGAAGTGATAGCCCGCGCACAGGCGCAATTCCGAGGATCGAGCGAGGAGTTTCTGATTCTCGCGGAGGAATACGAAACGGTCGCACCTCGACTGCGTGGACGGTTTCTCGAAACGCTCGGGCTATCGAGCGAAGACTTCCAATCCTCGCAAGATACTTCTCTATCGTTAGCCGTGTCAGCGGAAACGGGACGGTTTTTACGCAACATGGTGCTTTCGCACAAGCCGGCTCGAATCCTCGAGCTCGGCAGTTCCTGCGGTGTGTCCACGCTGTATTTCGCCGAGGCCCTTCGCACGTTAGGCAGTGGTGTGGTCGTAGCGACTGAATTCGATGCTGTTAAGTGCGCACAACTTCGGGCACACGTCGGAACGGCGGGTGTAGACGCTTATGTCGACCTGCGGGAGGGCGATGTCTTCCAGACCGTTTCCGAACTGGACGGCACGTTCGACATCGTGTTTATCGACGTATGGGCCAACCTCTATTTGGATCTGTTCAAGCAGATTGAACGCCTGCTACGCCCGGGATCTATCGTTCTCGCCGACAACATGTACACAGCCGAGGACGCCGTTCGGCCTTACAAGCACTATCTCGACGACGATCCGCGCTTTTCGACCACGACGCTGGACTTTGAATCGGGGATCGAATTTACGGTCGTCGTTTCTTAAGCTGATGAAGGGCTTTTCGCGCGCGTCGGCGCGGATGACGTTCGTCACCGCTATTGCGACGCGGCCCGTGCTGACGGTGAACGGAGGCTCGTGGATGAGCGCGGTCACCTTACATCATCGTTGCTTGGCGACCAGTTCGTTTGAGTTAGACTGCAATCTCTCTCTCTCGCCTGCTCGGCACTGTCTTCATTTCGCAGGCGAAGCTCCGCACGTAACAGACCATTCAGCATGGAAGATCACTATGGACGTCCCAGGTGCGCGACAGGGTCATCCCGGGTCACTCTATCGTGCGACGCTTCTGATGATCGTCGCGACATCACTTTGGGGGGTATCGTTCGTTGCACCTTTGATCCTAAGCGCATATTCGCCGATGCAGATCACGTTTGGGCGATTTTTCTTTTACGGAATCGTTTCGATCGCAGTTCTGCTTTCGACTTACAGCGCCAGGCCTCTCCGCATGCGTGCCTGGGTCCGCGCAGGGGCGTATGGCTTAGCCGGCAATATCCTTTTTTCGATTCTGGTCAGCTTCGGAATACAGGACACGGGTGCCGAGGTGTGCATTCCAATGATCGGCCTCTTGCCTATCTGCGTTTCGATTGCGGGTAACCGTCATCTACCGACTGCGACATGGCGCCGTCTTGTTGTGCCGTTTGCAATGATCACGGTAGGTCTCGGTGTTGTCGTGGTCGTCCAGAGCGGCCTTCTGGCGCATTCGTTGCGTTTTTCCTGGCCGGGCGTCGCTGCCATTGCGGTGACGGTGATCGTATGGACCTGGTACGCAATCTCGAACTCGCGGTTCCTGCGCGAGAATCCCGCCATTTCAAGTGGACACTGGTCCAGCGCGATCGGTGTCGCAACATTCATTCTGGCGGCTGCCATAGCCGGTTTCGAAGCGATCAAAACAGGAAATCTTATGCCCGCGGCGTCGGCGTCTCACCGACATGAACTTGTCCTGTTCGTTGCGGTCACGCTGGTTCTCGGTGTGGGCTCGTCCTGGCTTGCAACGATTCTCTTCAACAGGGCGTCGCATGCACTTCCTATGACGCTCGTCGGCCAGTTGATCGTGCTCGAGACAATTTTCGGTATCGCTTACGTGTGCCTTTATCAGCGTTCGCTGCCCCCATTGAGCCAAGCTTTTGGTATGGCGCTCTCGATTGCGGGGATCTGGCTTTCAGCGCGCGAGCTGCTCAAACGCTGATGGCCCAAACCCACCGCTCACACCAACAACCCCTTCTTCTCAATAAACTTCACCACGTCGTCAAGGCCCTCGAGCACCTTCAGATTACACATCACAAACGGCCGGTCGCCGCGCATCTTCTTCGCATCCGACGCCATCACATCGAGGTTCGCGCCCACCATCGGCGCAAGATCCGTCTTATTGATCACCAGCAGGTCCGACTTCGTGATCCCCGGCCCGCCCTTGCGCGGAATCTTCTCGCCCCCCGCGACGTCGATCACGTAGATCGTCAGGTCCGACAGCTCCGGACTGAATGTCGCCGCGAGGTTGTCGCCGCCCGATTCGATGAAGACGATGTCCGCGTTCGGAAAGCGCGTGAGCATGCGGTCGACCGCTTCGAGGTTGATCGACGCGTCCTCGCGGATCGCCGTGTGCGGGCACCCGCCCGTTTCGACGCCCATGATGCGCTCGGCCGGTAGTGCGCCCGCGACCGTCAGCAGCCGCTGATCCTCTTTCGTGTAGATGTCGTTCGTGATCGCGACGAGGTCGTACCGGTCGCGCATCGCCTTGCACAGCATTTCGAGCAGCGTGGTCTTGCCCGAGCCAACCGGGCCGCCGACGCCCACGCGCAGCGGCGGCAGCTTCTTGGTGCGGGCCGGGGTGGCGGAAGCGGAATGATGAAGTGCGTTCATGATGGATCGTGGAATCGTGCTACGAGCGGAAGAGCCGCGAATACTGCGACTCGTGGCGCGCCGACAGAATGCCGAGCTGCGGCGCGAACGTGTTGAGGTCATCACGCGAGGTCGCGAGCGCGCGCGTGACGGCCGCGTCGATCGGCTCGCGCAGCGCGACGATGATGCGCTGTCCCGCGAGCTGGCCGAGCGGCACCGCCTTTAACGCGGCGGCCGCCTGGTTCTCGACCCAGCTGAACGCGTAGGCGGCGAGCGCCGCATCGACTGCGGCATCGTGCGCATAGGCGGCGAAGGCGAACGCGCTCGGCTGCGCGAGCGGCGTGAGCGACGCGAGCGTCGCGCGTCTTGCCGCATCGCCCCATTCGAGCGACACACACAGCTGTCGCAGCGACCAGCCCATCTGCTCGGTTTCGCGGCGCAGTTCAGCGGACTCGCGACTGGCGAGAAATTCGGCGTTGGCGTTAGCGAGTTCCACGGCGTCATGCCTGCGCCAGCGTTCCATCTGCTGCGCGAGGAACGGCAATTCGCCGCGCGCGAGCACGTCGGTCAGGCCGCGGTCGATCCATCTGCGCGCGGACTCGGCGTCAGTGATCAAGCCCGCTTCGATCGCCGCTTCGAGACCCTGTGAATAGCTGAACGCGCCGATCGGCAGCGCCGGCGACGCGAGATGCAGCAGCGCGGTGAGTTCAGCGATGCGCATGACGATGCGGTGGATGTCCATGTCCGCACGATTCGTCGTGCACGTGGTCATGGTCGTGAGGATGCTCATGCCCATGATGCTCGCCAAACACCTGCTGCGCGATCGCATAGTCCTCGGCGAACGTCTCGTCGTGCCCATGCTTATGTCCGCCGCCGTACGCACCGGCTTCGGGCTGAAACGGCAGCGACACCTGCTCGACCGTCGCACCGATGCGCGCCAGCATGTCGGCCAGCACCGGATCGTATTCGAGCTTCAGATAATCGGCGCCCACTTCGACTGGCGTATGGCGATTGCCGAGGTGATACGCGGCGCGCGTCAACGTCAACGCATTCGGCGCTCGTACGTAAAGCACGGTTTCATGCGCCGCCACCACACGCACGAGCCCGCCATCGTCGGCAACGAGCACGTCGCCGTCGCGCAGCACGGTGCCGCGCGGCAGCAGCAATGCGACTTCCTCGCCGTTATCGAGCGTCGCGGCAAGACGGCTCTTGCGACGTTCATCGAACGCGAGTGTCAGGCTCGGCGCACGCTTGACGAGCACCGGCGCGATCTTCAGATGCGGCGCGAGAAGTTTGTTCAGTGTACGCATGATCAGAACAGGAAATAGCGTTGCGCCATCGGCAGCACGGTGGCTGGATCGCAGGTCAGCAACTGACCGTCGGCGATCACCTGATAGGTTTCCGGATCGACGCTGATGTTCGGGCGCCACGCGTTGTGAATCATGTCGGCCTTTGTCACGTTGCGGCAGTTCTTCACCGCGACGATGCGTTTATGCAAACCATAGCGTTCGGCGATGTTCGCATCGGCGGCGAGTTGCGAGACGAAGGTCAGCGACGTGCGGCTCAGCGCGCCGCCGCGCGTCGCGAACATCTCGCGATAGTGCACGGGCTGCGGCGTCGGAATCGATGCATTCGGGTCGCCCATCTGCGCCATCGCGATCATGCCGCCCTTCAGGATCAGCGACGGCTTGATGCCGAAGAACGCCGGTTCCCAGAACACGAGGTCGGCCCACTTGCCAGGCTCGATCGAACCGACTTCATGCGCGATGCCATGCGTGATCGCCGGATTGATCGTGTACTTCGCGACATAGCGTTTCGCGCGGAAATTGTCGTGCCGTGCGTTGTCCTCGGGCAGCGCGCCGCGTTGCACCTTCATCTTATGCGCGGTCTGCCACGTGCGGATGATCACTTCGCCGACGCGGCCCATCGCCTGCGAATCCGAAGAGAGCATCGACAGCGCGCCCAGGTCGTGCAGGATGTCCTCCGCGGCGATGGTCTCGCGGCGAATCCGCGATTCGGCGAACGCGATGTCTTCGGCAATCGACGGATCGAGGTGATGGCACACCATCAGCATGTCGAGATGCTCATCGAGCGTGTTGACCGTATAGGGCCGCGTCGGATTCGTCGACGACGGCAGCACGTTCGCCTCGCCGCACACCTTGATGATGTCCGGGGCGTGGCCGCCGCCCGCGCCCTCGGTGTGATACGTGTGGATCGTGCGGCCCTTGAACGCGGCGACGGTCGTTTCCACGAAGCCCGCTTCGTTCAGCGTATCCGTGTGGATCGCGACCTGCGTGTCGGTATCGTCGGCGACCGACAGGCAGTTGTCGATCGCCGCGGGCGTCGTGCCCCAGTCCTCGTGCAGCTTCAGGCCGATCGCGCCCGCGGCGATCTGTTCGGTGAGCGGTGCCGGCTGGCTCACGTTGCCCTTGCCGAGAAAGCCGAGGTTCATCGGATAACCGTCGGCCGCTTGCAGCATGCGTTCGAGATGCCACGGCCCCGGCGTGCAGGTGGTCGCATTCGTGCCGGTCGCGGGGCCGGTGCCGCCGCCGAGCATCGTCGTCACGCCGCTCGCGAGCGCTTCTTCGATCTGCTGCGGGCTGATGAAATGGATGTGCGTATCGATGCCGCCCGCGGTCACGATCAGCCCTTCGCCCGCGATCACTTCGGTGGCGGCGCCAATCGCGATCGTCACGTTCGGCTGGATGTCGGGATTGCCAGCCTTGCCGATCGCGGCGATGCGGCCATCCTTGATGCCGATGTCGGCCTTGACGATGCCCCAGTGATCGAGGATCACCGCGTTCGTCACGACGGTATCGACGACATCGGCATGCACGCGCTGCGACTGGCCCATGCCGTCGCGAATCACCTTGCCGCCACCGAACTTGACCTCTTCGCCGTAGGTCGTGAAGTCGCGCTCGATCTCGATCAGCAGTTCGGTGTCGGCGAGGCGCACGCGGTCGCCGGTGGTGGGGCCGAACATCTCCGCGTACGCGCGGCGGCCAATGCGTAATGTCATGGTGTGGGTCCGGAATGAGCGAGAGGCATGGCAAGGCAAAGCAGGGCGGTCGAAACGCCAGGGTGCAGGCAGCGCATCACAGTTTGCCCATCACCTTGCCGTTGAAGCCGTAGACGATGCGCTCGCCGGCCAGTGCGACGAGTTCGACCGTGCGCTCCTGACCGGGCTCGAAGCGTACCGCCGTGCCCGCCGCGATGTTCAGGCGAAAGCCGCGCGCCGCTTCGCGATCGAACGACAGCGCATCGTTCACTTCGTAGAAATGATAGTGCGAGCCGATCTGCACCGGACGGTCGCCGGTATTGGACACGACCACCGTGAGCGTCGCGCGGCCAGCGTTCAGTTCGTGCTCGCCGTCGTCGATGAGGAGTTCGCCGGGAATCATGAGGCCTGCCTTGACGGTGGGGAGTTCAGGGAATCGGATGATGGACGGTCACGAGCTTGGTGCCGTCCGGGAACGTCGCTTCGACCTGGATGTCGGGGATCATCTCGGGCACGCCTTCCATCACGTCGGCGCGCGTGAGCAGCGTGGTGCCGTAGTGCATCACCTCGGCCACGCTTTTGCCGTCGCGCGCGGCTTCCATCAGCGCGGCGGTGATGAAGGCGACCGCCTCCGGATAGTTTAGCTTGAGGCCGCGCGCGCGGCGCCGTTCGGCGAGCAGCGCGGCGGTGAAGATCAGCAGCTTGTCCTTCTCGCGAGGTGTCAGCTTCATCGGGTGGGGGTCTCGGCGTTGATGTGTCGTGGCGGCGCGCTCGTCGCGTCGCGCCATCAGCCGGTTACGGTATCAAGCCCGGCTAACGGCGCGCTTACAACTCCGTCTGCAACCGCGCTCGCGGCATTACAGATCGGCGGGCAGCGGTGCGCCGAACCACTTCTTCGACATCGCGGCGAGCGTGCCGTCGTGTTTGGCCTGCGCGATCGCGGCATCGACCTTCTGCTGCAGGCGCGGCTCGTTCTTGTTCATGCCGACGAAGCACGGCGAGTTCTTGATCACGAACTTCGGCTCCGGACGGCGCGGCGGATTCTTCGCAAGGATCGCGGCAGCGACGATATTGCCGGCCGCGATCAGCTGCACCTGGCCGGACAGGAACGCGGCGATCGTCGCGTTGTTGTCCTCGAAGCGTTTGATCGTCGCGTTCGGCGCCATTTGCGTGAGACCGATTTCCTCGAGCGCACCGCGCGTCGCGCCGACGGTCTTGCCGGTGAGATCGGCGGGACCGCTGACCTTGAGATCGGCAGGGCCGAACACACCCTGATAGTACGGCGCGTAGGCGCTCGAGAAGTCGATCACCTTCTCGCGCTCAGGCGTTTTGCCGAGCGACGAGATCACGAGGTCGACCTTGCCCGTTTGCAGATACGGAATGCGGTTCGCGCTGTTGACGGGGACGAGTTCGAGCTTCACGTTCATCGCTCGGGCGAGCAGCGCGGCCGTGTCGATATCGTAGCCCTGCGGTTTCATGTCGGCGCCGACCGAGCCGAACGGCGGATAGTCCTCGGGCACGGCGACCTTCAGCACGCCGGCCTTCGCGATGTTGTCGAGCGTGTCGGCGTGCGCGTCGCGCGCATGAAACGCGAGGTTGGCGACGATGGGCAGGGCGAGCAATGCGGTCAGCAAGGCGCGGCGCGCGGAGCGGGGGAGCGTGCGGATCATGGGGCGGGAGCGTGGGTGGTGGTCGTGTCGTTGGTGTCGGGTTGTCGCTGGCTTCATCGAGGCCGGCCGCGAGGTGGCGAATGCAATGCAAGCTGTGTGCCATCGCGCTGCGCTATGGCCGGCGGCGCGCTGAGCCCGGCTCGCGCACAGCGTTGGTGCGTGGGCCCGCGCCGGCTTGGTGCGCGAAGAGTGGATGAAGATAAAGAGGACGCGTTCTCAGGTCGACCAGATCCGCAACGGCACCGCCGCAACACCATGCACGACCGGCCGCAATTGCAGCCAGCAGCGCGTGAGCGCGTGCTGCAGCGATTCCATCGAGCGCGACACGGCGCGCACGAGCAGCACGCCGTTCGTCACGCACGAGGCGGCCGCTCGCAACGTATCGTCGAACGGCAGTTGCGCGCTCAGCGATTCGGCGAGCGCGTCGTCGCACGCGGCGCCTACCGCCCACAACGTGCCGTAGGCCGGAAAGCCGGCGAGACCTTGCGGCGCGTCGCGCAGCGGATCGTCGGCGGTGAGGCTCGCGCGTTCGAACCACAGCAGCTCGCCATTCGCGCCGACGATTCGCGACAGCGTGCGCAAGCTACCCGCCGACCAGCGTTCGCCGGCCGCCTGCCGTCCGAGCTGCGTCGCGTCCCAGCCGATCGCGCTCGCGCCGTCGGCGAGCGTCAGCGAAAAATCGAGTTGCGCGTTGGCGTGATCGAACACGATGTTGTTCTGCGGCAGCCAGTCGAGCTTCGCGTGCTCGCCGACCTGCAGCGCGATGCGCTGCCGCGCCGCGCGGCCGTTCGACTTGTACCACTTGGTTGCGCCCGGCGTGGTCAGCACCGCATGGCTGTGCGCGGCGAGCGTGATGTCGATGTCGAGCTGATCGCCACCCGCGACACCGCCGGGCGGATGCACGATCACCGCGTGGCAGATCGCCGGGCCTTCCGGGTAGAGCGGCCGCTGCACGCGCAGCGGCCCATCGTGCAGCCGGTGCGCGAGCGTCGTGCGAGCGTCGCCGCCGACGAAGCCGAGTTCGAGACGCGCGCGCCACGGCGTGGGCGCGTCGGCGAGCGTGGCGTGGTTTTCGTGAAGCGACATGCGGATGGGTGGGGGAATCGGCGTGCGGCGAGAATAGCACGCGTGTCGAAGCGCGGAACCCGCGGTAGGACTACGACGCGGTGCCTTCAGGCGAGGCCTCGGTCACCGCCAGCACCTTGATGCCCTCCCACTGCGGATGCAGCAGCCGTAGCAGCGCAAGAATCGCGCGGGGCGTGTTTTCCTCGACGGTCAACGAGTCGCTGCCTGTCTGGACTGCTTTCTTGCCATGCTGGCAGTACTGGTATTCGACGTGAACCGTCACCGACATGTTTTTTCTCCGTTGTGGAACGATGTTGTGCCGCTAACCCGGACCGTATCACGGCCGTGGCTAGCGCACGAGTGTCGGCGCGGCGTGATCGTCCGCACCCCGTTCCGCGCGATCGATGAATCCGCAATCAAGCAATAGCTGACAGAAGGCTTGCGGCGAACACGACGGCCCGGTCATGTCGGCCATTCTCGCGAGAACGTCGGGGAACGATGCGAGCACGCGCCAGCTGTCGTAGTACGCGTGCAGCTGCGGCGCGAGTTCGTTGCCGAGCTTCTCCCAGCGCACCGACAGCATGCCGACGGTACCGCCGCTATCGACCTCGAATAGCCCAAAAGTGACTGCCGACACGACGTTCATCACCCTGCAATACGAAGCGGGGTTGTTGTAGAACTCGCGTCTGAGCTGTTTTTCGTCGTCCATGGTGTCCACCTCATCCGACCGTTGCGGCGCTGCCTAGCCTGTGTAACGGTCGCGCGGCGGATAACTTGAGCGCGCTTACACGGCAATCAAGCCCCTTACCCCATCCGCGTCCATGTTCGCCCCGTCGCCGCCCGCGATGATTTCGCCCCGACTCATCACCCAGTAGCGGTCGGCGACCGCTTTGGCGAAGTCGTAGTACTGCTCGACAAGCAGCACCGTCATGCCCATGTCCTCGACGAGCTGCCGGAGCGTGCGACCGATGTCCTGAATGATCGATGGCTGGATGCCCTCGGTCGGCTCGTCGAGGATCAGCAGTTGGGGCTCGCTCATCAGCGCGCGGCCAATCGCGAGCTGTTGCTGCTGACCGCCGGACAGATCGCCGCCGCGCCGGTTGCGCATGTCCTTGAGCACCGGGAACAGCGCGTAGATGCGCTCGGGGACTTGCTTCGGCGCCTTTCTGCTGGCGGCGCCCACCAGCAGATTCTCTTCCACGCTCAGGCGCGGGAAAATATCGCGGCCCTGCGGCACATAGGCGAGCCCCTGAGCGACGCGCGCATGGGTCGACAGTTTCATCAGTTGCTCGCCGCGCCACGCGATGGCGCCGCTTTTGGCGGGCACGACGCCCATCAGGCAGCGCAGCAGCGTGGTCTTGCCGACGCCGTTGCGCCCGAGCAGCACCGTCAGCTTGCCGTCGGGCACGGTCAGCTTCACGTCGCGCAGAATATGGCTGCCGCCGTAGTACTGGTTCAGTCGGTCTACTTCCAGCATGGTTTGGTGGTCCTGTCGAGTTGACGCTGCGGTGCCGTCTTTAACTGCAATCAGCGGCCAAGATAAGACTCGATCACGGTCTCATCGCGCTTCACCTGGTCGAGCGTGCCGTGCGCGAGCACGCGTCCTTCGGCCATCACCGTCACCTTGCCCGTGTCGCCCGCGAGCGCCGCGACGAACTCCATGTCGTGCTCGACGACCATCATCGAGCAGGTGCCGCGCAGGTGATTGAGCAACTCGGCGAGCTGCATCGTTTCGTCGTCGGTCATGCCGGCCGCCGGTTCGTCGAGCAGCAGCAGCGCCGGTTGCTGCATCAGCAGCATGCCGATTTCGAGGCGCTGCTTCTGGCCGTGCGACAGCTCGCCGGCGAGCCGCCGCGCCTCGCTCTCCAGTCCGATCAGCACGAGCGTTTCCTCGATGCGCGCCTGTGCGTCGCGATCGAGCCGCGCCCGCAGCGACGCCCACCAGCGCTTATCGGTCTTCATCGCGAGTTCGAGGTTTTCCCACACCGGATGCTGCTCGAACACGGTCGGCTTCTGGAACTTGCGGCCGATCCCGGCGCGCGCGATCGCCGGTTCGTTCATGCGCGTGAGATCGATCGACTGGCCGAGAAACACCTTGCCGTGATCGGGTGCGGTCTTGCCGGTGATCACGTCCATCATCGTGGTCTTGCCCGCGCCGTTCGGGCCGATGATGCAGCGCAATTCGCCCGCGTCGATCGCGAGCGTCAGCGCGTTCAGTGCGCGAAAGCCGTCGAAGCTGACCGTCACGTCTTCGAGGTAGAGAATCGTGCCGTGCGACACGTCGATTTCGCCGGGCACGACCGCGTGCCCCATGCTCGCGACGCCGCTCAACGAGCGTTGCGCCGGTGCTTCGGGCAAATCCAGATCGGGAACCATCGGGTTTTCGTTCATCAGCGGTCCCTTTTGCGCGTCAGCAGATCGGCGAGACCCATGATGCCGTTCGGCAACAGCAGCGGCACCAGCACGAAGATCAGGCCGAGAAAGAACAGCCAGTATTCCGGAAAGTTCGCCGTGAAAAAGCTCTTCGCGCCGTTCACCGCGAACGCGCCGATGATCGGTCCGATCAGCGTGCCGCGTCCGCCGACCGCGACCCAGATCGCCATTTCGATCGAGTTGCCCGGCGACATCTCGCCCGGATTGATGATGCCGACCTGCGGCACGTACAACGCGCCCGCGATGCCGCACAGCATCGCCGACGCGGTCCAGACGAACAGCTTGTACGCGAGCGGGCTGTAGCCGACGAACATCAGCCGCGTTTCGCCGTCGCGCACGGCGGTCACGACGCGGCCGAGCTTCGACGTGACGATCGCGCGCGCGCCGATGAACGCGGCGATCAGCACCGCGAACGTGATCAGCAGCAAGGCGGCGCGCGTGCCCGGATGCGTGATCGGAAAGCCGGCGATGCGCTTGAAATCGGTGAAGCCGTTATTACCGCCGAAACCCGTTTCGTTGCGATAGAACAGCAACATCGCGGCGAAGGTCATCGCTTGCGTGATGATCGACAGATAGACGCCCTTCACGCGCGAGCGGAACGTGAAGAAGCCGAACACCCATGCGACCACGGCGGGCGCCAGCACGACCAGCAGCAGCGCGTAGCCGAGATGTTGCGTGCCATGCCAGTACCACGGCAACTGGTGCCAGTCGAGAAACACCATGAAGTCGGGCAGATCGCTGCCGTACTTGCCCTCGTGACCGATCGCGCGCATCAGGTACATGCCGATCGCGTAGCCGCCGAGTGCGAAGAACAGGGCATGACCCAGGCTCAGGATGCCGCAGTAGCCCCACACGAGATCGAGTGCGAGCGCCGCGATCGCGTAGCACATGAATTTGCCGGTCAGCGTCATCGCGTATGCGGACAGATGCAGTGCGCTCGTCTCCGGAATCACGAGCGCGGCGAACGGCACGCCGAGACCGAACGCGATGATCAATGCGATTAGCGCGAGCCACGCGCGACGCGACAGCAGCGCGGGCCGCGCTGGCAGGCCGAGCGCGAAGCCGGTGTGGGTGCTGGACTCGCGCGCGCCGCCCGCACCCGCGCCAGCGGCACCGGCGCGCGACGACGAAGCGGACGTTGGGTTTGCCGATGAAGTAGCCGATGCCATCTCACGCCTCCGCGCTACGGCCCTTCAAGGCGAACATGCCCTGCGGACGCTTCTGGATGAACAGCACGATCAGCACGAGCACCGCGATCTTCGCGAGCACCGCGCCCCAGAACGGCTCGATCGCCTTACTGACGAGGCCGAGGCCGAAGCCGCCGAGCACCGTGCCCGCAAGCTGGCCGACGCCGCCGAGCACGACCGCCATGAACGAATCGATGATGTAGCTCTGGCCGAGGTCGGGCCCGACATTGCCGATCTGCGACAGCGCGCAGCCGCCCAGTCCCGCGATGCCCGCGCCGAACGCGAATGCATACGAATCGACACGCGCGGTTTTCACGCCGACACACGCGGCCATGCGACGGTTCTGCGTGACCGCGCGCACGAACAGACCGAGGCGCGTGCGCGTGAGCACCGCCCACGCGATCGCGACGACGATCAGCGAGAACGCGAGAATCGCGAGCCGGTTGTACGGCAGGATCAGGTTCGGCAGCACGGTCACGCCGCCGCTCATCCACGACGGATTGACGACCTGGACGTTCTGCGCGCCGAACAGCATGCGGGTCGCCTGAATCAGGATCAGGCTCACGCCGAAGGTGGTCAGCAGCGTTTCGAGCGGGCGACCATACAGGTGCTTCAACACCAGCCGTTCGAGCACGATGCCGACCAGCGCGGCCGCGACGAACGCGGCGGGTATCGCGAGCAGCGGATACCAGTCGAACGCACTGGGCGCGAAGCGCTGAAAGAGGTTCTGCACGACATAGGTCGCGTACGCGCCGATCATCAGAAATTCGCCGTGCGCCATATTGATCACGCCGATCAGCCCGTACGTGATCGCGAGGCCGAGCGCGGCGAGCAGCAGCACGCTACCGAGCGACAGCCCCGCGAACAGCGTGCCCGCGATCTGGCTGCGGCGCTGGATCGCATCGAGCGTATCGATGCCGCTTTGCGCCGCCGCGCGCACGCGTTCGTCGGTTTCGGCAAACGTGCCGTCCGTTTTCTTCGCGACTAGCGGGCGCAGCAGCTCGTTCATGTCGAGGTCGTGGCGCGCGGCGACCAGTTGCACCGCTTCGAGACGCTTCGCCGCATCCGGGTCGTGCAAGGCGCTCATCGCCCACAGCGTGTCGAGACGTTTCTTCAGTGCGGGATCGGTTTCTTTCGCGCGCGCCGCGTCGACGAGCGGTTTGAGCGACGCATCCGGGTTTTGCAGCAGTGCATCGACGGCGGCTGCGCGGGTCGCCTGGTCGGGCGACGCGAGTTGCAGGCCCGACAACGCGCCCGCTACCTTCGAGCGCAACAGGTTGTTCAGCGTGAGCGGCTGTGCGTCGCTCGCGGCGACGGGCTGGCCGGTCACGGCATCGCGTGTGGTGTCGCCGTCCTGCAGCAGCACTTCGCCGGAGTCGGTGGCGAGCGCGCTGTCGTCGGCGAGTGCCTTGAGCACCGCAACCGACGCGGTATCGTGCGTGGCGATCAGCTTGTCGATCGCGGCGGACTTCGCGTCGAAGTCGTCGCCGGCGAGCGGCGCGACGTCGGTCTGGGTCAGCGCGAATGCCGAGCGCGGCGCGGCGGCGAGAAGGACCGCGAGCGGCAGCAGCAGCGCCGCGCCGAGTCGCCGTACGGAGGTCGGAAATGACAACGCCATGATGGCCTTTTGCACTGGGTTGAGTCGATGAGCCGGTTAAGCGCGCGACGGCGCCGCGTGAGCCGCCGCCGCGGCTTCAGCGAGAGGTCGACGCGCATTGGCGTGCGCCGGCCCACGCCGACACGTCATGCGACGCGCGAGCGCCGCAGGAACGCCGGAATCGAGCTGACCACATCGGGCTTGCCCGCATTGCCGGCGATGAACGGGCTCCACGGTTGCGCGCGAACCGGTCCCTTGGTGCGCCAGACGACGTTGAACTGGCCGTCCGCGCGCACCTCGCCGATCATCACCGGCTTGTGCAGATGGTGGTTGCCATCCATCTCCAGCGTGAAGCCCGACGGCGCGGCGAAGGTCTGCCCGACCATCGCGACGCGTACCTTGTCGACGTTGGTGCTTTTCGCTTTCTCGACTGCCTGCTTCCACATATGAATGCCGACGAAGGTCGCTTCCATCGGATCGTTGGTCACGCGTTTCGTGCCGCCCGGCAGGTTGTTGTCCTTGACCCACGCGGCCCATTGCTTCTTGAACTTCTCGTTGGCCGGGTTGCGCAGCGACATGAAGTAGTTCCAGGCGGCGAGATTGCCGACGAGCGGCTTCGTATCGATCCCGCGCAGTTCTTCCTCACCGACCGAGAACGCGACGACCGGCACATCCGACGCCTTCAGCCCCTGGTTGCCGAGCTCCTTGTAGAACGGCACGTTCGAATCGCCGTTCACGGTCGAGATCACCGCGGTCTTGCCGGCCTGCGAAAAGGTCTTGATATTCGCGACGATGGTCTGATAGTCGCTGTGGCCGAACGGCGTATAGACCTCCTGAATATCGGCTTCCTGCACGCCTTTCGACGTGAGGAACGCGCGCAGGATCTTGTTGGTCGTGCGCGGATACACGTAGTCCGTACCGAGCAGGAAGAAGCGCTTTGCACCGCCACCTTCGGCGCTCATCAGATATTCGGTCGCGGGAATCGCCTGCTGGTTCGGTGCGGCGCCCGTATAGAACACGTTGCGCGACATCTCCTCGCCTTCGTACTGCACCGGATAGAACAGCAGGCCGTTCAGCTCCTCGAACACCGGCAGCACCGACTTGCGCGACACCGAGGTCCAGCAGCCGAACACGACCGCGCACTTGTCCTGAGTCAGAAGCTGGCGCGCCTTCTCGGCGAAGAGCGGCCAGTTCGACGCGGGGTCGACGACGACCGGCTGGATCTGACGGCCCATCACGCCGCCGTTCTTGTTGATGTCGGCGATCGTCATCAACGCGGTGTCTTTCAGCGATGTTTCGGAGATCGCCATCGTGCCGGACAGCGAATGCAGGATCCCCACCTTGATCGGGCCGCTATCGGACTGCGCGTGCGCGAACGGCACGCGGCCCGCGAGCGCGAGCGCGCCGGACATGGAGCCGAACTTCAACAGACTGCGACGTTTCATGTGCTTTCCCCTTGCCATTGATGGTCACTGTTTATGAGCGTCGAATTCAGCCAGACGTGCTGTGCGCGCACGACTTGCCGCTCGTCTACTGCAAGGCACATGCCATGCGAACCCATCCGGCGCGATGCAGGTGCGATGCACGCTGCGGCGCGGCGGTCGGCGCAGGGGCGATGCGCTGTCCGATCGCCGCCGCGGCGCGAAACTGGTGCAGTCGCGCACGCCGCGCCTCGTTCGGGTGCGCGTCGCGCCGCGACGAAGCGTAGTTCGCCGCCAGCGAAGCGCTGTGAGCCGACGCGGTACAACGGCGGTGCATGGGCGGCCTCAGTGCGCCGCGTCTTTGTGCATGACGCGCGCTCTGCCTACACTGAAAGACCATCGATGCAGAACAAGGAGACCCCACATGAGCGAACGTGCCGCCGTCAACCCACCCGATATGTCCGCCTTCTGGATGCCCTTCACCGCGAACCGTCAGTTCAAAAGCGCGCCGCGGCTGCTGGCGAGCGCGAAGGGGATGTACTACACGACGCACGATGGCCGCCGCATACTCGACGGCACGGCGGGCCTGTGGTGCGTGAACGCCGGCCATTGCCGCGACGAGATCGTCGCGGCGGTGCAGGCGCAGGCCGCGGAAATGGATTTCGCGCCGACCTTCCAGATGGGACATCCGAAGGCCTTCGAGGCGGCGACGAAAATCGCGCGTCACACGCCGGGCGATCTGAAGCACATCTTCTTTGCGAACTCGGGTTCCGAAGCGGTCGATACCGCGTTGAAGATCGCGCTGGCCTATCACAGGGCGAAAGGCGAAGGCCAGCGCACACGGATGATCGGACGCGAGCGCGGTTATCACGGTGTCGGCTTCGGCGGGATCTCGGTCGGCGGTATCGCGCCGAATCGCAAGGCGTTTTCAGGCGGGCTGCTGCCCGCGGTCGATCATCTGCCGCATACGCTGAATCTGAAGGAGGCGGCGTTTTCGAAGGGGCAGCCCGCGTGGGGCGCGCATCTGGCCGACGAACTCGAGCGGCTCGTGACGCTGCACGATGCGTCGACGATTGCCGCGGTGATCGTCGAACCGGTGGCGGGCTCCACCGGCGTATTGATTGCGCCGCAAGGCTACCTGCAGCGTTTGCGGGAGCTTTGCGACAAGCACGGCATCCTGCTGATTTTCGACGAAGTGATTACCGGCTGGGGGCGGCTCGGCGCGCCGTTCGCCGCGCAGTACTTCGGCGTGACCCCCGATCTGCTGACGATGGCCAAGGGCACCAACAACGCCGCGGCGCCGATGGGCGCGGTCGCCGCGAGCGCGAAGATTCACGACACGATCGTGGGCGGCGCGCCGGGCGGCATCGAACTATTCCACGGCTATACGTATTCGGGGCATCCGATCGCGGCGGCCGCGGCGTGCGCAACCATCGATCTGTACGAACGCGAGCAGCTATTCGAACGGGCCGCGCGAATGGCGCCTATCTTTGAACGCGCGATTCACAAGCTGCGCGGCGAGCCGCATGTGATCGATGTGCGCAATCTGGGGCTTGTCGGCGGCGTGGAGTTGGCGTCGCGCGACGGCGCGCCGGGCGCGCGGGCCTACGATGTGTTCGTGCGTTGCTTCGAGAAGGGCGTGCTCACGCGCTATACCGGCGATATTCTCGCGTTCTCCCCGCCGTTGATCGTCGATGAGGCGCAGATCGACGAGATCTTTGGGACGGTGGCGGAGGTGTTGAGGGAGACGGCGTAGCGCGGAGGTGGGGGCGTGGGCACAAAAAAGCCGACTTGGGAGGGTCGGCTTTCCGTATGCCAGTGTCTTGAACCGTGCTCGCATCTGATGCTGAAGTTTGATCATGGCGCATAGTCGCGAATACTGTCCATCGCCGCTGTCATCACGCGAATGTCGTTAAGTGCGCTTGGTGCGCCGCCACCTGGCGTGCGCCGACTAGTCGTGTTGCCGTAGCCATGCCGACTCACACAGGACGGCTACTTCTGCACCGCATGAGGGATCAAGCGCGAATAGTGTCGCCTTTCCTGCGAGTATGTCCTGAGCGATCTTTTCTGCCTGCTCCTGAGATACAAGCGCCGGTTTGGAGTCGGTCCAGCTACGGATCCATCCGATAATGGTCCTCACGTCGCTGACAGAAAATGAATGCTTCGGCGACAGCAATACGCGTGAGACAACGTTTTGCTCTGCGAAGTCCAGCATCCGCAGGGAGATCACCCGCTTGAAAAGCAGAACCTCAATTTCACCGTTGACGCGCTTAAAGCCAAGCTCGAACTCGCGCTCATCGCGACGATGCTCAATCCGAAAGAGCTCTGCATCGTGGAAGCTGGGGAAATTCTGAATATCCCGCACGTTTGCGTAATTTGATTTTTCCATTTCATCTCCGTCGATTAGGGGAGCAACGAAAACGGTAGACCGGGACCGCGCCCGAGTTTGCCGCTGAGCGGATTGATCGCCCAGTTGTGGGCATGGGGTACGCCCTGACCGTGATCATGATCAAAGTCGAAGTCAACGACACGTTGTCCGTCATCTCCAAACATGCGCATTTGCCCGCTGCCAGGGTTCGTGTACCACGTACCGGGTTCGCCTGTATTGGGCGTTTTAGCGATATCAAAGGAGTCCCCACTGACGGCATCCCGCGTGTATTCGAACGGCTGTGCATTGCCAAGCAGCGTTGAGACCTCTCTATCGGCGGCCCGCGCACGGACCGCGGCGACAGGCGCATCGAGAACGCCTGCGCCGTCGCTGTCGCCGCCAGACGTGGCTGCGCGCGCGGCTATCAACCGGGTTTGCCGCGTGCCCGGATCATACTGCCCGGACAGCATGGGTCCGTCGTTCGTGAACTGGACTGCCCTCGCCGTGAACGTCCCTATTGGCGCGGTGTGCGATGACGGAAAGAAGTCAGCACGACGCCCTTTAATCGCAAGCAGCGTGCCCCTACGCACCTCGTCGAGAAGCGCACTGATAACCCACCAGCCATCTATCTCGGGGTTCCGGTCCCGCACATTATGAAACCACAGCCAGCCATGCTTGATGATGCGCTCGACCAGCTTCCGGTCCTTCCCCCAGTCGCGACAGTTCAGTCCGGCAATACCGAGAAATTCCCCCGTTTCTGCTTGGGCCTGCTCGAGGTCGGCGGCCTTGCGCAGGCACGCCTTGTAGTGCCACTCGTCGCAGATTACATAACAAGCACCCGGAGGCCTTTGGCAAAACATCTCCACGGAGTGCATCTCGAATACGGACAAGGACATAGGCGTGCCGACGATCTATTTGAAGTCGCTGCCCGGATCGGCAGCGACCAGATGATCACCGCGCGACAGGTTGTCCGTATATGGGCGACGGCCCAAAAAATTTCGGGCCGCTTTCGCTAGCGCGCGCAACGGTCGTGATGGGCTGAATGATCGCTCACAAAAACAAAACACCCCGCAAGCCGTCGATCTTGCGGGGTGTTCGTCACCACTTCTGGCGCAGCGCCAACGAAAAGCGGCGCAAGGACCGTCAGCCCTTGCGCCGCTTCAATGCGCTGCCTTTGCGGTGAATCTCAGTAAGTCGGAACCGACGGATCGACCTGACGCGACCAGGCGTCGATGCCGCCTTGCAGATTGAACACGTTGGCGTGTCCGCGCGATTCGAGGAACATCGCGACCTGCGCACTACGCGCGCCGTGATGGCAGATGCAGACGATCTGCGCGTCGTCATCGAGCTCTTCGCTGCGTGCCGGAATCTCGCGCATCGGAATCGACACGACGCCGGGCATCGACGCCGTTTGCAGTTCCCACGGCTCGCGCACGTCGAGCAGCACGGGCGCGGGACGCGAGGTATCGGCGAGCCATTCGGCGAGTGCGGGAGCGGTCAGGTTTTGCATCAGCGGGACATCCAGTTCAAAGGACGGCGGCTTACTCGGCCCGTCCGGATCAACAATACACCTCGAAGCGAGCGAAAACGCCGCTTAGAACCTGAACCGCGCCGGCTGCACGGCATTGGCGAGCGGCTCGACGTAGGTTTCGAACACGTCGGAGATGCGGTATTGCTTCTCGTCGATGCGCGTGATGATTTGCGCCTTCATTACCGGCGCGCTGCCGACGAACGCCGAGAGACGGCCGCCGACCTTCAGCTGTTCGAGCATTTCCTGCGGCAGCACCGGCAAACCGCCCGACACGCAGATTACGTCGTACGGCGCCGCGCCGCTCCAGCCGCGCGCGGCGTCACCGGTCGCGACTTCGACGTTCAGCACGCCGTTGGCGATCAGGTTGGCCTTCGCGAGTTCGGCCAGTTCCGGTTCGATGTCGACCGTCAGCACATGTTGCGCGCGATGCGCGAGCAGCGCCGCCATGTAACCCGAGCCCGCGCCGATTTCGAGCACGCTTTCGTGCTTCTTCAACGCCAGCTCCTGCAGCACGCGCGCCTCGACGCGCGGCGCCAGCATGTGCTGGCCGGCCGGCAGCGGCACTTCGAAGTCGACGAAAGCGAGGTCGTGGTAAGCGGCGGGGACGAAATTCTCACGTTTGACGATCGACAGCAGATTCAGCACGTCCTGGTCGAGCACTTCCCAGGGGCGGATCTGCTGTTCGATCATGTTGAAACGCGCTTGCTCGATGTTCATGGTGGATTCGGCGGTTTGGTTTGGCGAGCGGGCGACGGCTGCCGCTGACGTTTGTCCTGACCCGGCCCCGGCGGATTGCCGCGGCCGCGGCTTTGGAGCAAGGCGTTCACTTGCAAGCCGCGTCAGGGGAACTGCGGGATTGTACCAAATGGCTGACACGCCCCGGACGCTCGCGGGCAGGCGCGAGGCCGACGGCCCCCGTGTTAATCCCTAGCGATCCGTCCTTGCGATTCGCCTCGCCGTCGCCCAAAAATGTAATCGATTACATTCCCGCTGCGAGGCCGTGTGTCCCGAACGCCATCCCGCCCGTCGCCGGCCGTGTTGTCCCGCGCGGGCAGTCAACCTCGACGCCAATCGCAGACGCGGCCGCCGCGCGCGTCCGACGGGCCGTCGATCGCCGGCGTGGCCGAGCAGGCGGGCGTGTCGGTCGCGACGGTGTCGCGCGTGATGAACGGCCATGAGAATGTGCGGCCCGCCACGCGCGATAAAGTACTCGCCGCGATCGACGCGAGCGGCTACCGCGTGAACGAACTCGCGCGCAATCTGCGCACCGCCGAAAGCCGTCTGCTGTTGACGATGGTGCCGGACTTCGGCAATCCGTTTTACGCGGAGATCGTGCGCGGCATCGACAGCGTCGCGCGGCAGCACGGCTATTTCATGCTGCTATGCGACACCGGCGCGGACCCCGGGCGCGAGCGCAGCTACTTCGACATGCTGCGGCGCCGCCGCGCGGACGGCGCGATCTGCCTCGATCCGGCGACGATCCAGCAGGCGCTCGGCGAGGCGTCGCAGGCGCTGCCGTGGGTCGCGTGCTGCGAGTTCGATCCGCAGATGGGCGTGCCGTACGTCGGCATCGACAACTACCGCGCAGCGGGCGACGCCGTGCGCCATCTGCTCGCGCGCGGCCACCGGCGCATCGGTCTCATCAATTCCGACGTCGACTATCTGTATGCGCGCCAGCGTCAGCAAGGTTACGTCGACGCATTGAGCGACGCGGGCATCGCACCCGAACCGCGCTGGCGCATGAATCTGAACAGCCTCGATTACGAAGCGGGCGCGTCGGCCGCGGCCGGGTTGATGCGGCAGTCCGATGCGCCGAGCGCGATCTTCGCGGTGTCGGACACGCTCGCGATCGGCGTGATCCACGGCTTGCGCAGCGTCGGCAAGCGCGTGCCCGACGACGTCGCCGTGGCCGGCTTCGACGACATCTCGCTCGCCGCGCAGATCGATCCGCCGCTCACGACGATCGCGCAGCCGATGCGCGAGCTCGGCGAGACCGCCGCGCGTCTGCTGCTGCAGCGCCTCGCGAATCCGCAGGCCAACGTGCCGGGCGTGCTGCTGCCGCATCGTCTGGTGATCCGTGGGAGTGCGTGAGCCATGAGTCTCGCGATCCGCTTCGACGACATTCGCAAAGACTTCGGCCCGGTGCGCGTGTTGCATGGTGTCAGCTTCGAGCTGGCGCCCGGCCGCATCTACGGTCTGCTCGGCGAGAACGGCGCGGGCAAGTCGACGCTGATGAAAATCCTCGCCGGCTACGAAACCGCAACGTCGGGCAGCGTGCTGGTCGACGGCCACGTGCAGCGCTTCGCCGGTTCGCGCGATGCCGAGGCGCAGGGCATCGTGCTGATCCACCAGGAGTTCAACCTCGCCGAGCATCTGACGATCGCGCAGAACATGTACCTCGGTCACGAGAAGCGCCGCGGCTGGTTCGTCGACGATGCCGCGATGCGCAGCGATGCCGCGCGCTATCTCGCGCAGGTCGGGCTCGAACGCGCGCCGGACACGAGGGTGCGTGAGCTGATCGTCGCGGAAAAGCAGATGGTCGAGATCGCGAAGGCGCTGTCGCGCCGCGCCCGCCTGCTGATCATGGACGAGCCGACCGCGACGCTGACGCCCGCCGAAACCGACCGGCTGTTCGCGCTGATGCTCAAGCTCAAGGCCGATGGCGTGACGATCGTCTACATCTCGCACAAGCTCGACGAAGTGGAGCGCATCACGGACGAAGTGATCGTGATGCGCGACGGCCGTTTCGTCGCGCGCGGTGAAACCGCGGGCCTTGCGCGTCAGCAGATGGCCAATCTGATGGTGGGGCGCGACGTATCCGATATGTTCCCCGACAAGCAGACGGTGCCCGCCGACACGCCGATCGCGTTGCGCGTGCGTGGCCTCACGGTGCCCGACTGGGTCGACGATCTCAGCTTCGAGGTGCGCACGGGCGAAGTACTCGGCTTCGCGGGGCTCGTCGGCGCGGGCCGTACCGAGGCGTTCGAGGCGATCATCGGCTTGCGCAAACGCACCGGCGGCAGCATCGAAATCGCGGGCCGGCCGGTCGATCTGAAGAACCCGCGCGACGCGATGCGCCACGGCCTCACGTATCTGAGCGAGGACCGCAAGGGCAAAGGGCTGCACGTCGACCTGAGCCTGCAGGACAACGTCACGCTGATGACGCTCGCACGCTACGCGCATCCGCTGCTCGACATGAAAGCCGGTCGCGCGGCTTTGCAGAAGGCCGTGGGCGAATTCGGCATTCGCACCGGCGACCTGTCGAGCCGCGCGCGCATGCTGTCGGGCGGCAATCAGCAGAAGCTCGCGCTCGCGAAGTTTCTGCAGCCCGACCCGAACGTGATCGTGCTCGACGAGCCGACGCGCGGCGTCGACGTCGGCGCGAAACGCGACATCTACTTCCTGATTCATCGTCTCGCCGCGCAAGGCCGCGCGGTGATCGTCGTTTCATCCGAACTGGTCGAGCTGATCGGCTTGTGCCATCGCGTCGCCGTGATGCGCGCGGGACGCCTGCAAGCGACGCTGACGCTCGAGCATCTGACCGAAGAGGAGTTGATCGCTCATGCGACCGGCACCCACTGAAGCCGTCCAATCAGGCCGCGCGCTGCGCGTCGCGCAGCGGCTCTACACGCTCGGGCCGCTGGCCGGGCTGGTCGTGCTGTGCATCGTCGGCACGCTGCTCAATCGCGACTTCGCGACGCTCGGCAACCTGATGAACGTGCTCACCCGTACCTCGTTCATCGGCATCATCGCGGTCGGCATGACCTTCGTGATCATCTCGGGGGGCATCGATCTATCGGTCGGCTCGATGGCCGCGTTGATCGCGGGCATCATGATCTGGCTGATGAACGGGCTCGCCGCGGGTGCGGCCGGTCATGCGTTGCCGCCGCTCGTGATCGTGACGATCGGCATCGTCGCGGCGCTCGTGCTCGGCGCGCTGTTCGGCTGCGCGCACGGGCTGCTGATCACGAAAGGGCGCATCGAGCCGTTCATCGTCACGCTCGGCACGCTTGGGATTTTTCGCGCGGTGCTGACGTGGCTCGCCGATGGCGGCGCGCTGACGCTCAATGATTCGCTATCCGATCTCTACGGTCCCGTCTATTACGCGAGCCTGTTCGGCGTGCCGGTGCCGATCTGGGTGTTTCTGGTGGTCGCGGCGGGCGGCGCGCTGATCCTCAATCGCACCGCGTTCGGCCGGCACGTGCAGGCGATCGGCTCGAACGAACAGGTCGCGCGTTATGCGGCGATTCGCGTCGATACGGTGAAAATCGTCACGTATGTGCTGCTCGGGATTTGCGTGGGCGTGGCCACGGTGCTCTACGTGCCGCGCCTCGGCTCCGCCACGCCGACCACGGGCCTGTTGTGGGAGCTCGAAGCGATCGCGTCGGTGGTGGTCGGCGGTACCGCGCTCAAGGGCGGCGAGGGACGCTTGATCGGCACCGTGATCGGCGCGATCCTGCTGTCGGTGATCGCGAACATCCTGAACCTGACCAGCATCATCAGCGTGTACCTGAACGCGGCGGTGCAGGGCGTCGTGATTATTTTCGTCGCGTTCGTGCAGCGTGGGCGGCGCTAGCCGTGCGCCTCGAAGCGGCGCGGCCGCAGTGAAAAAAACGCGGGAACGAAACGCAGCAAAGCAGGCGTAGCAAAGCAGGCGCGGTAAACCAACGGCAGGTCCGAAAAATCGGGGCGAGCGAACGCCTCATGATTGGAGACACACACCATGAAGCAAGTCATTCGAGCGATCGGCGCCGGCGTGCTGGCGTTGGGGATCCTGGGCACGAGCGGCGCGGCGCGCGCCGACGACAAGGTCACGCTGGGCGTCGCGATTCCGACGGCCGATCACGGCTTCACCGGCGGCATCGTCTGGTGGGCCAACAAGGCGAAGGAGGATCTCGAGAAGGCGCATCCCGATCTGAAGGTGATCGTGAAGACCGCGGCCAACGCGCCCGAGCAGGCGAACCAGTTGCAGGATCTCGTGACGGTCAACAAGATCAACGCGCTCGTGATCTTCCCGTACGAATCGGCGACGCTGACACAGCCGGTCGAGCAGGTGAAGCGCAAGGGCGTGTACGTGACGGTGGTCGATCGTGGCCTGACGAACACGAGCGCGCAGGATGCCTACGTGGCCGGCGACAACACCGCGTTCGGCAAGATTCCGGCCGAGTATCTGGCGAAAGCGCTCGACGGCAAGGGCAACATCGTCGCGCTGCGCGGCATTCCGACCACGCTCGACAACGAGCGCTGGACCGCCTTCACCGGCGTGTTGAAAAACTATCCGGACATCAAGATTCTCGACGCGAAGTACGCGAACTGGAATCGCGACGACGCGTTCAAGGTGATGCAGGACTACCTGACGCGCTTCAAGCACATCGACGCCGTGTGGGCCGCCGACGATGACATGGCGGTCGGCGTACTGAAGGCGATCGATCAGGCCAAGCGCAACGACATCAAGATCGTGTTCGGCGGCGCGGGCTCGAAGGGCATGGTGAAGAACGTGATGGACGGCGCGCCGATGATCAAGGCCGACGTGTCGTACTCGCCGAAATTCATCTACGACGCGATCAAGCTGACGGCCGAAGCGCGACTGAAGGGCGACAAGCTGCCGGCCACGACGATCATTCCGTCGGTGCTGATCACGAAGGAAAACGCCCAGCAGTTCTACTTCCCCGACTCGCCGTTCTGAGCGGCGCTCCGGGCATCGTCTAGCGCGCGCGGGCGTGGTCCGCGTGCAACGTTCGAGGAACCGTACGATGAAAACCATCCAGGGGCCGGCGATTTTTCTCGCGCAGTTCATGGGCGACGACGTGCCGTTCGACAACCTCGCGCATCTCGCGGGCTGGGCCGCGGGTCTCGGCTTCAAGGGTATCCAGGTGCCGTGCGACCCGCGCCTGATCGATCTCGAGAAGGCGGCCGCGAGCGACGCGTATTGCGACGAACTGCGCGAGAGCGCCGACAACGCGGGCGTCGCGATCACCGAACTATCGACGCATCTGCAAGGGCAGCTGGTCGCCGTGCATCCGGCTTACGACGCGCTGTTCGACGGCTTCGCCGCGCCGCAGGTGCGCGGCAATCCGGCGGCGCGCACCGAATGGGCGATCGCGCAGATGAAGCTCGCGGCGCAGGCGTCGCGTCGCTTGGGCTTGAGCACGCACGTGTCGTTTTCGGGCGCGCTCGCGTGGCCGTATCTGTACCCGTGGCCGCAGCGGCCGGCCGGTCTCGTCGAACTCGCGTTCGATGAACTCGCGCGCCGCTGGAGGCCGATTCTCGATGCGTTCGACGCGGCCGGCGTGGACGTCTGCTACGAACTGCACCCGGGCGAAGACCTGCACGACGGCGTGACGTTCGAGCGTTTTCTCGCCGCGGTCGAACAGCATCCGCGCGCGAACATTTTGTACGACCCGAGCCACTTCGTGCTGCAACAGCTCGACTATCTGGCGTTCATCGATATCTATCACGAGCGCATCAAGGCGTTCCATGTGAAGGACGCGGAGTTTCGTCCGACCGGCAAGCAGGGCGTGTACGGCGGCTATAGCGGCTGGGTCGAACGCGCGGGGCGCTTTCGCTCGCTCGGCGATGGGCAGATCGACTTCGGCGCGATCTTCTCGAAGATGGCGCAGTTCGATTTTCCGGGCTGGGCCGTGCTCGAATGGGAATGCGCGTTGAAGCATCCGCACGACGGGGCCCGCGAAGGCGCCGAGTTCATTCGCCGGCACATCATCCGCGTGGCCGAGCATGCATTCGATGACTTCGCGGGCAGCGGCGTCGATAACGCGCAGCTAAAGAGCGTGCTGGGCATTTGACCGACGGCCGACGCAAAACAGGGAGCGCAAGCGATGCAGCGCAGAAGGCTCAGGCTGGGCATGGTCGGCGGCGGGCAGGGCGCGTTCATCGGCGCGGTGCATCGGATCGCGGCGCGGCTCGACGATCGGTTCGAACTGGTGGCGGGCGCGTTGTCGTCCGATCCCGGGCGCGCGCGGGCGAGCGCCGTCGAAGCGGGCATCGCGCGCAGCTACGCGGACTGGCGCGAGATGGCGCGCGCCGAGGCCGCGCGCGACGACGGCATCGACGCGGTCGCGATCGTCACGCCAAATCATCTGCATGCGCCGGTCGCGACGGCGTTTCTCGAAGCGGGCATCCACGTGATCTGCGACAAGCCGCTCGCGGTTTCGCTCTCTGAAGGCGAGGCGCTCGCGCAGCTCGCGCATTCAAAAAAGCGGCTGTTTGCGCTGACGCATACCTATTCGGGCTACCCGCTCGTGCGGCACGCGCGCGAGCTGGTCGAACATGGCGAGTTGGGCGAGATACGCGTCGTGCAGGTCGAGTACGCGCAGGACTGGCTCGCCGAGCCGGTCGAAACCGGCGGCGCGAACAGGCAGGCGGGCTGGCGTACCGATCCGGCGCTGGCTGGGCCGGCCGGGTGCCTAGGCGATATCGGCACGCACGCGTATCAGCTGGCCGCTTTTGTGACGGGGATGATGCCGCGGGCGCTGTGCGCGGAGTTGCACACGTTCGTGCCGGGACGTCGTATCGACGATCACGTGCAGGCGATGCTGCGTTATGCGAGCGGCGCGCGCGGCATGTTGTGGGCGAGCCAGGTGGCGAGCGGCGCGGAGAACGCGCTGCGCTTGCGGGTGTATGGCACGAAGGCGGGGCTCGCGTTCGATCAGGAGGAGCCGAACGCGTTGTGGTTCACGCCGTTGGGCGGTGCTGCCGAGCGCTTGACACGCGCTCGTGTGACAAGTCCGGTTGCCGCGCATGCGACGCGCGTGCCGGCCGGGCATCCGGAAGGCTATCTGGAAGCGTTCGCGCAGTTGTACAAGGATGCGGCATTGCAGATCGATGCGTTAAACGATGGTCGCGCGCCGCCACCGGAAAGCTTGTTGTTGACGACGGTCGATGATGGCGTCGACGGTTTGCGGTTTATCGACGCGGTGCTGAAAAGCAGTGCGGCCGATGGACGGTGGGTGGAGATCGCAAGGGCGTGAAGCGTTGAACTGAAGCGCAAGGCCGGCGAAGCTGCCCAAGCGTCAACCGCCCTTGCTTTTCTTGATCTGCGCCTCGAATGCGATATCGAACTTGCTGGCCTTGCGCGGCTTCTGCGGGCCATAGGCATCGACGAACTTGACGAAGTCGTCGAGTGTGAGCGGGTCGGACACTTTCTTGTCGACCCCGCCCGATTTGTCGACCAGATAGAACAGGCCGCCGGACAGGCTGATCGCGGCGAAGCGCGGGTTGCCGGTACGCGTTTTCAGGCGCTCGACGGCGTGAATGGCTCGGGTAGTGCGCATGATGAGACTGCGGGTGCTGATTGGGTAGAGCGCTACTTTAGCAGTTCAACTCCCGATGCAACGCCCGATACTCGTGCGCCAGCTTATGCCCCGGATCGAGATGAATGACAGGCGTTGCCAGCTGATGCGATTCGCGGATCTTCACCGACGATGACAAGCGCGACCCCAGCACCGGCAACCCCTCGCTAATGAGTTCGTCGACGAGCTTCTGCGGCAGGCTCGCGCGAGGCTGGAACTGGTTGATGACGATGCCTTCCACCGCCAGCGCGGCGTTGTGATCCTGCTGGATCTCCTTCACGTTTTCGAGCAGCGTATAGAGCGCGCGACGCGAAAAGTCATCGCAGTCGAACGGGATCAGACAACGCTCGACGGCGATCAGCGCCGAGCGCGTGTAGAAGTTCAAAGCGGGCGGCGTGTCGATGTAGATCGCGTCGTACATGTCGAGCTCGTTCAGCGCGTCGCGCAGCTTGTAGATCTTGTAGCGTGATTCGAGCTTGCCGTGCAGCGTGTCGAGGTCGGGATGGGCGGGCATCACGTCGAGATTCTCGAAGCGCGTCGGATGGATGAACGAGGTGGCTTCCACAGGCTTGAAGCTGAAGCCGAGCGCGGTTTCGAAGAAGCCGGCGACGGTGGGGTTGACTTCGCTCGCCTGCGGGCCGAGCAGGTATTGGGTCGAATTCGCCTGGGCGTCGAGGTCGATCACCAGCGTGCGCAACCCTTCGCTCGCGCTGATGGCCGCCAGGTTGCAGACGATGGTCGATTTGCCAACGCCGCCCTTCTGATTGAATACAACGCGCCGCATGGTCTCCCCTTGAACGGAAGCGGTGACGAAGCGCCCAGCATACCCGAGTCGGATGACGGCGCTGATTTCGACGGGGCGCGACGCCCCGATGCCAGCATTACTGGCTCAGATAAACGAACTTGCCATTCTTGACGGTGCCCATCACGCTCGCCCGCTGATCGAGGCCGACGTGGTCCTTCGGGCTCGTATCGACGACTCCGTTCGGCACCACCAGTTCATGCGCATGCTCGAGCTCGTCGCGCAACGCGACGCGAAACGCCGGGGTGCCCGGCTGCGCGGTCTTCAACGCACGCGCGACGGCGTCCTGCAGCCGCGGATACACGCCGGCCGCGTCGCCCGCGAACTGCGTGACGCTGCCGGGGCCGTACTTCGCCTCGTATGCGTCGACGAACGCGAGCGCCGCCTTCTTCGACGGATGATCGGCCGGCAGCGTGCGCGCGACGACGACCGGCTGCGTCGGAAACAGCGTGCCTTCCACGTCTTTACCGCCGAGCTTGATGAACTCCGGCGTCGCGATACCGTGCGTCTGATAGATCGGCCCCTTGTAGCCGCGCTCGATCAGCGTGCGCTGCGGCAGCACCGTCGGCGTGCCCGCGCCGGCGATCAGGATCGCGTCAGGCTTTGCAGCCATCAGCTTCAGGATCTGGCCGGTCACGCTCGCGTCGGTGCGGTTGTAACGCTCGGTCGCGACCAGCTGGATATGGCGCAGCGCCGCGAACTTGCTGAACTCGTGGAGCCAGCTTTCGCCGTAGCCATCCGCGAAACCGATGAAGCCGACCGTCTTCACGTTGTGGTTCGACATATAGCGCGTCATCACATCGGCCATCGCGCTATCGGTCTGCGCCATCTTGTAGGCCCAGATCTTCTTGCCTTCCTGTGGCTCGACCACGCTTGCCGAGCCGATCAGCGTGATCATCGGCGTCTGGCTGTCGGCGACCGGGTCGAGCGCGGCCATCGCGGCCGGCGTGATGTTCGGGCCCACGATCACGTCGACGTGATCCTCGTTGATCAGCTTGCGGATGTTGCGCACGGCGTTGCCGGGGTCGGACGCGTCGTCGACGAAGATGTAGTCGGCTTTCTGGCCGGCGATCGTCTGCGGCCACATCAGCATCGCGTTTTTGCTCGTGATGCCGATCACGGCGGCCGGTCCGGTGCTCGACAGATCGATGCCGACTTTCAGGTCGGCGTGCGCGGCGCCGGCGACGAGCAGCGCCGCGGCTGCGAGGCCGTGCAGGGTGTTGCGTACTTTATTGTTGTGCAACTTCATCGGAAGGTCTCCGTAGCGAGAGAGCGGTATGGAAGCGGTTCAAAGCTCATAGGTTTCGTGTTCGCCCTTGAGCGCCTGCTCGATCAGCTTGCGGTTCAGGCTCGGCGACAGCAGTTCGACGAGCGTGTACACGTAGCTGCGCAGATACGCGCCCTGTTTCAGCGCGACGCGCGTCACGTTGCTGCCGAACAGATGGCCGACCGGCATCGCGCGCAAATGGCGGTCGCGCTCGGCGTTGAACGCGATGTCGGCCATGATGCCGACGCCGAGGCCCAGCTCGACATAGGTCTTGATCACGTCGGCGTCGATCGCCTCGAGCACGATGTCGGGATGCAGACCGCGCAGGCGGAACGCCTCGTTGATCTTGGTGCGGCCGGCGAACGCGTTGTCGTAGGTGATCAGCGGGTACTGGGTCAGGTCGTCGATCGACAGCAGCTTGCGCTCGAGCAGCGGATGGTCCGGCTGCATCACCGCGACGTGGTGCCACTGGAAGCAGGGCAGCGACACCAGATCTTTGTAATTGGAAATCGCCTCGGTCGCGATCGCGAGGTCGGCCTGATCGTGCAGCACCATTTCGGCGACCTGAGTGGGGCTGCCTTGCAGAATCGAAAGGTGCACCTTCGGGAAGCGCTTCTTGAACTCGGCGATCGCCGCGGGCAGCGAGTAGCGCGCCTGCGTGTGGGTCGCGGCGATCGTCAGGTTGCCTTGGTCCTGCGCCGCGTAGTCCTTGCCGACCCGCCTCAGGCTTTCCACTTCCTGGAGGATTTTTTCGACCGATTGCAATATGATGCGGCCCGGCTCGGTCAGCGAGCGCACGCGCTTGCCGTGGCGGGTAAAGATTTCGACGCCGAGTTCATCCTCGAGCTCGATGATCGCCTTGGAGACCCCCGGCTGACTCGTAAACAGTGCCTTGGCAGCTTCGGTGAGGTTGAAGTTCTGCCGCACAGCCTCGCGGACGAAGCGGAATTGGTGCAGATTCATATATAACCTCGCCGCATATAGAAAGAATTTTTTAGTCGTTTGCAATATAAGGCGAGTTTATTACGATCTGTCCATCTTTTTCAATATGGATATCTGTATTTGTTATAAGCAAATGAGCGATGGGTCTAAACGCTCGCTTGCGACAGCTGACAAAGCAGGTATTCAAGCCGCGGCCGAGCCGGACGGTCGCGTGTCACGCAAGTTTCGAAAAAAATTGGGGCCCCCTAATGTACCAATACGATCAGTACGACCAGACCATCGTCGATGAACGGGTCGCGCAGTACGCCGATCAGGTTCGCCGCCGCTTGTCGGGCGAATTGAGCGAAGAGGAATTCCGTCCGCTGCGTCTGCAGAACGGCCTGTACTATCAGCGCCACGCGTACATGCACCGCATCGCGATCCCGTACGGCAATCTGCGCAGCGACCAGATGCGCGTGCTCGCGCAGATCGCGCGTGAACACGACCGCGGCTACGGCCATTTCTCGACGCGTTCGAACATCCAGTACAACTGGATCAAGCTCGAAGAAACGCCGGAGATTCTGCGCAAGCTCGCGTCGGTGCAGATGCACGGCATTCAGACCTCGGGCAACTGCATCCGCAACATCACCGCGGATCAATTCGCCGGCGTCGCGCCCGACGAAGTGGTCGACCCGCGTCCGTGGGCCGAAATCCTGCGTCAATGGTCGACGTTCCACCCGGAATTCGCGTGGTTGCCGCGCAAGTTCAAGATCGCCGTGTCGGGTTCGAAGGAAGACCGCGCGGCCGTGCAGATCCACGACATGGGCGTGTATCTGCGCAACAACGAACAGGGCGAACTGGTGGCCGATATCCTCGCCGGTGGCGGCCTGGGCCGTACGCCGATCGTCGGCGCGGTGATCCGCCGCGATCTGCCGTGGCAGCACCTGCTGACCTACAGCGAAGCCGTATTGCGTGTGTACAACCGCTACGGCCGTCGCGACAACATGTACAAGGCGCGTATCAAGATTCTGGTGAAGGCGCTGTCGCCAGAGAAGTTCGCCGCGCAGGTCGAAGAAGAGTGGCAGCACCTGAAGGACGGTCCGTCGACGCTCACGCAGGCCGAAGTCGATCGCGTGACGCAATACTTCGCGCCGCCCGCTTACGACAAGCTGCCGGACACCGACACGTCGTTCGAAAAGCATCTGCTCGAAAACCGCGCGTTCGCGCGCTGGGTCGAGCGTAACGTGCGTCCGCACAAGGTGGCGGGCTACGCGTCGGTCACGCTGTCGCTGAAGCCGACCACGGTCGCGCCGGGCGACGCCACCGACGTGCAGATGGAAGCGGTCGCCGACTGGGCCGACGAGTACTCGTTCGGCAAGATTCGCGTGTCGCACGAACAGAACCTGATTCTCGCCGACGTGAAGAAGCGCGACCTGTTCGCGCTGTGGGAAAAAGCCAAGGCGCAAGGTTTCGCGACGCCGAACATCGGCTTGTTGACCGACATCATCGCGTGCCCGGGCGGGGACTTCTGCTCGCTCGCGAATGCCAAGTCGATTCCGATCGCGCTCGCGATCCAGGAACGCTTCAGCGATCTCGACTACGTGTACGACCTCGGCGACGTGTCGCTGAACATCTCGGGCTGCATCAACGCGTGCGGTCACCATCACGTCGGCAACATCGGCATTCTGGGCGTCGACAAGGACGGCTCGGAGTGGTACCAGGTGACGCTCGGCGGCGAGCAGGGCACGGGTGCGACAGGCGCTCACCTTGGCCGCGTGATCGGCCCGTCGTTCTCGGCCGAGGAAATGCCCGACGTGATGACGAAGGTGATCGATACGTTCGTGGAAAACCGCCAGGAAGGCGAACGTTTCATCGATACCTACACCCGCATCGGCATCGCGCCGTTCAAGGAGCGCGTGTACGCCGCGCGTCAACCGGCCCACGCGTAACCGCGAAAGGATACTGAACAGATGGCTTCTATCATCAAGAACCGCGCGATCGTCAACGACGACTGGAGTGTCGTGCGTCCCGCGGAAGATGGCGCTTTGCCCGCGGTAAGCGAACTGCCGGCCGGCAAGGTCATCGTGCCGCTGGCACTGTGGCAGGCCGAGCGCGATGCGCTCGTCGCCGCGCGTCGAGCCGCCGACATCGGCGTGTGGCTCGCGCCCGATAACGAACCGGCGGATATCGTCAGCGACTTCGACAAGCTCGCGCTGATCGCCGTGGACTTCCCGGTGTTCCGCGACGGCCGCGGCTACAGCATCGGCCGTCTGCTGCGCGAGCGCTATGGCTACACGGGCGAACTGCGGGCGATCGGCGACGTGCTGCGCGACCAGATCACGTTCATGTTCCGCTGCGGCTTCGACGCGTATGCATTGCGCGCCGACAAGGACATCAACGACGCGTTGAAAGCGTTCGACGACTTCAGCGTGCAATACCAGGGCGCCGTGGACACGTCGCCGCTGTTTCGCCGCCGCGCCGCGCAGGCTGGCGCCGCCAAGGTCCCAGCATGAGCACCGCACAATCATTGAGCCCGGAGCTCGCAGCGAAGGTCGAGCGCCTCGACGCGCTGCTCGACTCGATTGCAACGCGTCACGCGAATGTGAAGCTCGCGAGCAGCCTCGCGGCCGAAGACATGCTGCTCACGCACGCGATCCTGTCGCGCGGCGTGAAGATCGGCATCTTCTCGCTGAATACGGGGCGTCTGCATGCGGAAACGCTCGGCATGCTCGATCGCGTGAAAGAGCGCTACGGCTACGACATCGAGCAGTTTCATCCGCAGGCGGCCGCGGTCGGGCAGTATGTGAGCGAGCATGGCCTGAACGCGTTCTACGAAAGCATCGAGCTGCGTAAGCGCTGCTGCGAGATCCGCAAGGTCGAGCCGCTCAATCGCGCGCTCGCCGACGTCAGCGCCTGGGTGACCGGGCAGCGTCGCGACCAGTCGGTTACGCGTGCCGAGCTGCACGAGGAAGAGCACGACGGCGCGCGCAACATCGCCAAGTTCAACCCGCTCGCGGACTGGAGCGAAGCCGAAGTCTGGGATTACCTCAAGACCTTCGACGTGCCGGTCAATCCGCTGCATGCGCGCGGTTATCCGAGCATCGGCTGCGAGCCGTGTACGCGCGCGATCCGCCCCGGCGAAGACAGCCGGGCGGGGCGCTGGTGGTGGGAGTCGCGCGATACCAAGGAATGCGGCTTGCATATCACGGCGATTACCCCGATCGCGGTCGAGCGCAACGAAAACGCGTCGGCCTGAGCGCCACGCACCGAGCTTGCGGTCGACCGCCGCCGCTACCGATCTGAATACTTCCGTCCGTGCGAGAAGCGCTTGCCGGGCGAATCAACGAAGGACCCGCTATGAGCACCACGCTCGATTCCACTGTCAACGCTCCGCTTGCCAATACGGTCAACCGGATCGATCACCTCGATTGGCTCGAAGCCGAGTCGATTCACATCCTGCGCGAACTGGTCGCCGAATGCAGCAAGCCGGCGCTGCTGTTTTCCGGCGGCAAGGATTCGGTCGTGGTGCTCGCGCTCGCGCTGAAGGCGTTCGGCCTCGGCGCAAACCGCAAGACGCAGCTGCCGTTCCCGCTCGTGCATATCGACACGGGCCATAACTACGGCGAAGTGATCGACTTCCGCGATCGTCGTGCGCAAGAGATCGGCGCCGAACTGGTGGTCGGCCACGTTGAAGATTCGATCAAGCGCGGCACCGTGCGTCTGCGTCGCGAAACGGATTCGCGCAACGCCGCGCAAGCGGTCACGCTGCTCGAGACGATCGAGCAATACGGCTATACCGCGATGATCGGCGGCGCGCGCCGCGACGAAGAAAAGGCCCGCGCGAAAGAACGCATCTTCTCGTTTCGCGACGAATTCGGCCAGTGGGACCCGAAGGCCCAGCGCCCGGAACTGTGGAGCCTCTACAACGCGCGTCTGCACAACGGCGAACACATGCGCGTGTTCCCGATCTCGAACTGGACCGAGCTCGACGTGTGGCAGTACATCGCGCGCGAGCAACTCGAACTGCCGTCGATCTACTACGCGCACCAGCGCGAGATCGTGCGCCGCAACGGCCTGCTCGTGCCGGTCACGCCGCTCACGCCGATGCGCGAAGGCGAGACGAGCGAACAGGCGCTCGTGCGTTTCCGCACGGTCGGCGACATCAGCTGCACCTGCCCGGTCGAAAGCGACGCGGACGACCTCGAGAAGATCATCGCCGAAACGGCCGTCACCGAAATCACGGAACGCGGCGCGACCCGGATGGACGATCAGGTGTCGGAAGCGGCGATGGAGCAGCGCAAGAAGCAGGGTTATTTCTAAGCACACGACGAAGGTAAAGCAACCATGAGCAGTGTTCATCAACCAGAAGACCTCGGCGTGCTGCGTTTCATCACCGCGGGCAGCGTCGACGACGGCAAGAGCACGCTGATCGGCCGCCTGCTGTACGACAGCAAGGCCGTATTGAGCGACCAGCTCTCGGCGCTGTCGCGCGCGAAGAACAAGCGCACCGTCGGCGACGAAATCGATCTGTCGCTGCTGACCGACGGCCTCGAAGCAGAGCGCGAGCAGGGCATCACGATCGACGTCGCGTACCGGTACTTCGCGACTGCCAAGCGTAAGTTCATCATCGCCGATACGCCTGGCCATGAGCAGTACACGCGCAACATGGTGACGGGTGCGTCGACCGCGCACGCCGCGATCATCCTCGTCGACGCGACGCGCGTGACGTTCGAACACGGCGTCGCGCAACTGCTGCCGCAAACCAAGCGTCATAGCGCGATCGTCAAGCTGCTCGGTCTGCAACACGTGATCGTCGCGATCAACAAGATGGACCTCGTCGACTACAGCGAAGCGCGCTTCAACGAGATCCGCGACGCGTACGTCGAGCTCGCGCGTCACCTCGGTCTGCAGGACGTGCGCTTCGTGCCGGTGTCGGCCCTGAAGGGCGACAACATCGTCACCGCGAGCGAGCGCATGCCGTGGTACGCGGGCGAGCCGCTGCTCGACCTGCTCGAAGCGCTGCCGGTCGAAACCGCGAGCGGCGAGGCGCTGCGCTTCCCGGTGCAGTGGGTCGCGCGTCAGGACGGCAGCCAGGCGGATGATTTCCGCGGCTACATGGGCCGAGTCGAATCGGGCGAAGTGAAGCTCGGCGACACGATCGTCGTGCTGCCGGCCAATCGCGAAGCGACCGTGGCCGAGATCATCGCGCCGGTGGTCGGCGGCACCGCGCAGGTGGACCGCGCGTTCGCCGGTCAGACGGTAACGATCCGTCTCGCGCAAGACGTCGACGTGTCGCGCGGCGACACCTTCGTGCTGCGCGAAACGGCGCCGGAGCCGGCGAAGAAGCTCGAGGCGGACCTGTGCTGGTTCGACGACACGCCGCTGTCGACGCAGCGCAAGTATCTGCTCAAGCAGACCACCAGCACGGTGTTCGCCAAGATCGGCGCGATCAGGGAAGTGCTCGACGTGCATACGCTGTCGCAGGCGACCGATCGCAAGGAACTGGCGATGAACGACATCGGCCGTGTCGCACTCACTCTGCAGAAGCCCCTCGTATGCGACGCGTATGACTCGCATCAGGGCACCGGTGCGTTCGTGCTGATCGACGAGGCGACGAACCACACGGTCGCGGCTGGCATGATCCGCGCGTTTTCCGCCTGAGCACGGCGTAAGCGTCGCTCCAACGAACAGGTTGATGCTCATGGGTAAGGTTTATCTGATCGGCGCGGGACCCGGTGCCGCGGACCTGATTACGGTGCGCGGCGCGCGGCTGCTCGGTGCCGCCGACGTCGTGCTGCACGACGCGCTGGTCGAGCCGGCAATGCTCGACTACGCGCCCGCGCGCGCGAAGCGCATTGCGGTCGGCAAGCGCTGCGGCCAGCTATCGACGGCCCAGCAGTTCATCAACAAGCAGATCGTCGATGCGGCTTTGGAGCACGACGTGGTCGTGCGTTTGAAGGGCGGCGATCCGATGTTGTTCGGCCGCGCCGACGAAGAGATGCGCGCGCTCGAAGCCGCGGGCATCGAGTATGAGGTCGTGCCGGGCATCACCGCCGCGCTGGCGAGCGCCGCAACGCTGAAGCGTTCGCTGACGCTGCGCGGCGTGTCGCGCAGCGTCGCGCTCGCGACGTTCAGCCGTGCGGCCGGTTCCGATGAGATCCGCGAGCAGGTCAACGCCGATTCGCTAGTGTTCTACATGGGGCGCGACAGCGGCGTCGAAATCGCGCAGCAACTGATCGATGCCGGCAAGCCCGCGACGACGCCCGTCGCGATCGTCGAGGCGTGCAGCACGCCGCGCGAACGCATGCTGACGCTGACACTGGAAGATCTTGCGGCCGGCGAAGCGCAGCGCTGGGTCGATGCGTCGCAGCCGAGTCTGTTGATGATCGGCGACGCATTCGCGCAGCGGCAGAGCGACGCGAAGTGCTCGTCGAATGGGATGCGGGTCGCGGCGTGACGTTTCCCGGCAGGGCCGGCTTGCCAGCGGCCAATGAGCCAACCGGAACGAAAACAATCAGATCTGCCGCAAGCAATACTGCGCGAGCGCATCCAGCACCGAATCATCTTCACCGACCGCCACCGCGCAGCGAATCTCGATACCGGGATTCGCGGCGCGGCATTGATCGACGATCGTGGGCAAGTCCTCGCGGACATGTCCGCCTTGCCCGAAGAACACCGGCACCACGGTAATCGCATCGCAACCTTGCGTGACGAGTTGGGCGACGGCCGCCGGCAGATTGGGATCCATCAGTTCGAGAAAGGCGAGCGTCACCGCCTGAGCTTCGCCCGTCGCCGCGCGTGCGGCGCGCAGCTTGTTAGCGAGCCGCTCGAACGGCTCGCGCCAGCGCGCATCGCGCGCGCCGTGACCAAACAGAATCAGTCCATGCATAGCCATCGCGTCAGCTCCTGACGATGCCTTTCAACGCACTGGCGTTAGTGCCGGTCGACCCACTTCAACCCGACGAGTCCCAGCACCAGGTAGACGAGCCCCGGCGTCGCGGCGGTCAACGGCGCGGGCCACGTGTTGAGTGTGCCGATATGCGAGAACAGCGTATTGAACAGTTGGAAGCTCATGCCGAGCATGATGCCGCCGAACACCTTCATGCCGACCACACCCGCGCGCGTATGCAGATACGCGAACGGCAGCGACAGCACCAGCATCACGAACACCGCGAACGGATACAGCAGCTTGCGCCACAGCGCGATTTCATAGCGCTGCGTGTCCTGATGGTTTTCGGTCAGATGCTGGATATAGCGGAACAGATTGAACATCGACATCCGGTCCGGCGACACCAGCAGCACCGAGAGGATTTGCGGTGTCAGTTCGGAGCGCAGCGAATACTCGGGCAGCGTGACCTGCTTCGCGCGATAGACCGGATTGAGCGCATCGGCCGGCGTGCCGGGAGCCGGGGCGACGTCGAGCAGTTGCGTGTCGGTCACGCCGGTCAGCAGCCAGTGGCCCGGCGGCTGATAATGGCCGCTTTGCGCGATGCGCACGTTCGACAGGCGGAACTTCGAATCGAACTCGTAGATGCGCACGTTGCTGATCGTCGCGTCGGGCTTCAGCTCGCCGACGTTGACGAAGCGCGTGACCTGCTCGCCGTCGGCGCGCTCGGTCAGCGTGTCCTTGACCCATACGCCCGACTGGAAGTTGCTCGACACCGACGAGCCGAGCGCCTCGAGCCGCACGCGCTCGGACAGCTGATCCGTGTACGGGCCCACCACTTCGCCGATCAGATAGGTGAGGATGACGAGCGGAATACCGATCTTCAGCAGCGAGCGCAGCGCCCGGTTGGTGGCGAGGCCCGACACGCGAAAGATCGTGTATTCGGAGTTCGCCGCCATCTGCGCGAACACGTAAATCGCGCTGATCAGCGCCGCGACCGGAATGATTTCATAGAAACGCGACGGCGTTTGCAGCGCGACACGCAGCACCGCGTACTGAAACTTGTAGTTGCCGTGGCCGACCGAGTTCAGTTCATTGATCAGGTCGAAGAAAAAGAACAGACCTGAAAATGCAAACAGGATGAATACGAACGTGAGATAGATCTGACGCGCGAAATACCTTTCATATATGCGCATCGGTCAGGCTCCCTGCGAACGGCTGAACATGGCGCGCGTGAACAGCGGCCGGTTGCGCACGCGCAGCCAGAAGATGAACGCGACGATCCCAAGCACGATCACGTGCAGGATCACGAGTCCGACGCCGAACGACATCTTGCCCTGCTCGATCCATGCCTGCACGACGTTCAGCAGATTCGAATACGTGAGGTAGATCAACACGGCCATCACGAGGTTGATGGTGCGGCTGCGCCGCGGGTTCTGGTGCGCGAGCGGAATCGCCAGCAGCATCAGGTTGATCGCGATCAACGGAAGACCCGCGCGCCATGCGAACTCGGCGAGGTTCTCTTTAGTGGGATTGCGCAGCAGCGTGAGCGTCGGCAAGCCTGTGGTGGTCGGCGTATTGACCACCGGCTGGCTCTGGATCTTCACGCCGTAGCGCTCGAACTCCATGATGCGGAAATCGGGGTGGCCCGGCTCGCCGTCGTAGCGGCGGCCGTTTTCCAGCACGACGAAACGGTCGCCGTTCTTGTGCGTCTCGATGTGGCCGTTCTTCGACACCACCACGTTGACCTTGCCGCCCTCGGTGCTCGTCACGAACACGTTCTCGACATGCCCCTGGTCGGGCGACATCTTCTCGATAAAGAATACGCGATGCGTGGTCGGCGATTCGCGGAACTGCCCCGGCGCGAGCAGCGAGACTTCGTCGCGCTGCTGGAAGCGCGCGCGGATCAGCTTGCTCTGCTGGTTCGACCACGGCCAGCCGACGAATACGAAGAACATGATCAGAATGATGATCGGCGTGGCGAAAATACCGATCGGCTTGATGAATCGCGTGAGACTCACGCCCGAGGACAGCCACACGACCATCTCGGAGTCTTTATACCAGCGTGTGAGCACGAACAGGATCGACACGAACAGCGTCGCGACGAGCATGATGGCCAGATAGCCGATCACGGTGAGACCGATCAGGACCAGCACGTCGCGCGGGTCGATTTCACCCGAGGCCGCGAAGCCGACGATGCGGATCATCATCGTCGTCAGCACGAGCGTGAGGAGAACCATGAACACGGCGCCAGCCGTGTACGCGAGTTCGCGCTGGAGGGAGCGTTCAAAGATCATTATTGATGACGAGAGGGGGCGCTCACGGCGACGCGCGGGTTCGTTCCCGTCACGCCTCCGGTGCAGCCGCCGCGGGAAAAATAGCGGATAATTGCGGCTTTCATCCTAAGCCCAGACTTTATCCGAGGACAAGCGCGATGGACTTTAGCATAAAAGCCTGTGATTGGACCAAAGGCTCGACGAACGGTTTCCTGACCGGGAAATCCGATTGCATCGTGATTGGCGTGTTCGAGTCGCAGACGCTGTCGGGCGCCGCGCTGGAGATCGACGCGGCCACCAAGGGCCTGCTCACGCGCATCATCAAGGCGGGCGACATGGACGGCAAGGCCGGTACCACGCTGTTTCTGCACGAAGTCCAAGGCATCGGCGCGTCGCGCGTGCTGCTCGTCGGCCTCGGCAAGCAGGACGCTTTCAGCCAGAAAGCCTACGGCGAGGCGCTCCGCGCCGCGTGGCGGGCGCTGCTCGGCACGAAGATCGTGCAGGTCACCTTCACGCTCGCGCAACTGCCGGTGCTCGAGCGCGGCTCCGACTGGTGCGTGCGCGCCGCCATCCTCGCGCTGCGCGAGCTGACCTACCGCTTCACGCAGATGAAGGGCAAGGCGGACAACACGCCACGTGCGTTGAAGCGCGTCGTGTTCAGCATCAACACCGGCGACGAGAAGGCCGCCAAGCTCGCCGCGAAGCAGGGCGCGGCGCTCGCGAACGGCATGGACCTGACGCGCGACCTCGGCAACCTGCCGAGCAACGTCTGCACGCCGACCTATCTCGCGAACACCGCGAAGAAGCTCGCGAAAGACTGGAAGCTGAAAGTCGAAGTGCTCGGCGAAAAGCAGTGTGAAGCGCTGAAGATGGGCTCGTTCCTGTCGGTCACCGCGGGCGCGGTCGAGCCGGCGCAGTTCATCGTGCTGCAGTATCAGGGCGGCGCCGCGAAGGCCGCGCCGGTCGTGCTGGTCGGCAAGGGCGTCACGTTCGACACGGGCGGCATCTCGCTGAAGCCGGGCGAGGGCATGGACGAGATGAAGTACGACATGTGCGGCGCGGGCTCGGTGCTCGGCACGCTGCGCGCGGTCGCCGAGATGGGCCTGAAGATCAACGTGGTCGGCATCATCCCGGCCGTCGAGAACATGCCGTCGGGCACGGCCACCAAGCCGGGCGACATCGTCACGAGCATGAAGGGCATCACGATCGAGGTGCTGAACACCGACGCCGAGGGCCGCCTGATTCTGTGCGACGCGCTCACCTACGCGGAGCGCTTCAAGCCGGCCGCGGTCATCGACATCGCGACGCTGACGGGCGCCTGCATCATCGCGCTCGGCCATCACAACAGCGGCCTGTTCTCGAAGAACGACGCGCTCGCGGGCGAGCTGCTCGACGCGTCGCGTGAAGCGGCCGACCCGGCATGGCGTCTGCCGCTCGACGACGAGTACCAGGATCAGCTGAAGTCGAACTTCGCGGACGTCGCGAACATCGGCGGCCGGCCGGCGGGCAGCGTGACGGCCGCATGCTTCCTGTCGCGTTTCACGGATTCGTACCCGTGGGCGCACCTCGACATCGCGGGTACCGCGTGGAAGAGCGGCGCGGCCAAGGGTGCGACGGGCCGTCCCGTGCCGTTGCTCGCGCAGTTCCTGATCGACCGTGCCGGGCAATGACGCGATGCGGTAAGCGCGCGCACGGCGCGCGGCAAGTGGGGCGGCAAGCAGGGCGGCAAGCGGGGCGGAGCGGCCAATGACGAGAATCGACTTTCACTCGAACGTCGGCGATTCGCTGCTGTACGCGTGCCGCCTCGCGCGCAAAGCATATCTGGCCGGCCAGCCGCTGGTCGTGCTGGCCGAGCCCGCGCGCCTGCGCGCCTTCGACGAAATGCTCTGGACCTTCTCACCCCTCGACTTCGTGCCGCACTGCATGGCAGGCACGCCGCTTGCCGCCGACACGCCCGTCGTGCTGGCCACGAATCTCGACGACGTGCCGCATCATCAGGTGCTGCTCAATCTGGGCGCAACGGTGCCGGCGCAGTTCGCGCGCTTCGAAAGATTGCTCGAAGTGGTCGGTAACGCACACGAGGAACTCGCCGCGGGCCGCGAGCGCTATCGCTTCTATCGCGATCGCGGCTATGCTTTGAACAACTACAAGCAGGGCGGCTAGTTCTGGCGCGTCATCGCCGCACAGAACTCCGCACGCGGACCGCCTGCTTTCGCTTCGACTCAAACACGGAGAGCGCACGTGTCCGATCCCCACGACAATCCGATTCCGGTCCTGAACGAGATCCTCGTGCCGGGCCGCACGCGCGAGACGCGCGAAACGTCGGCCGATGCCGCCGCGCCTGCACCGCAGCCCGGCGCCGAGCCCGCAACCCCATCCGCCGCGCAACCGGCGGCGCGCGAGCCTGGTTCGCGCACGGAGCCCGCGTTCGCGCCGCCGCCCGCGCATCAAGCCGAACCCATGCTGGCGCCCGAACCCGTACTCGCGCCCCAGCCGGTGCCCACACCCGAGCAGCTGAGTTCGCCGGAGCCCGTGTTCGCGCCGCAGCCGCTGCCGAGTGGAGAAGCCGCGCATGCGGCTGAGCATGTGCCGCTCGCGCAGACCGAGCTTCATGAGCCGCACGTGGCCGATCACACGCACCCGAGAAAACACGCACGGCCGCATCACGGCATTCATGGGCGACATGCGCATGATGATTTGCATGAGGGCGTGGTGGAGCTGTCGCCCGGCGCGTTCGATCGTACGGAGCCCTTCATACCGCTCGAAGCCGGCGCGACGGTGCCGCCGGATATCGGCCGGGAAGGCGCGCACGAGGTCGCGCCCGTTCGACCCGCACTCGACGCCGACGCGATCGCCGCCCGTCTGCACGCACGCTTCCAAGGTTTTCTGACGGGCGACGGGCGCGGCATCATCGAGGCGCGCTGCCGCGATGCGGTGCAGCAGCACGCGAGTCTGCTCGCGGGTCAGATTACGCGCGAAGTCGCGCAGACGCTCGAAGCCGAAATGACCGCCTGGGTCCGCGAAGCGGTGGAAGAAGAAATTGCGCGGCGCTCGCATTGACGCCGCGGTGACACGAGCGGTTCTTATTTGAGCGTCAGTACCCAGGCCGCCAGCGTGGCCGCCTGGTCAGGCGTCAGTTGCGTATTCGCGGGCATCGGCACGGTTCCCCATACGCCGGCGCCGCCATCGAGAATCTTGCGCTTCAGATAGGTCGCGGCGCCGTCGCGTCCCGCATAGCGGGCCGCGACGTCGTGCAGCGCTGGGCCCATGACTGGGCGCGTGACCGAGTGGCAGCTCATGCAGTTCTTCTGCTGGGCGAGCGCGAGGCCGGCGGCTTCGGCACAGGCTGCGGGACTGGCGGCGCTCAATGCGGCGGCAAGCGCAACAGCGGCTGCGACGGCTGCGTACGACATCGATTTCATTATGGTCTCCGCCAGTGCAGATGCCCGGCTCGTGGTGCACGCATTATAGGAGCAAAGGGGCGCCCGGCTTTTCGCGCGCCCCTCGCGTTTTTGCGCCGCGTGTCGGCGGGTTCGTCGTTGTTGGCGCGGGCTACGGCGGCTACCTACGGTGATCAGCCCGTCACCGCCCCCCGGTTCGCCGGCTGCGCCAGCGCGAAATACTTCGCCATCACTCCGCGCGTGTAGCGCGGCTTCGGCGCGTGCCATGCGGCGCGACGGCGCTGCAGCTCGGCGTCGTCGACGTTCAGTTGCAGCAGCAGCTGGTGCGCGTCGATCGTGATCGAATCGCCTTCCTGCACGAGAGCGATCGTACCGCCGACGAACGCTTCCGGTGCGACGTGCCCGACCACCATTCCCCAGGTGCCGCCCGAGAAGCGGCCGTCGGTGATGAGACCGACCGATTCGCCGAGCCCCTTGCCGATGATCGCCGAGGTCGGCGCCAGCATTTCCGGCATACCGGGGCCGCCCTTCGGGCCAAGATAGCGCAGCACGATGACGTCGCCGGCGACGACCCGATCGGCGAGGATCGCCTCCAGCGCGCTTTGCTCGTCGTCGAATACGCGCGCGGGACCCGTGATGACCGGGTTCTTCAATCCCGTAATCTTGGCGACCGCGCCGTCGGGGGCGAGATTGCCTTTCAGGATCGCGAGGTGGCCTTCGGCGTACAGTGCCTTCTCGATCGGGAAGATCACCTGCTGATCGCTGCGCGGTTTGCCGGGCACGTCCTTCAGTTCCTCGGCTATCGTTTTGCCGGTGATGGTCATGCAGTCGCCGTGCAGAAGCCCGGCGTCGAGCAGGATTTTCAGCACCTGCGGGATGCCGCCCGCCTTGTGCAGATCGGTGGCGACGTACTGGCCCGACGGTTTCAGGTTGCAGATCACCGGCACTTTCTTGCGCATGCGCTCGAAGTCCTCGATGGTCCACTCGACTTCGGCCGCGTGCGCGATCGCCAGATAGTGCAGCACCGCGTTGGTCGAGCCACCGGTCGCCATGATCAACGCGACCGCGTTTTCGATGGACTGCTTCGTGATGATGTCGCGCGGCTTCAAATCCCGCTTGACCGCTTCGACGAGCACGCGTGCCGATTCGGCGGCCGAGTCGACCTTCTCCTGATCGGGGTTCGCCATCGTCGACGAATACAGCAGCGACATGCCGAGCGCCTCGAACGACGAGCTCATCGTGTTGGCCGTGTACATGCCGCCGCACGAACCGGTCGACGGACATGCGTTCTTTTCGATGCCCTCGAAATCCTCCTGCGACATGCGGCCTGCCGTGAATTCGCCGACCGCCTCGAACGACGACACGATCGTCAGATCGGTGCCTTTCCAGTTACCCGGACGGATCGTGCCGCCGTACACGTAGATCCCCGGCACGTTCATGCGCGCGAGGCCGATCATGCCGCCCGGCATGTTCTTGTCGCAGCCGCCGATCACGACCACGCCGTCCATCCATTGCCCCTGCACGCAGGTCTCGATGCAGTCGGCGATCACCTCGCGCGATACGAGCGAGTACTTCATGCCCTCGGTCCCCATCGACATGCCGTCCGAGATCGTCGGCGTGCCGAAGGTCTGCGGGTTCGCGTCGGCGCGCCTGATCGCGGTGACGGCCGCGTCGGCCAGACGCTGCAGGCCGGCGTTGCACGGCGTGATCGTCGAGTGGCCGTTGGCGACGCCGATCATCGGTTTGTCGAAATCCTCCTTCTGGTAGCCGAGCGCGTAGTACATCGAGCGATTCGGCGAACGCGCGATGCCTTGCGTGATGTTCTTCGAACGACGGTTATAGGCCATGGGAAGCTCCAGGTCTGGCTGTTCCGATGAATGCGCGGGGTGGTGTTCGCGCGCGCGTCCGTTCAGTGTAGTTCCGCCGGACCATACAAACCGGCGGTTTTGCGTGAGTCGCGCGGCGTGTATTATTCGCGGCTATCTAGGTCGTAAAATGAATTAATCATGCTGCCGACGATTCCCGACCTGCGCCAGTTGCGCTATTTCGTCACCGTCGCCGAGGAAAAGCACTTCGGGCGCGCCGCCGCGCGGCTGTCGATGACGCAGCCGCCGCTGTCGCAGGCGATCCGCGCGCTCGAGGAGACGCTCGGCGTCGAGCTGTTCGCGCGCACCAAGCGCTCGGTCGAGTTGACGGCGGTCGGTGCCGATCTGCTGCCCGAGGTGCAGCGGCTGCTCGCGGGCGCGGAAGGGCTCAGGCCGCTCGCGCAGAGCCTCGCACGTGGCGAGGCGGGCGTGCTGTCGCTCGCGTTCGTGTCGACCGCCGATTACGGCCTGCTGCCGCTGCTGCTGCGCGATTTCGGCGCGCGGCATCCGCGCGTGCGGCTCGAGCTGACCGAGGCAACCAGCGACGTGCAGGTCGAGGAACTGGTCGCCGGGCGTATCGACGCCGGTTTGGTGATCGCGCCGCTGCCGTCGCGGCATGCGGCGCGGCTATCGTGGCTGCCGATCGCGCGCGAGCCGCTCGTGATCGCGATGTCGACGGAGATGGCGCAGCGGGTGCAGGGCGGCATGAACGCCAACGGCAATGAAGACGCCGCCGCCGAATGGCTCGACACGCCCGTCAGCCTGCGCGATCTCGCCGACGCGCCGCTCGTGATCTTCCCAAGGCGTCTCGCGCCAGGCTTTTATGACATCATTATGGATTGCTACGGCGTCGCGGGGCTTGCACCGCGGATCGGCCAGGAGGCGATCCAGATGCAGACCATCGTGAGTCTCGTGTCGGCCGGCATGGGCGTCGCACTGGTGCCGCAATCGTTGCGTAACCTGCGCCGCACTGGCGTCGTATACCGGCCGCTGTCCGAGTCGGTGCCCGCGATCGAGACGGGCCTCGTCTGGCGCACCGACGAGGTCAGTCCGGTGCTGGCGGGCTTCATCGATATCGTGCGCGCGCATGCGGCGAGCGTGGCGCCTCGCGCGTAATCCGCTGTAAGAACTGCTTCCGAACCTGACCTGCCCATAACTACACGATGCTCATTCACCCCAATTTCGACCCCGTCGCCATTCATCTGGGGCCGCTCGCCGTGCGCTGGTACGGCTTGATGTACCTCGTCGCGTTCGTCGCGGCGATCGTCGTCGCCCGGCTGCGTCTGCGTCTGCCGTACGTCGCCGCGCAAGGCTGGACCGCCAAGGATATCGACGACATGCTGTTCTACGGCGTGTTGGGCACGATCCTCGGCGGCCGGCTCGGCTATGTGCTGTTCTACAAGGCGAGCTTTTATTTCGCGCATCCACTCGACATCTTCAAGGTGTGGGAAGGCGGCATGTCGTTTCACGGCGGCTTTCTCGGCGTGACGATCGCGATGATGCTGTTCGCGTATCAGCGCAAGCGCTCGTGGCTGCAAGTCACCGACTTCGTCGCGCCGATGGTGCCCACGGGCCTCGCGGCGGGGCGCCTCGGCAACTTCATCAACGGCGAGCTGTGGGGCCGCGTGACCGAGCCGTCCGCGCCGTGGGCAATGCTGTTTCCCGGCGCCGCGCCCGACGACGCCGCGTGGCTCGCCGCGCATCCGCAACTGGCCGCGCAGTGGCATCTGAACGAAGTGTTCGCGCAATATCACCTGCTGCCGCGGCATCCGTCGGAACTGTACGAGATCGCGCTCGAAGGGGTGGCGCTGTTCTTCGTGCTGATCTTCTTCTCGCGCAAGCCCAAGCCGCTCGGCGCCATCTCCGCGATGTTCCTGATCGGCTACGGCCTCGCCCGCTTCACGGTCGAATTCGCGCGCGAGCCGGACGATTTCCTCGGCTTGCTCGCAATGGGGCTGTCGATGGGTCAATGGCTGTCGCTGCCGATGATCCTCGCGGGCATTGGCCTGATGGTGTGGGCGTATCGCCGCGGGCGGCGCGAACCGGCCCAGGCGGTTGGCGCGAACTGAGCCGCGCTCAACTAGCGTAGCAAGCGCTGCATGAAAAAACGCCACGGCATCGACAGATGCCGTGGCGTTTGCATTTGAGCTTGCGTTCGCGCTTGCGCGTCACTTCATCTGCACCGACCCCGAGACGTTGACGCTTACAGTCGAGGTGCCGCCTTCGAGCGACAGCGGCGAGGTCTTCGCGTCGGCGCCCATTGCGCGCGCGCTCATCATCATCATCGGACGCGGCATCACGCCGCTGTGGTTCACGTTGACCTCGCGGATCGAATAGCCGCTAAAGCCGAACGCTTGCGAGGACGACGCGGCCTGCTCGCGAAACGATTTGATCGCCTCGCCGGTGAGCCGCTGCTCGGCCGCGCGCTGCGCTTCTGGCGACAGCGAGAAACGCACGTTGCCCACCTGCATGATCGATGCCATCTGCCCCGCGAGCTTCGATGCCGCGGCGAAGTCGCGCGATTCGAGCACGACTTCGGTACGGCCGCGCCACGTCGAGATGCGTCCGTCGCGGTCCGTCGACGGAAAGATCGAAAACGCGCCCGAGCGCGCGGTCACGCCGCTCACGCCGCGCGCTTTTTGCAATGCCGCGTCGGCGCGTTGGTTCAGCGTCGATGTCAACGACGAGGGCTCGCTCGCTTCCTGCTCGTAGAACAGCGTGATTTCGACTTCGTCCTGCGGGATTTCCGCGCTCGCCTGCGCATTCAGCGACAGCACACCCGACGGCTGCTGCATCATGCTCTGCGCGCGCGCGGGCGCCGGGTTCAGTGCCAGTGCCACAGGCGCGCCAACGGCGAGCGCGAGTGCGAGGGCGCGTGCGGTTTTTTTCGTCATAGCCGGACTCCTGATTTGAACTGGTTGTGCACGTTCGACGCGAGTACCGCGTGGCGGCGCGACGGTGGCGCGCGGTTTGACGGATGCGCTGGCGATGGGCGTTCGGGGGCCGTCGAGCGGTCGGGCTGAGCCCGCGCTTTCGTCGAGCGATTAGGCACGCTTTAGCGGGGCTTGGTTCCCCAATTAGTGTTTCGCCGCCGGACTGTCATGATGACCCGCGCGACATCGCGAGCGTTGGCGCGCTGCGAGCTCGCCTTTAAACGAGCTGTTTAGTGATGAAGCGCCATTCGGCATCGGTGACCGGCGTGATGGACAGACGGTTGCCTTTGGCGAGCACGCGCATGTCTTGCAATTCGGCATGTTCACGCAGCGCGGCAAGTGGAATCAGCGCGATCTTCTTCTTGAACACGACGTCGACGAGCATCCAGCGCGGCGTTTCCGGCGACGATTTGGCGTCGTAGTACGGACTCTTCTTATCGAACTGGGTCGGGTCCGGATACGCGGTCGACGAAACTTCCGCGATGCCCGCGATGCCGGGCTCCGCACAGCTCGAATGATAGAAAAGCACGCCGTCGCCGACCTGCATCACGTCGCGCATGAAGTTGCGCGCCTGATAGTTGCGCACGCCGGTCCACGGCAAGGTGCGACGCGGTGCGTTGGCGAGGTCGTCGATGCTTGCTTCGTCCGGTTCGGACTTCATTAGCCAATAGCGCATGAATCGGAGTCAACGTGTCAGATTGAACGACGCGCATCAACAGCAGGCGCGTGCGAAAAAGCCCCTGAAAAAGGCGCTCAAACGAAAAAACGACGACCAAAGAAAAACGGCATCGAACCGAAGTCCGACGCCGTTCCAGATAAGGTCCCCGCCTTAGCCGCTAGGCCGGCATCCTGAACCGAGGGTTCAGAATTGGTCGCAGTTAGCAACACTTCGGGTACATCAGACAGAGTGACGCGCACGCCCGTGCTACAAATTTCCGCAACCGTGCACATGGCATTGGTTCAAGGAATGTATGACCTTGGCGAACCAGGCAGGGAAGCTAAACCGATGAAGCTACAACACATACTTTTGAACTCGCGACCGGTTCCAAACCGGCCCGCTACTCAACCCGCTACTGCTTACTGCAAGCTGTACTGCTCGATCACAGTACCTAGCTGTTCGTTCATTTGCTTCATTGTACGCCGGATTTCTTCAGCAGGAAATGCTTCTCCGTGCCGCACGCTGCTTTGCAGCTTAAGCAGTTCCGATGCCAGCGACAGCGCAGCCATCACGGCGATCCGATCGGTGCCGCGCACGTTGCTGCTACCGCGGATTTTCTTCATCTCCGCGTCGACGCGCGCGACCGCCTCGAGCAGCGCGCCCTCCGTTTCCGGCGAACAGGCGAGACGATAGGGTACTTCGAGAATCGATACCTCGATCTGCTTGGTGGTCATGCGCTTTCTCCGTGTCGGCTCACGTCGCTTTCCGCTTCCTCATGTTCGGGCTGAGCGGGCTCGAGCAGATCGAGCTGGTTATCGGGTTCGCTGCTCGCGCGGGCGCGCGGCAATTTTTCGAGGATCGCATTAAGGCGCACCTGAGCGTCGTCGATCTTGGCGGACAGCGCGTCGCGTTCGGCCTGGAGTGCGTCGCGCTCCTCGCGCAAATGCGCGAGCTCAGCATGCGTGGCTTGTACCTCGGCACGGGTTTGCGCGAGCTGTTCTTCGAGCGCGAGCCGCGCTTCGTTGTGGCGCTGGCTGATCGCAATCAGCTTGCCGATGTTTTGGGAGAGTGATTCGAGTTCGGTGAGCATGTGCTGCGTCCTCTAAAGACATCGCATTTTAGCGCGGAATATTACAGGCTCCGACAATTGTCTCGTTTCGAGACGTAACAGCATCGCTTCGTGCACGTTCGTTACGTGTCGTGTCGTCGAACATAAGATAAACAACCGGCAATCCATCGGACAATAACCTGCATTGAACAGAACCGATTGCGCGCCGATTGACCTTTCTTGACGCCCTGCGAGGCCGCTCCTAAACTTCCGCACTCTGGTGCCCGCGCGCGCTTTTCGGCGCGCGCAGTTAAACGGGAAGCAGGGCGCGCGCGGTGCCAAACCGGATGCGCGAACCTGCGCTGCCCCCGCAACGGTAAGCGACCGCATGTGAATGCTCATGCAGGTCGGTCCTGATCGCAAGCTTGGAAGTTCAACGTGCGAGTGTGCCACTGCGCGTCACGCGTGGGAAGGCGGGATCGATGTGTCGTAGCCCGGATACCGGCCAGAAAAGAGAGACGTCCCCGCCAAAACGCTAAACAGGGGACGCCTCGTGACGCGTCGGCCCGCGGGGAAGCAGGCCACGCACGCTAGCCACAGGAACGTCATCCCATGCTGTCCCCCATCGCCCGCGCGACGCTCTTCGCGTTCGCGAGCCTGCCGCTCGTCGTGCATGCACAAGGCACCGAGTCTGCGTCTTCATCGTCCGCTACGGACGCAACCGCTGCGAACGCCGCAAACGTTGCCAACGCCGCCAATGTCCCTTCAGTCGATGCCTCGGACACCGCGCTCTCGCCGATCGTCGTGACTGCGCAACGCGGAGCGCAAGCGCTGACCGATGCGATCCCGCAGACCACGCAGTTCGATCAGCAGGACATTGCCGACACGAGCGCGACCGATCTGCCCGGCCTGCTGCAACTCGCGCCCGGCGCGCAAATCTCGCGTACGGGTGGCCCCGGTTCGACCACGAGCCTCTTTCTGCGCGGTGCGTCATCGACGCAATCGCTGCTGCTGATCGACGGCGTGCGCGTCGACTCGGTGAGCCTCGGCTCCGCCCAGCTCGCGCAGATTCCGCTCGATCAGGTCGATCACGTCGAAGTGGTGAACGGCAACGTGTCGGCGTTGTACGGCTCGGGCGCGATCGGCGGCGTCGTGCAGGTGTTCACGAAAGACGGCGGCGATCATCCGCCGCGATTCCATTTCTCGGTCGGCTACGGCAGCTATCACACGCAAACGCAAACGGCCGGCGTGAACGGCGCGCTCGATCAGGACGGCCGCACGACCTTCAGCATCTCGCTGGCGCGCACGAAGGACGACGGATTTTCGTCGCTCGATCCGCTCGAGGCGCCGAACGCGAATCCGAACGCGAACGGCAACCTGAACGAGAGCATCACCGCGTCGCTGCGTCACAAGTTCAACGACAAGTGGGATGCGGGCGTCAGATACTTCCAGTCGAACAACAACAACAGTTACGACAATGCGTACGGCGAGCCTACCGATCTGAACAACCTCTACAGCAAGGTGCGTCAGGTGTCGGTGTTCGCGAACGGCAAGCTGACCAGCTGGTGGACTACCCACGTCACGCTCGCCGAGGGCGACGACCGCAGCGTATCGAACAGCAATGGCATCTACAACGGCCGCTTCGATACTGATAATCGCCAGTACACGTGGCAGAACGATTTCGCGCTCGCCGCGAATCAGAAGCTGCAAGTCGGCTACGAGCATCTCGACCAGACGCTCGACTCCGACACGTTCGCCGCGCCCGAGCGTCACGTCGATTCGGTCTTCGCGGGCTACAGCGCGCGCTTCGGCCGCAACCAGGTTCAGGCCAACGTGCGGCGCGACCAGTACTCCGATTTCGGCGGGGCGAACAGTTACTATCTCGGCTACGGTTTCGACATCACGTCGCACTGGAAGGCAACCGCAAGCTATTCGGATGCGTTCCGCGCGCCCAGCTTCGACGATCTGTACTATCCGATCAGCGGTAATCCGTCGATCCAGCCCGAGCGCAGTCATTCGGTGGAAGCCGGTTTGCAGTACGCGACCGATGCGCTGGGCGTGATGCGCTTGAACGCCTTCCAGACGCGTTACACGAATCTGATCGACTACGTGCAGACGATCCCCGGCATCTATCTCGCCGAGAACGTCGGGCATGCGAAGGTGCAGGGACTCGAAGGATCGTGGAGCGGTCATGTCGGCAGGACCGACGTGCGTGCATCGGTGACGCTGCAGAATCCGGTCGATCTCGACAACCGCACCGACCTCGTGCGGCGCGCGCGACGGTTCGGGTCGTTCGCGGTGAATCGCAGCATCGGTGGATGGCGCGTTGGCGGCGAGTGGATCGTCAGCGGTCCGCGCACGGACAGCACCGGCAACCTCGGCGGTTATGGCATCGTGAATCTGTCGGCGCGCTACAACATCACGAAAGCGTGGTACGTCAGCGCGCAAATCGACAATCTGTTGAACAAGGACTATGAAACGGCCTACTCGTACAACTCGCCGCGACGCGGTGCGTATCTCACGCTCGGCTGGCAGCAGCATTGACGCGCGCGCCGGATCGGCCGCATGCGTGAGCGCACGCGCATGAGTCGCGGGTCCGGTTCGCTGTCCGCCGCGATGGCGACGCCGCGCCCGATGAACGCGAAGCGCGCCGCCGCGATCTGGTTCGGGCTCGCGCTCGCCGCCCTCGTGGTGCTCGGCGCGTCGCTCGTGCTCGGCAGCGTGCCGCTCGCGCCGGCGCGCGTGCTGGCGGCGCTCGCGCCTGCACACACGTTCGGCGCGGGCAGCGACGAGCTCGCCGGCGAAATCGTGCGCACGTTGCGTTTGCCGCGCGCGCTCGCGGGTTTCGCGTGCGGCGGGTTGCTCGCGCTCGCCGGCGCACTGCTGCAGGTGCTGCTGCGCAATCCGCTGGCCGAGCCATACGTGCTCGGCGTGTCGGGCGGCGCGGCGACGTTCGCGCTCGTCGCGATGATCGCGGGCGGCGCATGGTGGATCGTCGACGCGAGCGCGTTCGCGGGCGCGTTCATGTCGATCCTGCTGGTGCTGGGCCTCGCGCGTCGCGAGCTGTGGCGCGGCGAGCCGCAGGACACGTCGCCGCGTTTGCTGCTGACCGGCGCGGTGATCGCGGCCGGGTGGGGCGCGCTGATTATGCTGCTGCTCAATCTCGCGCCCGACAGCCGTCTGCGCGGCATGCTGTTCTGGCTCACCGGCGACCTCAACGGCGGCGCGCTGCCGTGGACCGCGCTGATTGCGCTGGCGCTCGTGTTGCTCGCGATCGTCCCGGCCGCGCCGCGTCTGAACGTGCTGCTGCGCGGCGACGCGGCCGCACAGGCGTTGGGCGTCGCGGTGATGCCGCTGCGTTTGCGGGTGTACCTGGTCGCGTCGCTGGCGGCCGCCGCGGCGGTGACGACCGCGGGCACGATCGGCTTCGTCGGTCTGGTCGTGCCGCACATGCTGCGGCTCGCGTTCGGCAACGATCAGCGCATGCTGCTGCCGGCGGCGGCGCTCGGCGGCGGCGTCGCGGTGATGGGCGCGGATCTGATCGCGCGTACCGTGATCGCGCCCGCGCAATTGCCGGTCGGCGTGATCACGTCGCTGGTCGGCGTGCCGGTGTTCCTGTGGATGCTGCTCAAACGCCGCCGATGATGCGAGCCGAACCCAGCCCCAGCTCTGGCATGCTCAGCACGCGGCGCCTGACGCTGCGCGCCGGCGCGCGCACCTTGCTCGACGCGTTCACGCACACGTTCCATGCGGGCGAAGTCTGGTGCATCGCCGGGCCGAACGGCGCGGGCAAGACGACCTTGCTGTCGACGCTAGCGGGCCTGTTGCATCCGGCGGCGGGCCACGTCGAACTCGATGGCGTGCGCATGGCCGACTGGCCGCCGCTACCGCTCGCCCGGCGCCGCGCGCTGATGCCGCAAAGCGCGGCCGATGCGTTCAACGCAAGCGTGCTCGACATTGTGCTGCTGAACCGCTTCCCGCATCTGGGCGGCTGGGGCTGGGAGCGCGATGAGGATCGTGCGGCCGCGCAGGCGGCGCTCGAACGGCTCGGTCTCGCGGACTTCGCCGCGCGCGACGTGCTGTCGCTATCGGGCGGCGAGCGTCAGCGCGTTGCTCTCGCGGCGGTGCTATGCCAGGACGCGCCGCTGTTGCTGCTCGACGAACCGTTGTCGCATCTCGACCTGCATCATCAGATCGACTGTCTCGAAGCGCTCGTCGCATGGACGCGCGAACCGCGCCGTAGTGTGCTGTTCTCTTGCCACGACCTGAACCTCGCGCGCCGCTTCGCGACGCATGCGTTGCTGCTCGACGGCGCGGGCGGTGCGTACGCGGGTCCCGTTCGCGACGTGCTGACGCCCGCGTTGACGAGCCGCGCGTTCGGCTATCCGCTGATTCTGATTCGCGACGGCGAACACGAGGCGCTGATTCCCGCGCCGCGCGGGCGTCACGAATCGCTTACCGGTCATGACGCCCAGTCAGGCTGATTTTCTACTCCTATTGCTCTTCGACCGCACCTATGACTCGCATCCCACTCCCGGCCGGTTTGCCCGAAGTCGCCCCGCTCGATCAAACGCTGCGCGCCGAGCTGCAACGGATCATCGATACCCGCACCAAACCGCCCGGCAGCCTCGGCCGGCTCGAAACGCTGGCGCGCCAGATGGGCGTGATCCAGCGCAGTACGCGTCCCACCGTGCAGCGTGCCGCGATGATCGTTTTCGCGGGTGATCACGGTATCGCCGCCGAAGGCGTGAGCCCGTATCCGCAAGCGGTGACCGCGCAGATGGTTGCAAACTTCATCGCGGGCGGCGCGGCGATCAACGCGCTCAGTCGTGTCGCGGGTCTCGAACTCGAAGTGGTCAACGCGGGCCTCGCGACGCCGCTGCCCTCGACGCACGGACTCGTCGACATTCCGGTCGGCCCCGGCACGCGCAACTTCGCACACGAAGCCGCGATGACGCACGCCGAAGCGCTCGCCGCGATGCGGGCGGGCGCCGCGCGCGTGCGTCATCACGCGGCGCTAGGCACGAACGTGATCGGCTTCGGCGAGATGGGCATCGCGAACACCTCGGCGGCCGCGTGTCTGATGAGCCGCCTGTGCGGCGTGCCGATCGACGACTGCGTTGGCCGCGGCACCGGTCTCGACAACGCCGGCCTCGCGAACAAGCGCAACGTGCTCGCGGCGGCGCTTGCGCGCCATGCCGACGCACGCGCGCCGCTCGACGTGCTCGCGACCTTCGGCGGCTTCGAGATCGCGATGATGGCGGGCGCGTATCTGGCGGCCGCCGAGGCGCGCATGACGATCCTCGTCGACGGCTTCATCGCGACCTCCGCGCTGCTGGTCGCCGATGCGTTTTCGCCCGACGTGCGCGACTACTGCGTGTTCGCGCATGCGTCGAACGAGGCCGGGCATCGGCGCATGCTCTCCCATTTCGGCGCGCAGCCGTTGCTATCGCTCGACATGCGGCTCGGCGAGGGCACGGGCGCCGCGCTCGCGGTGCCGTTGCTGCGCGCGGCGGTGGCCTTCGTCAACGAGATGGCCAGCTTCGATTCGGCGGGCGTCGCGGATCGCGAACCGTGAAGCGCGTGAGCACCCGCTGCCCGACGACGCGAAGCTCGGTCCGCACCGCTGTGAACCTGCACTCGCCACGTCCATGAACCCCCTCGCGGAACTGCGCTATTTCTTCACGGCGCTCGCTTACTTCACGCGCGTGCCCGTACCGCGCTGGGTCGGCTTCGAGCCGCATTATCTGAATGCGGCGGCGCGCTATTTTCCGCTGGTCGGCGTGTTGGTCGGCGGCTTCAGCGCACTTGTGTATCTGGCCGCGCTGCGCGTGTTTCCGGCGAGTGTCGCGGTACTGCTGTCGATGGCGGCGTCGCTCGTCGCGACGGGCGCGTTTCACGAGGACGGTCTCGCCGATTGCGTCGATGCGTTCGGTGGCGCCTATTCGCGAGAAGATGCACTGCGCATCATGCATGACTCGCGCATCGGTGCTTTCGGTGCCATCGCGCTCGTGGTCGCTCTGGCGATCAAGTGGCAAACGCTCGCGGCGTTGCCACCGCTGCGCGCCGCAAGCTTGATGCTTGCGGCGCATGGCGCGAGCCGCGCGTGCGCGATTAGTTACCTGGCCACGCTCGACTACGTGCGCACGGCAGGCAAGGCCAAGCCGGTCGCGCAGCGTCTGAGCGGGCCGGCGCTGCTGTGCGCCGCGCTGTTTGGGCTGCCGTGGCTGCTGTGGCCGAACGGCCCCGGCGCGCCCGACTGGCGCTTCGCCGCGCTCACGTGTGTCGTGCTATTGGCGCTGCGCTTCGCGATGGGCCGTTATTTCGCCAGTCGTATTGGCGGCTATACCGGCGATTGCCTCGGCTTCGCGCAGCAGATCTTCGAAATCAGCATCTATCTGGTGGGACTTGCATGGATATCGTCCTGATTCGACATCCCGCTGTCGCGCTCGAGGCGGGTGTCTGTTACGGTCATAGCGACGTCGCGTTGGCGGAAAACGCCGAGGTGACCTCCAATGCGTTGTCGGTGAAGCTCGCGAACTTGCAGGTGCCGGCGCCGCGCGTGCTGATCACGAGTCCGCTCACGCGCTGCGCCGCGCTCGCGGCCGAGATCGCGAACGACTTCGGCTGCGTGGTCAGCCACGACGAGCGTCTGAAGGAAATGGATTTCGGCGCGTGGGAAGCGCAGCGCTGGGAGACGATCGATCGCGCGCTGCTCGACGAGTGGGCCGCCAATTTCGAACATGCGCGCGCGCATGGCGGCGAGAGCGTCGCGCAATTCGTCGCGCGTGTGCGGGCGTGGTTCGATGCATTCGCGCAGACGCGCGAGCTGTCGCCCGCGTATGTGGTCACGCACGCGGGCGTGATGCGTGCGATCGCGTCTTGGGTGCTGGAAGTGCCGCTCGCCCGTTGCCTGCAGTGGTCGCTCGATATGACCGGAATCGTCTGGTTGCGACGTAACGACGAGACGCGACAGTGGTCGCTCGTGCGGTGGAACGCGTGACCCGCGTGGTCGTACGGAGAACTGATCGGTTTTAGGCGCAAGTCGCGGCGCGTCATGGCGCGGCGGGCTTTCTGCGTGAGCGCGCGAGTTCGAGGTCCTCGCATAGTAGCCGCGCGCCTTGCGCGATGCGCGGTGCAGGGCGGTTGATCAGATCGCCGTCGATCGCGAACAGGTTGTGGTTCGCGACGGCCGCGAGACCCGGCCACGCGCGCCATGTGTCCAGTTGCGGCAGCGTCGCGTCGGGCCGCGTCGCGCCCGGTGCTGCCGTAACAATCGCCTCCGGGTTCGCCGCGAGCACCGCTTCGGTCGACACGGTCGGCACGAGCGGCTGCAGGTCCGCGAACACGTTGCGGCCGCCGCACAGCGCGATCACGTCGCTGATCATGTGCTCGCCATTGAGCGTCATCAGCGGCCGGTCCCATACCTGGTAGAACACGCTGACGGCCGGGCGGTTCGCGTACCGCGCGCGCAGACGGGCGATGTCGTCGCGATAGGCGGCGGCCGCCGCGTCCGCGCTCGGCGATGTGCCGAGCAGGCGGCCGAGCTTCGTCAGCGACACGGCGACGTCGTCGAGATGGCGCGGCTCGCTGAAAAAGAGCGGCACGTGTAGCTCGCGCAAGCGATCGAGCTGACGCTGCGCATTGCCGTGCCGCCACACGACGATCAGGTCCGGCTTCAGCGCGACGATGCGTTCGAGGTCGAGCGCCTTGTTGTCGCCGACGCGCGGGAGTTGCTTCGCTGCGGGCGGATAGTCGCTGTATGACACCGCGCCGACCATTTTCGGGCCGCCGCCCGCGGCGTACAGCAATTCGGTCACGTGCGGGGCGAGGCTGATCACGCGCTGCGCGGGCGCGGCGAGCGTGACGGTCGCGCCGCTGTCGTCGGTGACGGTGATCGCGGCGTGCGCGCCTAACGCGGTCAGCGCGAGCGCCGCAGCGCCGCAGCAACGAATCAGGCGGCGCGCGGGTGCGGCAAAAGGGATGGAGCGAATAGAGCGGGTCATCGGGCGAGGACGGGTCGCGAAGCGTTGAGCGGGTGGGCTTTGGTGAACAGCGTGCTAACCCGTGCGCGCGACATCGATCGCGTGCACCGCCTGTTGCAACTGTTGTTCGAAGCGAGTCCATTCGGCGTCGTCTCCCGGCAGCCCGAAGCGCACGCTGGCCGATCTCACCCCGGGCGATGGCGGGAAAAAACGCGTCCACACGCCGCGCCGCGCGAGCGCTTCATGCAACGCGGCGGCGCGCGCATCGTCGGTCCATGCGAAAAGCGGCGTGCCGCGCGTCGCGAAACCGTGCGCTTGCAAGAGTCCGGCAAGCCGTGTGCTCTCGCCGCTGAGCCGCTCACGCATCCGGGATTGCCACGCGGCGTCGGCGAACGCGGCGCTCACTGCGTGACGCGCCGGACCGCTGACCGTCCACGCGCCCAACCGGTCGCGCAGCACGGCGAGCAATGCGGGCGCGCCCAGCACGAACCCGGCGCGCACCCCCGCGAGCCCGAAGAACTTGCCGGGCGAGCGCAACACGACGAGCCCGTCCAGATGCGTATGCGCCGCCAGCGACGCGGCTTGCGCGCCCGGCAACGTGTCGGCGTACGCTTCGTCGACGAGTAAGGTGCCGCCGCGCTCGCGTAGCTGTGCGTGCCAGTGCAGCAGCCTCGCGGCATCGATACGCGTGGCGGTCGGATTGTCGGGACTGACGATTGCGACGTGCGTGAGCGTGGCGGGCAGCGCGTCGCTTTGCGCGTCGAGCGGCGCGATCTGATGTCCCGCGCGCGCGAACGCGGGCGCGTACTCGCCATAGGTCAGCGGCGCGATGCCGACCGTCGCGCGCGGCAGCAACGCGGGCAGCGTGCGAATCGCCGCCTGGCTGCCGGCCACCGGTAGCACGTGCGCGGCATCGGGCGCGCCGTAGTAACGCGCGGCGCGCTCGGCGAAGCCGTCGCCTTCGTCGGGCAAACGGCGCCATGCGTCGGCGGGGAGCGGCGGCACCGGATAGCCGTGCGGATTGATGCCGGTCGACAGATCGAGCCACTGCGCGTACGGAATGCCGTAGCGCGTCGCCGCTTCGTGCAGGTTGCCGCCGTGCGCGATCGGGCCGCTTGCGGCGGGTTGGCACTGCTGGGTCCGGTCTGTCATGCGCTTGGCCCATCCCGGCGCGCGTCATTCCACTCAGCCATGAAAGGGCACGCTCAACAACGCCAGCACGATCAGCACGGCCAGCCAGAGAATCACCGTGCGTTCGACCAGCATCAACGCGGCGCCCACATGACGCGCCTCGGCGGGATGCCCGAAGCCCAGCGTCGGCCGCAGCTCGAGCGCGCCGTGATACACGGCCGGCCCGCCGATCAGCACGTTCAGGCTGCCGGCGCCGGACGCCATCACCGGGCCCGCGTTCGGGCTCTCCCAGCGTGGCGCCTGTTCGCGCCAGCAGCGCCAGGCGGTCAGCGTGTCGCCGAGCAGCGCGTAGCTCGTGGCGGTCAGGCGCGCGGGAATCCAGTTCAGCACGTCGTCGATGCGCGCGGCGGCCCAGCCGAAGCGCAGATAGCGCGGGGTGCGATAACCCCACATCGCGTCGAGCGTATTGGCGAGGCGAAAGCCGAGCGCGCCTGGGCCGCCCGCGAGCGCGAACCAGAACAGCGCGCCGAAGATCGCGTCGTTGCCGTTTTCGAGCGCCGACTCGACCGCGGCGCGCGCGAGCGCCGCTTCGTCGGCCTGCGCGGTGTCGCGCGAGACGATCCGCGCGGTCAATTCACGTGCCGTGGCGAGATCGCGCTGCCCAAGCGCCCGCGCGATCGGCGCGATGTGATCGCGCAGGCTGCGCGCGCCGAGCGCGAACCACAGCAGCGCCACATGCAACGCGCAGGCCGCGAACAAGGGCAGCACGACGACGAGCCACCACGCGATCAGCACCGGCGGCAGAACGGCGAGCGCCCATGCGAGCAGGCCCTTGAGCCGCAGACGCCGGTCATGATTGAAGCGCGCTTCGAGGCGCGCGGCCCAGTTGCCGAAGCCGATGAGCGGATGCCTCCGGCTCGGCTCGCCGAGCCAGCGATCGACGGCGACGCCCGCGACCGCGAGCGTCGCGACCAGCGGCATCGTCAGCGGCGGCATCACGCGTGGCTCGCGCTTTTCAGCGCGAGCGGCAGACCCGCGACCATCAGCGTGGCTGCGCTGCTCAGCGCGGCGATGCGCTGATTGAGGCGCCCGAGTTCGTCGACGTAACGACGCGTGGCTTCGCCGAGCGGCACGACGCCGAGACCGATCTCGTTGCTGACGACGATGATCTTGCCGCGCGCGCCGGCGAGCGCCGCTTCGAGCGCGGCGGCCTGCAAGTAGTAGTGCGACAGCGGCGGCATGGCGCCGTCGGCGGGACACAGCAGATTGGCGAGCCACAGCGTCAGGCAGTCGATCAGCAGACACTGGCCGGGCGCGTCATGTTGCGCGAGCGCGCCCGCGAGGTCGTGGTCCGCTTCGACGAGACCCCAATGCGCGGGCCGCCGCTCGCGATGATGCGCGATGCGCGCGTTGAATTCCGCGTCGTCGCTGACGCGGGCGGTGGCGATGTAGGTAACGGGGAGGGCGCTGTCGCTGGCGAGCCGCTCGGCGTGCGCGCTCTTGCCCGAGCGGGCGCCGCCGAGGACGAAGGTGAGGTCGCGGAGAGTCATCATGTGATTGTACCGGCGCGATGGGATAATGCCGCTCGATTGCCGCGCAGTGCGCCGCGCCCGCGATGCGCCGCATCGCAACGCCACCGTCCACATTCCACCTGCATCCCCGTGACCCGAACGCCCACTCCCCCCGACCTCCTGCCGGTGCCGCGCGGCACGCTGATGATCCAGGGCACCACGTCCGACGCGGGCAAGAGCACGCTGGTCGCGGGACTGTGCCGCCTCGCGCGGCGCGCGGGCGCGCGGGTTGCGCCGTTCAAGCCGCAGAACATGGCGCTGAACAGCGCGGTGACGGTCGACGGCGGCGAGATCGGCCGCGCGCAGGCATTGCAGGCGCTCGCCGCGGGCATCGACGCGCACACCGATCTGAACCCGGTGCTGCTGAAGCCGACCAGCGATCGCGGCGCTCAGGTGATCATCCACGGCAAGGCGCGCATGAATCTCGACGCGCGCGCGTATCACGACTACAAGCCGGTCGCGTTCGAGGCGGTGCTGGAGTCCTATGCGCGGCTGCGCGCGTCGTACGACACGATTTTCGTCGAAGGCGCGGGCAGTCCGGCCGAGATCAATCTGCGCGAGCGCGACATCGCGAACATGGGTTTCGCGGAGGCGGTCGATTGCCCGGTCGTGCTGGTCGCCGACATCGATCGCGGCGGCGTGTTCGCGCATCTGACCGGCACGCTCGCGTGTCTGTCCGACAGCGAGCAGGCGCGCGTGCGCGGCTTCATCATCAACCGTTTTCGCGGCGACCTCGGCCTGCTAAAGCCCGGGCTCGACTGGCTCGAGGCGAAGACCGGCAAGCCGGTGCTCGGCGTCGTGCCGTATCTGCATGGCCTGACGCTCGACGCCGAGGACATGCTGCCGCCCGAGCTGCGCGCGGCGGCGAGCGGTGATTCGCGCCGTCTGCTGCGCGTGGTCGTGCCGGTGCTGCCGCACATCAGCAATCACACCGATTTCGACGCGTTGCGCGCGCATCCGCAGGTCGATTTTCACTACGTGCGCGCCGGCACGCCGCCGCCGTCCGCCGATCTGATCGTCCTGCCGGGTTCAAAGAACGTGCCGGACGACCTCGCGTTTCTGCGCGCGCAGGGCTGGGGCGACGTGCTCGGGCGGCATCTGCGCTACGGCGGCCGCGTGATCGGGATTTGCGGCGGCATGCAGATGCTCGGCCGGGAGATCGCCGATCCGCATGGCGTCGAAGGCGCGCCGGGCACCTTCGCGGGCTTCGGCTGGCTCGACTATGCGACGGTGCTCACGCGCGACAAGACGCTGAGAAACGTGAGCGGGCGCCTTGCGCTGCCGGGCGCGCCGCACGTCGCCGGCTACGAGATTCATATGGGCGAGACGCGCGGCCCGGCACTGGACACGCCGGCGCTGCGTCTCGACGGTGCCGCCCCAGCCGAAGCCGGCGTGGACTTGGGGCACCCCGATGGCGCGTTGTCCGCCGACGGCCAGATTCTCGCGACCTACGTGCACGGCCTGTTCGATACGCCGGCCGCCTGCGCGGCACTGCTCGCGTGGGCGGGCTTGAGCGATGCCGAGGCGATCGACTATCCGGCGCTGCGCGAGGCGTCGCTGGAGCGGCTGGCCGATACGCTAGCCGGGCACGTCGATATAGACAGGCTGTTCGCGGCGATGGGGTGACGCTTTGCGTCGGACTTACGCCTCGGATCGAGCGCGATCGCCACGCGGGCGGAGCGCTTAGTACAACACCATCTGCGTGCAACGAAACAGTGCGATGGTTTTGCCATCCGGATCGGTGACCGTCGCGTCCCAGACCTGCGTGCTGCGCCCAAGATGCACGCCCTTGGCGACCGCGCGGATCGTGCCTTGCGTCGCGGTGCCGAAAAAGTTGCTCTTCAGCTCGATCGTCGTGAAGTTGCGCGCGTTCTCGGGCAGATGCGCGATGCACGCATAGCCGCAGGCCGTGTCGGCGAGGCCGATCACGGTGGCGGCGTGCAGGAAGCCGTTAGGCGCGAGCAGCGCCTCGCGCACGGTCAGCTCGGCGAGCAGCGTGCCCTGGTCCACGCTCAGCACCCGCAGGCCCAGCAGGTCCGGCAGCTTGCCCTTTTGGCGCTCCTGCAGGCGTTCGACGGTATATTCCGGGCGCAGTTTGCTCATCAGATTCAGGTCCTTCGAAAAAAACGGCGGGTTGGGGGTGGACGATTCGCGATGCGGGGGCTTCGGCCGCGCTGGATTTGTCGATATTATCAACGGCTGAACCGGTGGGCGTACCTGGAAACCGAACTTCGGACGGCAGCGATGGTGGAGCCCGCCGGCGCCGGTCCCAGCGGATCGGCGGGAACGGAGCAATAGCGCGGCAAACCGGCTGGCAGTGTCCAGCCTTCTTTCCGGGAGATTTCATGTCGGTGATCGTAGTGGCGAATCCGAAGGGCGGCGTGGGCAAGAGCACGCTATCGACCAATCTGGCCGGCTATTTCGCCGCGGAGGGCGAATGGGTCGCGCTGGCCGACCTCGACAAGCAGCACTCCGCGCAAGCATGGCTCGATCTGCGACCCGCCACGCTGCCGGTCATCGAGACCTGGCAAGTCAATCCCGACACGCCGGCCAAGCCGCCGAAGGGCCTCGAGCACGCGGTCGTCGACACGCCGGCCGGCCTGCACGGCAATCGTCTGAGCGTCGCGCTCGATCTCGCCGACAAGGTAATCGTGCCGTTGCAGCCGTCGATGTTCGATATTCTCGCGACCCAGGAATTTCTCGAGCGGCTCGCGAAGGAAAAGGCGGTCAGGAAGGGCGCGATCGAGATCGGCGTGGTCGGCATGCGCGTCGATGCGCGCACGCGCTCGGCCGAGCAGCTGCATCGCTTCGTCGAAGGACTGAAGCTGCCGGTACTCGGCTTTCTGCGCGACACGCAGAACTATGTGCAGCTCGCGGCGCACGGCCTGACGCTGTGGGACGTCGCGAAAAGCCGGGTGGAGAAGGATCTGGAGCAGTGGCAGCCGATCGTCGAGTGGACGAACGGCGCGGGCAAGAAGGGCTGAACCGGCAGCAGGCTGCCCGCCGCGTCAGTCAGGCCGCAAAGCGCGCCGCGCTCAGCGCCAGGCCTGCGTGGGCACGTGGTCGCGGCTGCCCTTGATCTTGTTGTTTTCATCGACGAATACGAGCTCCGGCTTCCAGCCCGCCTTCAGATCCGCCTCGTCGACCACCGCGAACGCCGCGATGATGACCAGATCGCCGAGCTGCGCGCGACGCGCGGCCGAGCCGTTCAGCGAAATCATGCCGCTGCCGCGCTCGCCCTTGATCGCATAGGTCGAGAAGCGCTCGCCGTTGTTGATGTTCCAGATGTCGATGCGCTCGTTTTCGACGATGTTCGCCGCTTCGAGCAGGTCTTCGTCGATTGCGCACGACCCCTCGTAGTGGAGTTCGCAGTGCGTGACCGCGACGCGGTGAATCTTCGACTTCAGCATATTGCGTTGCATGATCAATCCCAATCCGGTGTGACTGCGGTGCGCCGACGGATGCGGCGTCAGATTTCGAGGTTGTCGATGAGCCGGGTCGTGCCGAGCTTCGCGGCGGCCAGCACGACGAGCGGTGCGTTGGCGTCCTGCGTGCCCGGGGCGATCAGGTTCGAGCGCTTGCGGACCGCGATGTAATCGGGTTTCCAGCCGCGCGCCGCCAGCGTCGCCTTGGCCGCCTGTTCGAGCTTCGCGAAGTCGCGCTCGCCCGCGAGCACCGCGTCGCGCACGCGATTCAATTCGGCCGCCAGCATCGGCGCCTCGGCGCGCTCGGCGGCCGACAGAAACCGGTTGCGCGAGCTGAGCGCGAGGCCGTCGGTGTCGCGCACGGTTTCGGCGGCGATGATGTCGGTCGGCAGCGCGAACTGGTGGCACATCTGGCGCACGATCATCAGCTGCTGGTAATCCTTCTTGCCGAACACCGCGACGCGCGGCTGCACGCACGACATCAGCTTCATCACCACGGTACAGACGCCGTGGAAAAAGCCGGGGCGGAATTCGCCCTCCAGGATGTCGCCGAGATCGTGCGGCGGATGCACGCGGTACTCCTGCGGCTCCGGATACATGTCCCGTTCGGTCGGCGCGAACAGCACGTAGACCCCTTCCTTCTGCAGCTTGTCGATGTCGGCTTCGAGCGTGCGCGGATATTTGTCGAAATCCTCGTTCGGGCCGAACTGCAGGCGGTTGACGAAGATGCTCGCCACGACCGGATCGCCGTGCTGGCGCGCGAGGCGCATCAGCGACAGATGGCCCTCGTGCAGGTTGCCCATCGTCGGCACAAAGGCCGTGCGATTCTGGCCGCGCAACTGGTCGCGCAATTCATGGATCGAGCTGATGACTTTCATGATCGGACAGGGATAGGCTCGCGCGGCGCGCGATCCGGTTGGCGCAAGACCGGGCGGAATCGCGCGGGCCATCGCCTCACCGGCAATGACGGGTTCGGAGCGCGGATTGTAGTGGATTTGGGCAGCGGACGCACCGAAGCACGGCCGCGGCGAGGAGCCGTGCGCCGCGCGCTCGCTCAGGCCGGCAGGTACGCCAGCCGTACGTAGATCGGCGCGAACGGCTCCGCCTGGGTGATTTCGACGAGCGATTCGCGGCACAGCTCGAGCACGGCGATGAAGTTCACGATGACGACCGGCACGCCGCGGCTCGTGTCGAACAGATCGGAAAACTCGATGAAGCGCGCGTTTTGCAACTGCCGCAGGATCAGGCTCATGTGCTCGCGCACCGACAGCTCCTCGCGCGAAATCTTGTGATGCTGGACCAGCTTCGCGCGCTTGATCACGTCGGCCCAGGCGGCGCGCAGGTCTTCGCTGTTCACGTCCGGGAAACGCGGCGCGACGCTCTGCTCGATGTAGACCTCGGCGCGCAGGAAATCGCGTCCGAGCTGCGGCAACTGGTCGATGCGTTGCGCGGCGAGCTTCATCTGCTCGTATTCGAGCAGGCGGCGCACCAGTTCGGCGCGCGGGTCTTCCGCTTCCTCGCCGGTGTCGGCCTTCTTGACCGGCAGCAGCATGCGTGACTTGATCTCGATCAGCATCGCGGCCATCAGCAGATACTCGGAAGCGAGTTCGAGATTGGTCTCGCGCAGTTGCTCGACATAGCCGAGATATTGCACGGTGACATCCGCCATCGGGATGTCGAGCACGTTGAAGTTCTGCTTGCGGATCAGGTACAGCAACAGGTCGAGCGGCCCCTCGAAGGTCTCGAGGAACACCTCCAGCGCGTCCGGGGGGATGTACAGGTCGTTGGGCAGCTTGAACAGCGGCTCGCCGTACAGACGCGCGAACGCGACGCCGTCGACCGTGTCGGGCGTCGAGTCGGTGGCGGGCGTGGAGAGTGCGGCGTCGGCCGGTGCCGGCGCGGGACCGTGAAGTGGGCCGTGAAGCGGACCGTGAAGCGGACCGTGTACGTCGTCAGCGTGACTCATCGTCGGCGTGACTGGGGCGCTCAGAAGTTCTGGTAGTACGAGTAAGGCGTCTGCTCGACGCGCGAAGCTTTCTGCTCGGCGCGCTCTTCCAGGTCGATCGGCTGTTTGTCCCACAGCAGTGCGCGGCCTTTGCGTTGCTCGGTCTCCAGATTGGGCTTCTGTTGCTTGAGCTGGTTCAGGAACTGGGTGATGTCCGATTGATACATGGCTCGACGTCCGTGGTGGGTAGGGTGGCGGCTCTTAGGTTGGCCGCTGCGGGCGCCGCAAGGAGGGCGCCGTCGTCTGCGATTTTACCGCATGCGCCGCGCGCGGTCGCAATACGCCGCGGGCAGTTCTTTTGAGACGAGACGCGGAGCGCCGGCCGAGGCGTCAGAGAGGCCCGTCAGGGTCGCGTTGTGGTCAAATAGCATGCCTCGATCGCGCAGCGCGGCCGGGGCGCGAAAAGAGCATTCACTCATTGAGGCCGGAGGTCCTGTTTGGCGGGAGGAACGATCGACAAGCCGTGCGCGTGGTGCGGCGAGACCGGCCAGGCGCGCGAGCGCTCGCGTGAGCGCGACGTGCTCGCGCGGCGCTGGCTGCGCGTGTCGCTCGCCTTCGTCGGCATTGGACTCCTGATGCTGCTGGCCGCGGGCGAGGCGCGCGCGGCGCGGACGGCGCCGAGCTACAAGGTCGAGGTGGTCGCCGAGCCGCGCTCGCTGCGCCGGCTGCTCGAGCAGCACCTCGATATCTCGCGTTTCGCGAAGCGGCCCGACGTCACCGACGACCAGTTCTCGTTCCTGATCACCGCGACGCCGCAACAGGTGCGCGATCTCGCCGCGACGCAGGGCTACTTCTCGCCGCTCGTCAGCACCGACGTGCGCACCGTCGACAACATGCGGCAAGTCACCGTGCGCGTCGAGGCGGGCCCGCAGACCAAAGTCACGTCGGTCGATCTGTCGTTTCGCGGCGCGGTGCTGACCGAAGACCCGTCGCGCGAAAACGCGACGCGCTTCGCGTTCTCGCTGCACGAGGGCCAGCCATTCTCGCAGGGCGACTGGGACGACGCGAAGAACGCGTCGCTGCGCGAGTTGCAATCGCGCCGCTACCTCGCCGCGAAGATCTACCATTCCGAGGCACTGATCGATCCGCGCACGCACACGGCGAAGCTGTCGGTGATCTATGACAGCGGGCCGACCTTCACGATGGGCGAACTCGACGTGCAGGGCACGAAGCGCTATCCGGAGCGCATCGTGCGTAACGTCAATCCGATCTCGCCGGGCGACGTCTACGACACGCGCACCGTCGCCGAGCTGCAGCGACAACTGCAGAACACGCCGTACTTCGCGAGCGTCGCGATCGACCTCGACAACGACCCGAGCAAGCCGCTCAACACGCCGGTGCACGTGAAGGTGTCGGAGTTTCCGTACCACAGCTTCCGTGGCGGCGTCGGCTATTCGACCGACAACGGCCCGCTCGTGCAGGGCGGCTACACGTATCTGAACACGTTCGGCGCGGCGTGGCCGTTCACCGTCGAGGGACGCGCCGACCAGATTCAGCAATACGGGCAGATCCAGCTGTCGATGCCGCCGGGCCGGCGCGGGTGGACCAATAGCGTGCTCGCGTCGTACACCACTACCGACGTCTCCGACACGCGCATCTACAGCATCCGCGGCGGCGTGCAGCGCTCGCGCACCTCACAGTTCCTCGACTACAGCTACTCGCTGCTGTTCTACGACGATAAGCTCGACCAGAACGCGGCGCCGCCGACTCGCGCGCACGCGTTGGTGCCGGCATGGTCGTGGACGCGGCGCGACACCGACGACCCGCTGTTCCCGCGCCGCGGCAACCTGGTCCACGTCGAGGCGGGCTTCGCGGTCAAGGGGCTGCTCGCCGACCAGACGTTCATCCGCGGTTACGCGCGCGGCCAGCAGTATTTCCCGATCGGCGCAAACGACCTCGTGGTGATCCGCGCGGAGCTCGGCGGCGTCTTCACGAGCGGCAGCTCGAGCGGCGTTCCGGCGTCGCTGCTGTTCCGCGCGGGCGGCTCGAACTCGGTGCGCGGCTACGGCTTCCAGAGCATCGGCAACGACGTCGCCGGCTCGATCCTGCCGACCAAGTACCTGGTGACGAGCGCGGCCGAATACCAGCACTGGTTCTCGCACAATTGGGGCGCGGCCGCCTTCTTCGACATCGGCACCGCGACCGATACCTGGGGCGAAAAAGTCTTCTACCCAGGCGTCGGCGTCGGCGCGCGCTGGCGCAGCCCGGTCGGCCCCGTCAATCTCGATCTGGCCTATGGCATTCGCAACCACAGCGTGCGGCCGTATATCACGCTCGGCATCGCGTTCTGACGTTTCGACGACCACCCGCCACTTCATTCGCCACCTTTTTCGCCACTGCCTTCACGCATGACCACCGACGTTACCGATCCGCCCTCCGCGCAGCCGCCCGGCGCCACGCCGCCAGGCCGGCCGGATGGCCAACAGCCGCCTGACACGCCGCCGCCGAAGCGGCGCTGGGGCCGGCGGCTGCTGAAAACGGTCGCGGGCACGGTGGCCACGCTGGTGCTACTCGCCGCGCTGGCGCTCGGTCTGCTGTACGGCGCGCTGACGACCGAGCGCGGCACCGCCTACGCATGGCACGCGGCCGTGAAGCTGCTCGGCGGACGGCTCGCCGGCACGCTCGACGGCGGCACGCTCGCGCGCGGCGTGCAACTGCGCGACCTGCGCTGGCGCAGCCTCGACGGCAGCGGCACCGACATCGCGATCGACCGCGTCGCCGGCAGCTGGAGGCTCGCGCGCGAGCCGTGGCGGTTCACGATCGACTACCTGCACGTCGGCACGATCGAGGCGCGCATCGGCGCGTCGTCGTCGAGCAGCAGCGAGCCGCTGAACCTGCCGCAGGATTTGCAATTGCCGATGCAATTGGAGATCCGCGACGTGCAGGTCGAGCGGCTGCTGCTGCACCAGGGTGCGTCGACGACGGAACTGTCGCGCTTCGCGTTTCATGGACGCAGCGACGGGCGTCATCACGAGGCGGCGATCGATCGGCTCGAAACGCCGTTCGGGGCGTTGACGGCAGCGGCGAAGCTCGATGGCGTGCGGCCGTTTCCGCTCACGGGCGAGGTCGGTTATTCGGGCAAGGTCAACGATGAAGCGGTGCAGGTGGCCGGCCACCTGAGCGGCACGCTCGAGCAGCTGGTCGCCGAGCTCGATGCGAGCGGCATGAAACTCGCCGGCCACGCGCGCGTCGAGGCGGCCCCATTCGCCGCAGTACCGCTGCAACGTGCGACGCTGAGCTTCGATCATGTGAATCCGCAGGCTTTCGCGCCGGGTGCGCCGCTGGCGGATCTGGCGGTGCGCGCGGAAGTGCAGCCGGTGGAGCCGGGCGCGGCGGCTGCGCCCGGTGCGGCCAGTGCGGCCGGACCCTCCGCCGCCAGCCATCCGCATCACGGCTTCGGCGGCCATCACGCGCCGGCCACACCGGCAGCCGGTTTCGCCGTCGCCGGCCACATCTCGGTCGTCAACGCGAAACCCGGCGCAATCGACCAGAAACTGCTGCCGCTGATCGACGCGAACGCCGACGTGCGCCTCGACGCCCACGCGCAAAGCATCTCGAACCTGAACGTGCGGCTCGTGCGCAACGCGACCGTCACCGGCGGCGGCGCGCTGAGCGGCCGTCACGGTGAGCTCGACCTGAACATCGCGCGGCTCGACCTGAACGCGTTACAGGCGAGCGTGCGGCCGACGCAACTGTCCGGCCCGATCGCTATCCGCCTGAACGACGACATCCAGACCCTGACGCTCGATCTCGCCGACCCCGCCGCTGCGCTGCGTGCCCAGGGCAAGATCACGTTCGACCCGGCGCGCATCAGCTTCAACGACGTGCGTATCACGTCCGGGCGCGGGCGCATCGATCTGTCCGGCGCGCTGAAGCACGATGCGAGCTCGACCTACAACCTGAAGGCGCAACTGAGCGATTTCGATCCGCTGTCGCTGACGTCGCAGATGCCGGCGCGCGTGCCGGTCAGGACACCCGGTGCGCCCGCCGCCAGCGGCGTGCAGCGCGAGCGGCACGCGCAGGCCGCGGCGCTCGTGGGTAGCACCGCGGGCGCGCACAGCGCGGCGCCCGGCGACCAGGCCGCGGCCGTCGCGAAGAACACCGCGAAGGCCGCGGTGCAGACCGAAGTGCTCGAGCGCAGGGCGCCGCCGCCCGCGCATCGCGCGACCCCTGCGCCACGCACAGCCGCCCATGCAGCCCCGCCCGCGCGCAGGATCGAGGCGCGCGTGAACGCCACGCTCACCGCGGCCGGCGTGCTCGCGCCGGTCTTCACGACGCGCGCCGAATTCAAACTCGGTCCGAGCGTCTACGACAACCTGCCGCTCACGGGCGGCGGCACGATCCAATTGGCCGGCTCGCGAATCCTGCCGAGCCGCGCGAACCTTTCCGTGGCGGGCAACCAGGTGAATCTGCAAGGCAGCTTCGGCGCGGCCGGCGACCGGTTGCGCTTTGGCATCGACGCGCCGCAGCTCGATCGGCTCGGCTTCGGTCTCGCGGGCGCGCTCGCCGCCGACGGCGACCTTACCGGCTCGTTCGCGCATCCGAACGTCACGCTGAATTACAAGGCCGACGGCGTCGTGTTCGCGAGCAACCGCATCGGTCACGCGGAAGGACGCGCCGAGTTGCGCGACGGCGCGAACGGCGCGCTCGCGTTCACGACCGACGCGCGCAACGTCAGCGCGGGCGGTGTCGACCTCGCCACGCTGACCGCCCGCCTGTCCGGCACGCGTGCGAACCACACGCTCCAGGCCGCCGCGACCGGCAAGCTGCAGGAGCGCCCGCTCGACCTGACGCTCGCCGCCAACGGCAAGCTGACCGACACGCGCGACGGCACGCGCTGGGACGGCACCGTCACGCGTCTGCAAAATCGCGGCACGCCGGCGCTCAATCTCGAATCGCCGCTCGCGCTCAGCGCCGGGCCGGGGCACCTGACGCTCGGCGCGACACGCCTCACGATCGAGGGCTCGGTGCTGAGCCTGAAGTCGTTCGCGTTCGATCACGGCCGCATCCAGTCGGCCGGCAGCCTGACCGATGTGTCGCTCGCGCGCTTGCAGGAACTGCGTCAAGAGATCACCGGCGAGCCGCCTGCCGCGCGCACCGACCTCGTGTTCGACGGCGACTGGGACTTTTCGCTCGGCGCGACGGCGAGCGGCCACGTCGAAGTGCGCCGGCGCAGCGGCGACGTGACGGTCGAGATCGGCCGCGGACTCGCGTCGATGGGGATTGGCGACGTTCGCGCGCGCGCCGAATTCACCGGCGGCAACCGGCTCAACGCGACCGTGCATGCGCAGGCGAGCCGCGTCGGAGTGATCGATGCCGACGCGCACACCCCGCTCGTGACGCGCGACGGCATGCTCACCGTCGACCCGCAAAGCGCGCTGTCGGGCAACCTGAACGCGAACGTGCCGTCGCTGCGCACGACGGGCGGCCTGCTCGGGCCGGGCTATCTGCTCGACGGCCGTCTCGCGCTGAAGCTCGCGCTCGGCGGCACGGTCGCGAAACCGAACGTGACCGGCGCGCTGACCGGCGACGGCCTCTCGGCGACGGTCGTGAGTCAGGGCGTGCAACTGAAGGACGGCGTCGTGCGCATCGCGCTGTCGCAGAACATGGTGGACTTCCAGCAGGTCGAGTTCCACGGCGCGAGCGGCACGCTGCGCGCGACCGGCCGCGTGCGCCTCGACGGTTCGGAGCCCGATCTGAGCGCGAGCATCGTCGCGGACAAGCTCGACGTGTTCGCGTCGCCGGACCGCCATCTGTCGCTGTCGGGCAGCGCGAACATCGGGAACGGCGGGGTGGGGCGCGGACCCGTGATCGACGGCAAGTTCGTGGTCGACAGCGCGCTGTTCGATCTACCCGAGCAGGCCGGGCCGAGCCTCGGCGACGACGTCGTGATCATCCGCCCGGACGGTACGCGCTCGGGCGGCCAGCCGCGTCCGACCGAAGGGGAGGAGCGGCCGGCGAGCCCGTTCGCGCCGCGCGCCAACATCGAGATCGACCTGGGCAAGAACTTCCGCTTCCGCGGTCAGGGCGCCGATCTCGGCCTGGCGGGAACGATCACCGCGATGAGCGCGCCGAACACGCCGCTGCGCGCGGTCGGCAACGTGCGCGTCACGCCGGGTTCGACCTATACCGCGTTCGGCCGCAAGCTCGCGATCGAGAACGGCTTCTTCACATTCAACGGTCCCGTCACGAATCCGGGCATCAATATTCTCGCGATGCGCCGCAATCAGCAGGTCGAGGCGGGTGTGCAGGTGACGGGCACGCTGCAGGCGCCGGTCGCGCGGCTCGTGTCGGAGCCGAGCGTGCCGGACAACGAAAAACTGTCGTGGCTGCTGTTCGGCCACGGCACCGACCAGGGCAATAACCTCGGCCAGCAAAGCACGATGACGACTGCGCTCGCGCTGCTCGGCAGCGCGACCGGCAAGCGGATCGCGGAGACCGTCGGGCTCGACGAGTTTTCGATCGGCCGCAGCGACGTCGGCCTGACCGATCCGCAAGTCGTGATGGTGTCGAAGGCGATCAACGAGTGGCTCGTGATTGGCTACGAGCAGGGGCTGCAATCGGCGAGCAACGCGATCAAGGCAACGATCAATCTGACGCGGTACTGGTCGCTGGTCGTGTATGGCGGCACGTTCTATGGCGCCGACGTGCTGTACACGCGGCGTTTTGATCGGATCACGTGGTGACGCGGGCGGCGTTAAAAAAACGGCACGCTTCGAAGCGTGCCGTTTAGGCCATGCTGGCTCTTGCCGCGCGGTGAGGCACGCGCGGGCGCCTCACGTCAGCGTCATTTCACGCGCATGCCGGGCTTCGCGCCGCTATGCGGCTCGAGCACGTAGAGGCCCGGTTCTGCCGTTTCGTCCGCCGCCGATGCGGCCAGCACCATGCCCTCGGACATACCGAACTTCATTTTGCGCGGCGCGAGGTTCGCGACCATCACCGTCAGCTTCCCGATCAGCTGCTCCGGTTGGTACGCCGACTTGATGCCAGAGAACACGTTGCGGGTCTTTTCTTCGCCGACGTCGAGCGTCAGTTGCAGCAGCTTGTCCGAGCCTTCCACGACCTTGCAGTCGACGATCTTCGCGATGCGCAGATCGACCTTCGCGAAGTCGTCGATCGAGATGATGGCGGGCTCTTCTTCCTTCGCGGCCGGGGCCTTGGCGGTTTTCTTCGAGGTGGCCTGCGCGTCGGCCGGCGCCGCTTCCGGCGTGGCCTGCAGCGAGTCGCGGTTGGCCGCGAGCAGCGCCTCGATCTGCTTCGGATCGACGCGCGTCATCAGATGCTTGTACGCGTTGATCGGGCGCGCCGAGCTGAGCGGCACCGCGGCGTCGGCCCACACGAGCGGCGCGATGCCGAGGAAGGCCTCGACCGCTTCGGCGAGCTTCGGCAGCACCGGCTTCAGTGCCAGCGACAGCAGACGGAACGCCTCGATGCTGACGCTGCACGTCTCGTGCAGCGCGACCGCGTTGGCCGGGTCTTTCGCCTGATCCCAGGGCTTCGCGGTATCGACGTAGGCGTTGACCGAGTCGGCGAGCTCCATGGTCTGACGCAGCGCGCGGCTGTACTCGCGCGCCTCGTAGTGCGCGGCGATGTGCGGAAGCGCCGCGCGCAGCGTGCCGAGCAGCGGATGATGCATCGCGCTGTCCTGCACGCGGCCGTCGAAGCGCTTGCTCAGGAAGCCGGCCGCGCGGCTCGCGATGTTCACATACTTGCCGACCAGATCGCTGTTCACGCGCGCCTGGAAGTCGTCGAGGTTCAGGTCGAGGTCCTCCATCGTGCTGTTCAGCTTGGCCGCGAAGTAGTAGCGCAGCCATTCCGGGTTCAGGCCGGTGTCGATCACGCTTTGCGCGGTGATGAAGGTGCCGCGCGACTTCGACATCTTCGCGCCGTCGACCGTCAAAAAGCCGTGCGCGAACACGTTGGTCGGCGTGCGATGGCCCGAGAACTCGAGCATCGCGGGCCAGAACAGCGTGTGGAAATACAGGATGTCCTTGCCGATGAAGTGATATTGCTCGGCCGTCGAGCCCTTGCGGACCCACGCGTCGAAGTCGAGGCCGCGTTTTTCGGCGAGGTTCTTGAAGCTCGCGTAGTAGCCGACCGGCGCGTCGAGCCACACGTAGAAATACTTGCCGGGCGCGCCGGGAATCTCGAAGCCGAAGTACGGCGCGTCGCGTGAGATGTCCCAGTCGGCGAGTTTGGCTTCGCCGGCGTCGCCCAGCCACTCGCGCATCTTGTTGGTCGCTTCCGGCTGCGCGAGGCCGCCGACCCAGGCGCGCAGAAAGTTCTCGCAGCGCGGATCGGACAGGCGGAAGAAGTAGTGCGTCGAAGTCTTGCGGATCGGCGTTGCGCCCGAGACGACCGAATACGGATTGACGAGCTCGGTGGGCTGGTAGGTCGAGCCGCAGACTTCGCAGCTGTCGCCGTATTGGTCTTTCGCGCCGCATTTCGGGCACTCGCCCTTGATGAAGCGGTCCGGCAGGAACATTTCCTTGACCGGGTCGTACGCCTGTTCGATCTCGCGCGCGTCGATCAGCCCCGCTTCCTTCAACGCGAGGTAGACGTCTTCGCTGAGCACGCGGTTTTCATCGGAATCGGTCGAGTAGTAGTTGTCGAACGAAATGCCGAAGCTGTCGAAGTCGCGCTTGTGTTCCTGCCACACGCGATCGATCAGCTGTTTCGGCGTCAGACCTTCCTTTTCCGCGCGCAGCATGACCGGCGTGCCGTGGGTGTCGTCGGCGCCGACGTAGTAGACCTCATGACCGTGCATGCGCAGCGCCCGGACCCAGATGTCCGTCTGGATATATTCGACCAGATGGCCGATATGAATCTGGCCGTTCGCATACGGAAGGGCCGACGTGACGAGAATCTGACGGCGGCCGGAGGGCGCGCCTGCTGGGAGATCGGTGGCGGGTGCTGACATAAGGATCGAGGGTGCCTGCGATGGGACGAAACGGTGATTTTAGCAGGGCGCACGCCGCACACGGGCGGGCGTGGCGGGCTGGACGAGAGGGGCAGAACGGGGTGGCGCTGCGGTGGCGAACAGCCAGGAGCGACGTTTTGCGAAGCCGAGTGTAAAACCGCGCGGGCAAAAAAAACCGGGGTCGTTAAACCCCGGAGCAACAACGACAAGAGGAGAATGGTGACGTGACGGCTTCGCCAGCCACGTACCGTAAAGACAGACCGCGGATTTTCCGCGGAGTTCGAAATTTTTTTCGATCGGTCGATAAACCGGTCGGGCGGCTCGTCTCGGGCGTTGCGCTTATTGCGTCGCGTGCTGCGCGGTGGCGCGCAGATAGATTTCGACCCGACGGTTGGCCGCGCGGCCGGCTTCGGTGTTGTTGTCGGCGATCGGCTGGCTCGGGCCCATGCCGGTGGCCGACAGGCGCTGCGGCGCGATGCCGCGTTGCGCCAGATAGCCGGTCACGCTCTGCGCGCGATTGACCGACAGCGTCTGGTTGTATTGCAGCGAGCCGGTGTTGTCCGTATGGCCGACGACCGACGCAACCACTTCCGGATTCTGCTGCAGCGTCTGCGCGAGCTGATCGAGCACCGGTGCGAACGACGGCTTGACCGCATAACTGCTGGTGTCGAACGTGACCGAACTCGGGATGTTCAGCTTGAGCGAACCGTCCGGCTGCTCGGTGATCTGCGTGCCGGTGCCCTTGGTTGCGCCCGACATGCGGTTGCGAATGTTTTCCCAGTTGTAGCCGGTGACACCGCCGACCGCCGCGCCGGCAGCCGCGCCGATTGCCGCGCCCTTGCCACCGCCGAAGATCGCGCCGAGCGCCGCGCCGGTGCCGGCGCCCACGCCGGTGCCGACCGCGGTGTTGGTGCCCTGTTGGGTCGCGCAGCCTGCCAGCAGCGAGCCGGCGACGGCGAATACGGCCATGCGTGTCATGATTTTTCCGTTCATCTTCGTTTCCTTTTGAGTGCGAATAAACCAGCGGGCAGCGATCAGCCTATGCAGCGAACATGACGGCAAATGCAACGACCCGCCAGAAAGTTCGGTGACGACTTCTGCGCCTTGCTCCGCGCGGTCCGACAGCGAAGAAGGGTCTTCGGGCACCGTCTGCCGTCAGACACTACAATAATGCCTGAACCGCAGCGATGCGACCCCGCGGTGCCCCGCGTGCCCCGAAGGGTGCCCGGCAAGTCCGGTTTTCGCAATCCTGCATAACAATTTCTTGCAAATTCCGCTGCGTGGCCGATCGGTCTATCCCGCCACGCCGCACCTGTTCCCCACGGAGTGTCAATGAGCATTGATCGGGCTTTGGTCGACGCCGCCCTCGCGGCCGTCGCTGACCCTAACACCGGCGCGCCGTACGCGGCCGCGAAGGGCATCCGCAACGTGGTCGTGGAGGGCGACGCGGTTAGCCTTCAGGTGACGCTCGGCTACCCAGCGAAAAGCCAGTTCGACGCGATCCGCCAGCAGTTCGCCGACGCGCTGCGCGCGGTGCCCGGCGTCGCGAACGTGCGCGTCGAGCTTTCCCAGCAGATCGCCGCGCACACCGTGCAGCGCGGCGTGAAGCTGCTGCCCGGCGTCAAGAACATCGTCGCGGTGGCCTCGGGCAAGGGCGGCGTCGGCAAGAGCACGACCGCGGTGAATCTCGCGCTCGCGCTCGCGAGCGAAGGCGCGTCGGTCGGCATTCTCGACGCCGACATCTACGGCCCGTCGCTGCCGACCATGCTCGGCATCGAGGGCCGCCCCGAATCGCCCGACGAAAAGTCGATGAACCCGATGACCGGCCACGGCGTGCAGGCCAACTCGATAGGTTTCCTGATCGAGGCGGACAACCCGATGGTGTGGCGCGGCCCGATGGCGACCTCGGCGCTCGAGCAGCTGCTGCGCCAGACCAACTGGCACGAACTCGATTACCTGATCGTCGACATGCCGCCCGGCACCGGCGACATCCAGCTGACGCTCGCGCAACGCGTGCCGGTTACGGGCGCCGTGATCGTCACGACGCCGCAGGACATCGCGCTGCTCGACGCGAAAAAGGGCCTCAAGATGTTCGAGAAGGTCGGCATCCCGATCCTCGGCATCGTCGAGAACATGGGCCTGCACATCTGCTCGAACTGCGGCCACGAGGAGCACATCTTCGGCGCCGGCGGCGGCGAGCGCATGGGCAAGGAGTATGGCGTCGATGTGCTCGGCAGCCTGCCGCTCGACATCACGATCCGCGAGCAGGCCGACTCGGGCAAACCGACCGTCGTCGCCGACCCGAACGGGCGCATCGCGCAGATCTATCGCTCGATCGCGCGCAAGCTCGCGGTGCATATCGCCGAGCGCGCGCGCGACATGAGCTCGAAGTTTCCGAACATCGTCGTGCAGAACACCTGAGCGGCCGCTCGGGCAAGGGATTAGGGGCGATCTCGATCCCTATTTTCAGGAGCTCTCGCGGTATCATGTCGACTTCACAAGTTCGGCTCAGCGGCCGCAGGGGCGGCCGCAGGCCGACAAGAGGATCGCATGGGAAAACGAATCGACGGGCACGCGCTGCATGCGTTCATCGTCCTGACTGCCAGCTGTGCGCTGTTGAGCGGCTGTGGCGTATTCCTGAGACCACAGGAAAAGCGCGCCGACGCGCAATTGCTGTCCACCGTGGGCAATCAGGCGCACGGGCTCGTGACCTTTATCGAGCATTCGGACGGCGTCCAGGTCACCTACAATCTCACGGGCTTGCCGCCCAATAGCGACCACGCGCTGCAGGTCCACGAGCGCGGCGATTGCAACGCCGCCGACGGCTCCAGCGCCGGACCGGTGTTTTCGCCGGCGGCGGAGCGGCTCAAGGCCGGCGCGCGCGTCGAGGGCGATCTCGGCAACATCCATGCGGACGCGAATGGCGTGGCCACCGGCTTCATCGTCGCGCCGGACGTGTCGCTCGACGGCATTCGCTCGGTGCTGCAGCGCGCGGTGCTGCTGCACCACGACGCGACCGATCCGTACGCGTACCCTCTGCATGGCGCGGGCGTGGCGATCGCCTGCGGCGTGATTCGTCAGCAGTGAACGGCGAGCGCGCTTTCGCCGCTCTGCCACCGCCCGGTGACGCGCCGCGCAACGGCGCCGCGCCAGTTCGTGGACACCCCCTTGCCGGGCGCGTCTGGCGCCATCGCCGGCAGCATCTCCGTGATCGCGTAAAATAAGCGGCCTTCGCCGGCTGGGCGCCGAAGCGCCGGCCGGCCGTTTTCATCTATCTTTCGTCACCCCCGATATTCACGTCGAGCAGCGTTCACCTATGACCATCAAATCTGACAAGTGGATCCGGCGCATGGTCGAGTCGCACAAGATGATCCAGCCGTTCGCGCCCGATCAGGTTCGCGTCTCCGAAGACGGCCGGAAGATTGTCAGCTACGGCACGTCGAGCTACGGCTACGACATCCGCTGCGCCGACGAATTCAAGATCTTCACCAACATCAACTCGACGATCGTCGATCCGAAGAACTTCGACGAAAAGTCGTTTGTCGATTTCAAGGGCGACGTCTGCATCATCCCGCCGAATTCGTTCGCGCTCGCACGCACGGTCGAGTACTTCCGCATTCCGCGCAGCGTGCTGACCGTGTGTCTCGGCAAATCGACGTACGCGCGCTGCGGGATCATCGTCAACGTGACGCCGTTCGAGCCGGAATGGGAAGGGCACGTCACGCTCGAGTTCTCGAATACGACACCTTTGCCTGCCAAAATCTACGCGAACGAAGGCGTCGCCCAGGTGCTGTTTTTCGAAAGCGACGAGATTTGTGAGACGTCGTACGCGGACCGCGGCGGCAAATATCAAGGTCAACACGGCGTCACGCTGCCGAAAACCTGACGTCGGCAGCGTCTTGACCCTCGTTACTCGGGTGACCGCTGCGCTTTCCACGTGACGCAGCGGTCGTTTTCTTTTTGGAGAATCGCCCATGAAGTTTCGTTTTCCCGTCGTCATCATCGACGAAGATTTCCGCTCCGAGAACATCTCGGGTTCCGGCATCCGGGCTTTGGCCGAAGCCATCGAGAAAGAAGGCGCGGAAGTGCTCGGGTTGACGAGCTACGGCGATCTGACCTCGTTCGCGCAGCAGTCGAGCCGCGCGTCGTGCTTCATCCTGTCGATCGACGACGACGAACTGCTGCCGTACGTCGATAACGTGGTCGTCGAAGGCGAGACGCCCGAACTCGCGGCCGCGATCGTCGCGCTGCGCGCGTTCGTGACCGAAGTGCGCCGCCGCAACGCCGACATCCCGATCTTCCTGTACGGCGAAACGCGCACCTCGCGCCACCTGCCCAACGACATCCTGCGCGAACTGCACGGCTTCATCCACATGTTCGAGGACACGCCCGAGTTCGTCGCGCGCCATATCATCCGCGAGGCGAAGGTGTATCTGGATTCGCTCGCGCCGCCGTTCTTCAAGGAGCTGGTGCAGTACGCGGAAGAGGGTTCGTACTCGTGGCACTGCCCGGGCCACTCGGGCGGCGTCGCATTCCTGAAGAGCCCGCTCGGCCAGATGTTCCACCAGTTCTTCGGCGAGAACATGCTGCGCGCCGACGTCTGCAACGCGGTCGACGAACTCGGCCAACTGCTCGACCACACCGGTCCGGTCGCGGCCTCGGAGCGCAACGCCGCGCGCATCTTTAGCGCCGACCACGTGTTCTTCGTGACCAACGGCACCTCCACGTCGAACAAGATCGTCTGGCACGGCACGGTCGCGCCCGGCGACATCGTGCTGGTCGACCGCAACTGCCACAAGTCGATCCTGCACGCGATCACGATGACCGGCGCGATTCCGGTGTTCCTGACGCCGACGCGCAACAACTTCGGCATCATCGGCCCGATTCCGCGTAGCGAGTTCGAACCGGAGAACATCCGCAAGAAGATCGAGGCGAACCCGTTCGCGCGCGAAGCGCTGGCGAAGAACCCGAACCTGAAGCCGCGCATCCTGACGATCACGCAAAGCACCTACGACGGCGTGATCTACAACGTCGAGATGATCAAGGAAATGTTGGGCGAATGGCTCGACACGCTGCACTTCGACGAAGCGTGGCTGCCGCACGCGGAATTCCACGAGTTCTACCAGGACATGCACGCGATCGGCGCGGGCCGTCCGCGCATCGGCGCGATGGTGTACGCGACGCACTCCACGCACAAGCTGCTCGCCGGCATCTCGCAGGCTTCACAGATCGTCGTGCAGGATTCGAAGAACAGCCGCTTCGACAAGCATCGCTTCAACGAGGCGTATCTGATGCATACGTCGACGAGCCCGCAGTACGCGATCATCGCGTCGTGCGACGTGGCCGCGGCGATGATGGAAGCGCCGGGCGGTACCGCGCTCGTCGAGGAGTCGATCGCTGAAGCACTCGACTTCCGCCGCGCGATGACCAAGGTCGACACCGAATACGGCGACGACTGGTTCTTCAAGGTGTGGGGCCCGGACCAGTTCGCCGAGGAAGGCATCGGCTCGCGCGACGACTGGATGCTGCGCCCCAACGACGCGTGGCACGGCTTCGGCCCGCTCGCCGAAGGCTTCAACATGCTCGACCCGATCAAGGCGACGATCGTCACGCCGGGTCTCGACATGGACGGCGGCTTCGGCGAAACCGGCATTCCGGCCGCGATCGTCACGAAGTACCTGGCCGAGCACGGCATCATCGTCGAGAAGACGGGTCTGTACTCGTTTTTCATCATGTTCACGATCGGCATCACGAAGGGCCGCTGGAACTCGATGGTGACCGAGCTGCAGCAGTTCAAGGACGACTACGACAACAACCAGCCGCTGTGGCGCGTGTTGCCCGAGTTCGTCGCGCATCATCCGATGTACGAGCGCGTCGGCCTGCGCGATCTGTGCCAGCAGATCCACAGCGTGTATCGCGCGAACGACATCGCGCGTCTGACGACCGAGATGTACCTGTCGAGCATGGAACCGGCGATGAAGCCGTCCGACGCGTTCGCGAAGCTCGCGCACCGCGAGATCGACCGGGTACCGATCGACGAACTCGAAGGCCGCGTCACGTCGATCCTGTTGACGCCGTATCCGCCGGGTATTCCGCTGCTGATTCCGGGCGAGCGTTTTAACCGGACCATCGTCAACTATCTGCGTTTCGCGCGCGAGTTCAACGAGCGTTTCCCGGGCTTCCATACGGATATCCATGGGCTGGTCGGCGAAATGGTCAATGGACGCATCGAATACTTCGTCGACTGCGTGCGCATTTGACGATGGCGCGGGTGAAGCTCCTGCCGGGCCTGCCAGTTATCGGGCGCTGGCCGCGCGGGGCCGGCGCGCTGCTCTTCGCGCTGGCGGCCGGCACCGTGGCGTTCGGCGGCATCGCGAGTCCGGCCGCGCATGCCGAGGTGGCCGCCGCCGATCCGATCGACGCGTCGATGCGCGCATGTCTCGCACGCGCCGACATGTCGACGACGATGGGGCAGGTGCAGTGCATGGACAATGCGCGCATCGGCTGGAAGACCGCGGTCGATAACGCGTATCAGCAGTTGCTCGCGAAGCTGCCGCCCGCGCGGCGCAGGCGGTGGGAAAAGAGCCAGTCGAGCTGGCTCGCGTCGCGCGATGCCGAGAAGCAGTTGCTCGCCGCGGTGTTCGCCACGACCCAGGGTTCGACGTACGTGCTTTCCGAAGCGGACATGCAACTGCAGCCGGTGCGCGACCGCGCGCTCGCGCTGCGCGGCGCGCTTGCCGATGCGAGCGGACCGATGCCGCGCCGGCCGCGCGCGTGCAACGCCGATGCGCGTTGCGAACACGCGATGTTCGACCTGAACCGCTATTACCGTGTACTCGAATCGAAGATGCCGGCGCAATCGCGCCCGACGCTCGCGCGCGCGCAACGCGCATGGCGCGCGTATCTGACCGCGTCGACGCCGCTGGTCGACGAGCACGGACGTATCGACATCATCGGCGCGCGCGTCGCGACGATCAAGCGGCTTTCCGAAACGGCCGGTAACCACTGACGGCCATCGACCGGCGCGAATCCCGGCGCATTCAATCCCATCGATAGCTGTCTTCGCGCGGGCGTGGCGGGGCGAGCTCCGGCTCCCCGCGCAGATCGCGCATTGCATCCTCGATCACCGCGGACATCGTGTTGAGCGCGAGGTCGTTGTCGTCGGTACCGAACGGTTCTTCGAGCTGCGACGCGATCGCTTCGTGCGCCATGAACGTGTACGCGACGAACACTGCGAACACCGGCGTGAAAATGCCGATGCTGTCGACGAGCCCGAACGGCAGCGACGCGCAGAAGAAGTACACGGTGCGGTGGATCATCACCGAATAAGCGAACGGCAGCGGCGTCGAGGCGATGCGCTCGCAGCCGCCGATCACATCCGACAGTCCGTTCAGATTGCGGTCGAACGCGAGCACCGTCATCGGATCGAGCGCGCCCGCGCGGGCCGCGCGCTGCACCCATTCGCCGAGGCACAGCATCAGCGTGGCCGGCTTGTAGCGCGACGCCATCACGCGTTCGAACAGCGCGCCGGGCAAGCGCGCGGCCAGATCGTCGCGCGCATCGGTCCTGCGCAACTGATGGCGCAGCGCATGCGGCAGCGCGTTCAGTATCGCCAGAAACGTGGCGGCATCTTCTTTCGGCAACTCGCGCGACGGCAAGGTCAGCGCCTGGCGCGTCAGCGAGCGCGATTCATTGAGCAACTGCCCCCACAGCTTGCGCGCTTCCCACCAGCGGTCGTAGCTCGCGTTGTTGCGAAAGCCGAGGAATACCGCAAGCGCAATGCCGACCAGCGAGAACGGCGCGGTCGTGTTCAGGTTCAGGCTGACGGGCAGCAGATGATCGTGTGCGGCGAGCGCAATGATCGAGATGAAGAAGATCAGCAAGAGCCGCGGCAGCAACTGCGGCAGCACCGAGCCGCGCCACGCGAGCAGCATGCGAAACCAGTGGAGGTGCGGGCGAACGATCATGGCAAAGCGGCTCGAGCTTAAGCGATAGAGCGCCTATTATCGATCGCTTTTCGCGTCCCGAAACAGAAAAACCCGTGGCGAGCGCATCGAAGACGATGCGCTCGCCGCGGGTTCGTTCACCGCAAGTGGACCGGGACGGCCGCTCACTCAGCCTCAGTCGCGCGCCGACGAAGCCGCGCCGTGGCTGAGCCAGTCGAGTACGGCGGTCGCGTCGTCGTCAGCGCCGTCGCGCGCTTTTTCGACCGTCTCGGCGACGTCGTCGCTCGGCACCGCGCGGCGAATCGCCACCCCGACCGCGAGGATGTCGATCATCACGAGGTGCAGGATGCGCGAGATCATCGACAGCTGCGACTCGCGAATCTCGATGTGATCGGTTTCCAGCGCGACGGTCGCGCGCTTCGCGAGCGGTGTATTGCTCGACGTGATCGCGATCACCTGCGCGCCGGCCTGCATCGCGACGTCGAGCACGCGCAGCAGCTCGGGCGCGCGCCCCGACTTCGACACCGCGACGATCACGTCGCCCTTGCCGAGCAGTGCGGCCGAGGCCGCCTGCATGTACAGATCGCCGTACGCGATGGTCGGAATGCCGAAGCGGAAGAACTTGTAATGCGCGTCCTGCGCGACGATGTTCGAATTGCCGAGCCCGTAGAACTCGATGCGCCGCGCGCCGTTCAGCAGGTCGATGGCGCGCTCCACGTGCTCGAAGTTCAGATGCTCGCGCAACTGCAAGATCGCGGACACGGTGTTGTCGAGCACCTTCGCGCCGAAGTCGGTCGCGGTGTCGCCGAGATGCACCTGGCTGTGGCTCACCGGAATCGTGCCGGTCAAACCGGTCGCGAGCTTCAGCTTGAAATCCGACAACCCCTGGCAGCCGAGCGAGCGGCAGAAGCGGATCACGGTCGGCTGACTGACGTCGGCCTTGCGCGCGATGTCGACGATCGGATCGTTGATGATCGAACGCGGATGGTTCAGCGCGAGATCGGCAACGCGGCGCTCGGCCGGCGTCAGCGCGTCGCGCATCTGGCGAATCCGCTCGAACACCGCCGAGGAGCTGCCGCCCGCGCGGTTCGACAACTGCTCCGCGAGAATCGCCGATACGCCGAGAAACGCCGGATATTCGGCGGTGATCACATAGGTCGGCACGTTCTGCAGATACGCCTCGAAGCGGCCCTTCGCCTCGAAGCGCTTGCGGAACGACGAGCGTGCGAAGAACTCGCCGAGACGTGGCACGACGCCGCCGCCGATGTAGATGCCGCCGAGCGCGCCGAGCGTCACCGCGATATTGCCGGCGAAGGTGCCGAGAATGCCGCAGAACACGTCGACCGATTCGGCCGCGAGCGGCTCGCCATCGAGCGCGCGCTTGACGACGTCGGCCGTGTCGACGCTGGCCGCCACGCGCTTCTTGTCGCGGCCCGCGAGCGCGCGATAGATGACCTCGATGCCCGGACCCGCGGCCACCCGTTCGAACGACACGTGCGACCACTTCTTGCGCGCGTACTGCAGCACGATATCTTCACGCTCGTCGGCGGGCGCGAACGTGGCGTGGCCGCCTTCGCTGCCGAGCGCGATCCAGCGGTCGTCGGCGGGGATCAGACCCGACACGCCCATGCCGGTGCCGGGGCCGAGCAGGCCGATCACGCTGTTCGGCCGGCGCTGGCCGCCGCCCACCTGCACGCGCTGCGCGTCGGTGAGGCCGGGCAACGCCATCGCGAGCGCGGTGAAGTCGTTGACGACGAGCAGCGTGTCGAAGCCAAGCGCGCGGCGCGTCGCTTCGATCGAAAAGCTCCAGTCGTGATTGGTCATGCTCACCTGGTCGCCGTCGACCGGGTTCGCAATGGCGATCGCCGCATGATTGACGCGGCCGATCTTCGTGTCCTTCAGATACGTGTTGATGACGTCGGCGACACTCGGGTAGTCGGCGCAAGGATAGACCTGCACCGAGCCGATTTCGCCGGGGCCGGTCTCGAGCGCGAAGCGCGCATTGGTGCCGCCGATGTCGGCCAGCAGCCTCGGTCCGTCGGCGTGCTGGCCCGCGCCCGGTACCGCTTTAGTTTGCACACCAGTAGACATCGAGTCTCACTCCCTTGTCGTTTGCCAGCTGCGAGATGGCATTTTTTTGTAGCACAGCGGACGCGGCGTTGAGCACGTCCAGCTTGCGCGGTCCTGCGATCAGCAGAAACAGATGCTTCACGTCCTTCAGCGCGGACAGCGACCAGCTCACGCGCGCGTGCGGCGCCGCGCCCGGATGCACGGCGACGAAACGCTCGGTTGTGGCGATCGCGTGATCCCATTCGGGCGCGTCGGCGAAGATCGACGCGGTGTGGCCGTCTTCGCCCATGCCCAGCACCGCGACGTCGGGCACCGCGGCAAAGCGCGCATCCGCGTTTAGCGCGGCGACGTGCGCGTGCAGATCCTGCGTCGTGTCGACGAGTGGCCAGAAGCTCGCGTGTTGCGCGGCGTTCTGCAGCAAGGTGGCGCGCGCGAGCTGTGCGTTGCTCGCGCTGTCCGTCTCCGGCACCCAGCGGTCGTCGACCAGCGTGATCGCGATACGGGGCCAGTCGAAGGCTTGCGTCGACAACGTTTGGAGGAACGGACGCGGACTGCTGCCGCCGGACACGGCCAGCATGGCCGGGCGCGCGAGCGGGGTTGACGTGCCGGTGCCGGCCGCCTGTGCGGCAAGCGACGCATGTAGCGCGTCGCCCACCGCTTTCGCCAGCGCGTCGGATTGCGCGCGCTGGTCGTCGAAAGCGTGAAGCTCGATCACTTCTCCTCCGTGCTGCTTTCTTGTTAGGTCTGTGGAATCGCCCTGACTGCTCTCGCGCGATGCCTGCAATTCATCAAACTCAATTCTCTTCCTCGAGCCAGCAGGTGCCGTGCTGGGCGAGCATCGCGCTCGCCGCGGCCGGTCCCCACGTGCCTGCCGCGTACGGCTTGGGCAGCTTGGTCGACGCCTTCCATTCGTTCAGGATGGGTTCGACCCAGCGCCATGCGGCTTCCTGTTCGTCGCGCCGCACGAACAGCGCGAGGCGGCCGTTGATCACGTCGAGCAGCAGCCGCTGATAGGCCTCCATCTGGGCTTCGCGGAAGAACCGGTCGAACGCGAGATCGAGGTACACGCTCGCGAGGTTCATGCCCTCGCCGGGCTGCTTCGCGAGACAGTACAGGCGAATCGTCTCGTTCGGCTGCAGACGGATCACGAGACGATTCGCGCCCGCACGCAGCGCCGATGCGCCGAGCGCCGAATGCGGCACCGCACGGAAATTAACGACGATCTCGGCGACGCGATCGGCGAGCCGCTTGCCCGTGCGAAGGAAAAACGGCACGCCGGCCCAGCGCCAGTTCTCGATCTCGACCTTCAGCGCGACGAACGTCTCGGTCGAGCTGTCCGGCTTCACGCCGTGCTCGGTCGCGTAAGCCGGCACTGCGTTGCCACGGATCACGCCCGAATGATACTGGCCGCGCACCGCGACCTTGCCGATTTCGTGCGGATCGATCGGTTTAAGCGCGCGCAGCACGCGCAGTTTTTCGTCGCGCACCGAGTCGGAATCCATCGAGTGGGGCGGCTCCATCGCAACGATCGCCAGCAGCTGCAACAGGTGGTTCTGCACCATGTCGCGCAGCGCGCCGGTATTGTCGTAGAAATCGCCACGCGCTTCGACGCCGAGTTCCTCGGCGATTGTGATCTGGATGCTCTCGACCCACTCGCGACGCCACAGCGGCTCGAACAGCGCATTGCCGAAGCGCAGCGCGAGCAGGTTCTGCACCGGCTCCTTGCCGAGATAATGGTCGATCCGGTAGATCTGTTCTTCCGCGAAGATTTCGCCGACTGCATCATTGATTGCGTTCGACGACTTCAGATCGTAGCCGAGCGGCTTCTCGAGCACGATGCGCGCGTTGTGGTTCAGACCCACCGCGGCGAGCGCATGGCAGATCGGCACAAACAGCGACGGGCCGGTCGCCAGATAGAACACCCGAATGCCGGGCATATCCTGGATGGCGTCGCGCAGTTGCGCGAAATCTTCCGGATTGCCGAGATCGATCTTCACCAACTCGATGCGCGCGAGGAAGCTCGTCCATGCGGCTTCGTCGACGCCGTTCTTCGACGCATGCGGCTTGACGTGCTCGTCCACCCATTGCAGGTACTCGCCACGATCGGCCACGTGCCGCGCTACCGCGACGATCTTGCCGCTGTCGGCGAGCATGCCGCCCGCGCGGTGCGCCTCGAACAGTGCGGGCAGGATCTTGCGCATCGACAGATCGCCGGTTCCGCCGAAGAGAACGAAGGTGAAGCTTGAGTCGGTTTGCATGAGTCTCCGCCGCTATCCTGAAGGCCGCCGCGCTGACAGACACTGCATGCGCAGCGGCCTGGAAGGACGACCGTAGTCCAATAAAATATTTTTTGACACTGAATTGTAGTTTAACTACAATCCAAATCAAGAGGTAGCGTTAATTCGATGAAAAAAGCGTGCGCTGTAGAGGCGGAATGCACGTCTTTGCGAATCGGCGGGCGTCCCCGGGCATGCTACGGACAATGGGACAACGCCTTCCGGTGCGTATCAAGCACCTCGAGTCTGCAGCGCGATGCGGGCAGGCAAAAATCAAAAGAGGAGACAGTCAGTTGCATCCCGAACCACTCACCTCTTGAGCGTCTAGCGGCCGGACATCGGTCCGCCGGCACATGCCCTCGCGCATGCGCCCGACCATGCACGATCGCCCAGTGTTTTGCCTGTTTGAACCAACCACAGCACCCTGGCGACATCAGGGGCCATTCGTTTTTTTGTTCAGGTGTCTGGAGGAGATAAGCAATGAAATTTCGCGCGATCATGGGCGCTCTGTGCGCTGCGGGTCTGATGTGTGGCGTGTCGGCCGTGCAGGCTGCCGAGTCGATCGAAGTGCTGCACTGGTGGACTTCGGGCGGCGAATCCAAGGCCGTCGGCGTCCTCAAGGACGACATGACGAAGCAGGGTTACACGTGGAAGGACTTCGCGGTCGCGGGCGGCGCTGGCGCGGCGGCCATGACGGCATTGAAAACGCAGGTGATCTCGGGCAACGCGCCGAGCGCCGCTCAGATCAAGGGTCCGCTGATCCAGGACTGGGCTTCGCAGGGCGTGCTGGTGCCGATCGATTCGGTTGCGGGCGACTGGAAAAAGAATCTGCCGCCGGAAATCGACAAGATCATGCACGCGGACGGCCACTATGTCGCCGCGCCTTTCTCGGTGCACCGCGTGAACTGGCTGTACATCAACAAGGCAGCGCTCGACAAGGCAGGCGGCAAGGTGCCGACCACGTGGCCTGAGTTCTTCGCGGTGGCCGACAAGATGAAGGCCGCGGGCATCCAGCCGATCGCGATGGGCGGCCAGCCGTGGCAAGACCTGACGCTGTGGGAAGACGTTGTGCTGTCGCAGGGCGCGGACTTCTACAAGAAGGCGCTCGTCGACCTCGACGAGAAGACGCTGACCTCGGAAAAGATGGTTGGCGTGTTCGACACGGTCCGCAAGATCCAGGGCTACTTCGACGCGGGCCGCACGGGCCGCGACTGGAACCTGGCAACGGCCATGGTCATCAACGGCAAGGCCGGCATGCAGTTCATGGGCGACTGGGCGAAGGGCGAGTTCACCAACGCCGGCAAGAAGTCGGGCACCGACTACATCTGCGCCGTGGTGCCGAACACGGACAAGGCCTATACGTTCAACGTAGACTCGTTCGTGTTCTTCCAGCAGAAGGGCCAGAAGGCCGCGACCCCGGGCCAGCTCGCGCTCGCAAAGACGATCATGTCGCCGCAGTTCCAGGAACAGTTCAGCCTCTACAAGGGCTCGATCCCGGTGCGTCTCGGCGTGCCGATGGACAAGTTCGACGACTGCGCGAAGAAGTCGTACGCGGATGAGCAGGTCGCGATCAAGGCTGGCGGTTATGTGCCGTCGCTCGCTCACGGCATGGCTCAGCCGGATGCCGCGGCAGGCGCGATCTCCGACGTCGTCACGAAGTTCATGAACTCGCAGGAAGATTCGAAGACCGCGGTTCAGGCACTCGCGAAGGCAGCGAAGACCAAGTAAGCGTAAGTACGAAGCGTTGCGCCCGGCGGCTGGCATCTGAAGCACCGGGCGCACCTTCGGGCCGTGTCGGGTCGGACCTCCGGCGCCACGCGGCTCACCCTGGTTTCATCGAGTCACACCCAGGCCGTCACGGTCCCGCGCCATGCACGCACGGTAAGCCGGACGGTACAGTTTCAGCAGGAGTCGAGTAGTGACTGCTTCCATCAGCGGGAACGGGAAAACGGCCACCGTCGCCCGCCGCACGTCGCCCATGGCGGCCCTTGCCGATCGCTATATTCCGAAGCTGGTGCTCGCACCCAGCGTCGTCATCAGCCTGATCTTCGTGTATGGCTTTATCGCAATCACCGGCTATCTGTCGCTGTCTACGTCGCGGCTGATGCCTCGTTGGGAGTTCGCGGGCCTCGAGCGCTATCGCGAGCTGTTCCAGAACGACGTGTTCTGGACCTCGGCCGCGAACCTCGGCTGGTTTGGCATTCCGTTCATCGGTATCTGCATCGGGCTGGGTCTGCTGCTCGCGATCCTGCTCGATCAGCAGATCCGCAACGAAGGCGCGCTGCGCGCCGTGTTCCTGTATCCGATGGCGCTGTCGTTCATCGTGACCGGCACCGCGTGGCAATGGATTCTGACGCCGAGCATCGGCATCGAGAAGGTGTTTCACGACTGGGGCTGGACGAGCTTCTCGTTCAACTGGCTGGGCGATCCGGACAAGGCGATCTTCTGTATCGTGATCGCGGCGGTCTGGCAGTCCACCGGCTTCGTGATGGCGCTGTTTCTCGCCGGTTTGCGCGGCGTCGACAGCGAAATCTTCAAGGCCGCGCAGATGGACGGCGCGAACCTGCCGACCATCTACCGCAAGATCGTGATTCCGAGCATGCGGCCGGTGTTCTTCTCCGTACTGCTGATTCTTTGCCATATCACCATCAAGACGTTCGACCTGGTCGTCGCGCTGACCGCCGGCGGTCCGGGCACGTCGTCGTCGCTGCCGGCCATCTTCATGTACACGTTTTCGTTCAATCGCGGGCAGCTCGGCGTCGGCGCGGCATCGTCGATCATGATGCTCGCCACCGTGGTGGCCGTGCTCGTGCCGCTGATGTATATGGAATCGAGGAGCACCCGCAATGCAGCCTAAGATGACGATTAGCCGTGCCGTCATTTACGCGGCCCTGGTTCTGTTCGCCCTGTACTTCCTGTTCCCGCTGTACGTGATGCTGTCGACGTCGTTCAAGGACATCGACCAGCTGCGCACCGGCAACCTGCTGACGCCGCCGACCAGCTGGAGTGTCGCGCCGTGGATCAAGGCGTGGAGCGGTGCGTGTACCGGGGTGCGTTGCGACGGCATGCAGCCGTTCTTCATGAACTCGGTGCGCATGGTGATTCCGGCCGTGCTGATTTCGTCGATCATCGGCGCGTTCAACGGCTATGTGCTCACGCACTGGCGTTTTCGCGGCGCCGATCCGATCTTCACGATGCTGCTTGTCGGCTGCTTCATTCCGTTCCAGGCGATCCTGCTGCCGATGGCGCGCTTCGAAGGCTTCATCGGCCTGTCGAACACGGTGAGCGGCCTGGTGCTGGTGCACGTAATCTACGGTATCGCGTTCACGACGATGTTCTTCCGCAACTTCTACGTGAGCGTGCCGGCTGAACTCGTGAAGGCCGCGCGTATCGACGGCGCGGGTTTCTTCACGATCTTCACGAAGATCCTGCTGCCGGTGTCGCTGCCGATCTTCATGGTGTGCCTGATCTGGCAATTCACACAGATCTGGAACGACTTCCTGTTCGGTATCGTGTTCTCCGGCGTCGATTCGATGCCGATCACGGTGGCGCTGAACAACCTCGTGAACACCTCGACCGGCGTGAAGGAATACAACGTGGACATGGCCGGCGCGATCATCGCCGCGCTGCCGACTTTGCTCGTCTACATCATCGCCGGACGTTACTTCGTGCGCGGCCTGACCGCGGGCGCGGTGAAGGGCTAAATCATCGTAGAGCGACGGCGTTTCACCGAACGCGTGCCGCCGTCTCCTGACAAGACGTTTTCAAGCAGTACCAGAGACTAGAGGATTCACAGCATGGCAAGCCTTTCCATCCGTGACGTGTACAAGACCTACCCGAACGGGGTGCCGGTTCTGAAGGGTGTCAACATCGACATCGAAGACGGCCAGTTCCTGATTCTGGTCGGCGGCTCAGGCTGCGGCAAGTCGACGCTGCTCAACATGATTGCCGGTCTCGAAACCGTGACCAAGGGCGAGATTCAGATCGACGGCAAGACGGTCAACAACCTGTCGCCGAAAGATCGCGACATCGCGATGGTGTTCCAGTCGTACGCGCTCTATCCGTCGATGACGGTGCGCGAGAACATCTCGTTCGGCCTGAATATCCGCAAGGTGCCGAAGCCGGAGCAGACGCAGATCGTCGAGCGCGTGTCGAACACGCTGCAGATCAAGCATCTGCTCGATCGCAAGCCGGGCCAGCTGTCGGGCGGCCAGCGTCAGCGCGTCGCGATGGGCCGCGCTCTCGCGCGCGATCCGGTGATGTTCCTGTTCGACGAACCGCTGTCGAACCTCGACGCGAAGCTGCGTATCGAGATGCGTTCGGAAATCAAGCTGCTGCATCAGCGCCTCGGCACCACGATCGTCTACGTGACGCACGACCAGATCGAGGCGATGACGCTCGGCGACCGCATCGCGGTGATGAAGGACGGCATCGTCCAGCAGTTCGGCGCACCGCAGGACATCTACGACTCGCCGTCGAACCTGTTCGTCGCGGGTTTCATCGGTGCGCCGCCGATGAATTTCATCGAAGGCAAGCTGGTCGAGCAGGGCTCGGGCGTCGGCATCGAACTCGATACGGGCGTTGCGCGCAAGGCGCTGGTGCTGCCGTTCGATTCGGCGAAGGTGCGCTCGCACGTGGGCAACAACGTGATCCTCGGCCTGCGCCCGGAGCGCATCACCGACGCACGCGGCGCGCATGGCGACGACTCGAAGCTGCAGCCGGTCGAAGTGAAGGTCGACGTGATCGAGCCGACGGGTCCGGACACGCTGGTGTTCGCGCAGGTCAACGGCAAGCGTATCGTGAGCCGCGTACACCCGGCGTCGAACCCGCAACCGGACATGAACGCGACGCTGCTGTTCGATGCGTCGAAGGCGGTGCTGTTCGATCCGGCGAATGAAGAGCGGATTGCCTAAGCGCTGAATCCGTCGTTGCAGAAAAGCCCCATGCGTTGAATTGCGCATGGGGCTTTGGTTTTTTGCAGCCGCTAAGCCGCCTCGGGCGAGCGCAAGTCCGGATTACCGCGCGCAAGCTCGTCGACCCAATCGATGAACGCGCGCAACCGTGAGCTCAGATTGTGGCGGTGCGCATACAGAATCGACAACGGCGTGCGAGGGCTCGTGTAGTGACCGAGAATCTCCGTGAGCGCGCCTTGCTCGATCAGCTCGGCGACCATGAAGCGCGACGGCTGAATGATGCCGTGGCCCAGCACGCCCGCGCTGATGTACACGGAGCCGTCGTTGACGGCGAGCGTGCTTTGCATCGCGACGCGCTCGATTTCGCCGTCGACTTCATATTCGAACGGAAAGGTCCTGCCGCTGCGTGCGGACACGTAGTTGACGGCGCGATGCTCGGCGAGCTCCGCCAGTGTGGTCGGCGTGCCGAACTTGCGCAGATACGCCGGTGACGCACACGTGACGATGCGCGCAAGCCCGATGCGCTTCGCCACGAGGCTCGATTCTTCGAGCGTGCCCATGCGGATCACGCAATCGACACCGTCCTGGATCAGATCGATGTTGCGATCCGCGAGACCGAGGCGCACGTCGATCGCGGGATATTGCGCGTAGAAGTCGTCGAGCGCGGGCAGCAGCAGCGAGCGCGCGAGCGTGCCGGACGTGTCGACGCGGATCGTGCCGGCCGGATTCTCGCGCTTGTTCGATAGCGACGATTCGGCATCGGCGACGTCGGCGAGGATGCGCATGCAGCGCTCGTAGAACGACGCGCCGTCTTCGGTCACGCTGACCTGGCGCGTCGAGCGGTTCAGGAGACGCACGCCGACGTGTTCCTCGAGCGCCTGGATCGTACGACTGACCTTCGCGCGCGGCAGATCGAGCGATTCCGAAACCTTGGTGAAGCTGTTCGCTTCGACCACGCGCGTGAAGATCTCCATCGCTTCGAAACGGTCCATGGGGTGCCTTGTGAGTGGTGAGCCGACAGAACGGCGGGTCCGGCTTGCGACAAAACACGAAGTCTACAGTCAGCAAAACGGGTTGTCTGCCGGCGCCTCGTTCCCGCGAACCCGCTACCGCCGCTCGTTGCTCAGTCCCGGTCCGGCGCGCCCAGCGGAAACAGCGGCCGATACGGCCGCGCCTCGTCGACCGCGCGTGCGAACGAGGGCCGTGCGAGCAGCCGCTGCCGGTACGCGCGCACGTGCGCGAACGCGGGGTCGATCGGATGGGTCCAGTCGGCGTAGAAGAGCGACGGGGCGGCGCCGCAGTCGGCGAGGCTGAAGCTGTCGCCGGCGGCCCATTCGCGCTCGGCCATGTGCCGGTCGAGCCATGCGTACGCAGTGTCTAGCATCGCGCGCGCATCGGCGACGCCGCGCGCGTCGCGCTCGGTCTCGGCGCGCAGACTGTCGAAGACGATCTTCTGCTGCGGCGTCGACATGTAGTTGTCGAAGAAGCGGTCCATCGCGCGTACGTCGAGCGCGGCGCGCGGATCGGCCGGCAACAGCGCCACGGGCCCCGGATAATGCAGGCCCAGGTATTCGATGATGATGCTCGCCTCGATCACCGTGCGCCCGCCGTCGACCAGCACCGGGAAGCGCTTGATCGGCCACAGCGCGGCGAATTCGGCCATGATCCGCGGGTCGTCGTGCGCGAGCACGCGCATCTCGAACGGCGTGCCGTTTTCGTATAACGCGGTCAGGGCCTTCTGGCAGTAGGACGAGAACGGATGGGCATAAAGCTGGAGGGGCATCGCGATCACCTTTGACGGTTGCACAGCACGAGCACACGGTGACGATGTTGGCCACCGCGCGACGGCCAGGCTGGCCGTTTACCCCACGACGAACGACGGCCGAGAAAATCGACGTCAGACGTTCGCCTTCGCCCCTTGCGGCGGCAACGATCCCGGCTGCAACAGCACGACCACCGCGCCGGCGCCGCCGTCATGCGGGCGCGCCTGACAGAACGCGATCACCTCGGACTTCTGCACGAGCCACGCGCGCACCTTGCCCTTGAGCACCGGCTCCTTGCCGATCGACCCCAAGCCCTTGCCGTGAATTACGCGCAGGCAGCGCAGGCCGCGCTTGACCGATTCGCGGATGAATTCCGCGAGCGCCTCGCGCGCTTCGTCGCGCCGCATGCCGTGCAGGTCGATCTGCGACTGCACGATCCAGTCGCCGCGCCGCAGCTTGCGCACGACGTCGCGGCTCACGCCGGGGCGGCAATACGATAGCGTTTCGTCGGTTTCGAGCAGCACTTCGGGATCGAACTCGTCGGAGATCGCTTCGTGCAGCACCGCTTCCTCGTCGAGCAATGTCTGCACCGGCAGCGGCGGAGGGGGATTGCGCGTGAGCGTCGCGCGCGGCGCAATGGCGAGCGGCGCGACTTCGCCGATCTCGCGGCGGAACAGATCGGCATCGGCGGCCGCTTCGCGCTGCGCTGCTCGCGCCGCCGCCTGTTCGCGCTCGCGCCGCTCGGCGTCGCCCTTCAACGCTTCACGCAACGCGCCGAGTCCGGCGAGCCCCGACGCGCGATCGAGCTTCGGCGCGACCGCGGGCACCGCCGCTGCGGGCGCGGAACGCGTGGCGGCTCGAGGGCGTCTCGGTTCGTTCGGATGGGGCTGATTCTTCGGCATATCGGCAATACAGGCGGAAAGATCGATCGGTGATGCGCAGCCAGGGGTAAAAAAGACGAAGGCCGCCGGCATTGCAGCCGCGGCCTTCGTGAGCCAATCACGGCTGCGCTGCGCGCCACCGTCATTTTACTGTCGCGCCCGTTCTCGCGAGTTCACGTCGCCGTGCGGCAACGCGCAGCCGATCAGCGTTCCGCTTCCGCGCTCATCGCGTGCTCGCCCGCCATCTCGTTGATGGTCTCGAAATAGCGCTGCGCGTCGAGCGCGGCCATACAGCCGGTGCCCGCGCTCGTGATCGCCTGGCGATAGATGTGATCCTGCACGTCGCCGGCGGCGAACACGCCCGGCACGCTCGTCGCGGTCGCAAAACCGTTCAGGCCGCCCTTCGTGATGATGTAGCCGTTCTTCATCTCGAGCTGGCCTTCGAAGATGTCGGTGTTCGGCTTGTGGCCGATCGCGACGAACACGCCCTGCAGCGCGATGTCGGTGGTCTCGTCAGTCTGCGTGTGCTTGATGCGCAGGCCGGTCACGCCGGAGTTGTCGCCGGTCACTTCATCGAGCACATGGTTCCATTTGATTTCGACGACGCCTTCCTTCTGCTTCGCGAGCAGACGGTCGATCAGGATCGGCTCGGCGCGGAACTTGTCACGGCGATGGATCACGGTCACCTTCTTCGCGATGCCGGCGAGGTACAGCGCCTCTTCGACGGCCGTATTGCCGCCGCCGATCACGGCGACGTGCTGCTGACGATAGAAGAAGCCGTCGCAGGTCGCGCAGGCCGACACGCCCTTGCCCATGAACGCCTCTTCCGACGGCAGGCCGAGATACTGTGCCGATGCGCCCGTCGAGATGATCAGCGAGTCGCAGGTGTATTCGCCCGAATCGCCGATCAGGCGAATCGGCTTCTCGTCCAGCTTCGCCGTGTGGATGTGGTCGAAGATGATTTCGGTGTTGAAGCGCTCGGCGTGCTCGAGGAAGCGCGCCATCAGTTCCGGGCCTTGCACGCCGTTGGCGTCGGCGGGCCAGTTTTCGACGTCGGTCGTGGTCATCAGCTGGCCGCCTTGCGCAAGGCCGGTGACGAGCACCGGCGCGAGGTTGGCGCGCGCCGCGTAAACCGCCGCCGTGTAGCCGGCGGGACCGGAACCGAGAATCAGAACCTTGGCGTGTTTCGTTGCAGTTGCGGGCATGATCGAATCCTTGTACGGCGCGCGGCTCGCCGCTGCGTAGCCGTGCGTTTTGAACTGAAACTGTAGATGGGTATCAGCCCCACATTATAAAGGGCGGGGCACACGGCTGCGCCATCAAGCTTTCCGATCGTCCCGATAGCGTGGCGGGAACGCGCACGGCGCGGGCATGCGGCGCAATTTGACGAAATCAGGGCGCCTCGCGCATGCAGCGGTGGCCAAGCGGCCAAGTTACCGTCATTTACAGCCTCGCGCGGGACACAGCGTTTACAATAGCCCGGATCGAAGTTTCCGGTAGCCGGGATCGGGCCCGAAGCCGCGCGCGGCGAGGCTCGGGCCGCGTTCCCGGCGGCAGTTTCAGCCTGAACCGGCTACCCCAGGCAACAGGATCAATGGCAAAAGCTCCCTACACCGCGAGCGCGCAGGCATTGCCGCACCGCATGTCGCGTCTCTTCACCGAAATCCGCTGGATTCTCCAGGTCGCGCTCGGCGTGTTCCTGCTGATGTCGCTCGTCAGCTACAGCAGGCACGATCCGAGTTGGACCCACGCCGCGCAGGTCGACCATATCTCGAACTGGGCGGGCCGCGTCGGCGCGTGGACCTCCGACATTTTGCTGCTGCTGTTCGGTCTGTCCGCCTACTGGTGGATCGTGCTGCTCGGCCGCCACATCTCGGCGAACTACAAGCGCATCACCCGCAATGAAGAGCCGCACGGCGACGACGCGCCGCGTGGCGTAAGCTGGCTCGCGGACGCGTTCGCGTTCATGCTCGTGCTGCTCTCGTGCAACGGCCTCGAGGCGCTGCGCATGTGGTCGTTGAAAGTGCAGTTGCCGCGCGCGCCCGGCGGCGTGATCGGCGAGGCTGTCGCGCGCGGCATCTCGCATGCGCTCGGTTTCACCGGCGGCACGCTCGCGCTGCTGCTCGGTCTCGCGATTGGGCTGTCGCTGTACTTCCGCTTTTCGTGGCTGTCGGTCGCGGAGAAGGCCGGCGAATCGATCATTTCCGCCGTGACCTTCGCGAAGCTGCGCCGCGAGGCCGGGCGCGATCGCAAGCTCGGCGAAGCAGCCGCCGTGAAGCGCGAAGGCAAGGTCGAGAAGGGCCGTGTGCGCATCGAGGAGCACGAGCCGGTGATGATCGTGCCGCCCCTCGCCACGCCGGCGAAGTCGGAGCGCGTCGAAAAGGAGCGCCAGGTGCCGCTCTTCACGGATCTGCCGGGCGACTCCACGCTGCCGCCCATCTCGCTGCTCGATTCCGCGCCGGCCGCGCAGGAAACCATCTCTGCCGACACGCTCGAATTCACGTCGCGCCTGATCGAGAAGAAGCTGAAGGACTTCGGTGTCGAAGTGAGCGTGGTCGCCGCGTATCCGGGTCCCGTCGTCACGCGCTACGAAATCGAGCCGGCCACTGGCGTGAAGGGCAGCCAGATCGTCAGTCTCGCGAAGGACCTCGCGCGCTCGCTGTCGCTCGTGTCGATCCGCGTCGTCGAAACGATTCCGGGCAAGAACTACATGGCGTTGGAACTGCCGAACCAGCGCCGTCAGACCGTGAGCCTCTCCGAAATTCTCGGCTCGGCCGTGTATGCCGATGCCGCGTCGCCGCTCACGATGGGTCTGGGCAAGGACATCGGCGGCAAGCCGGTGTGCGCGGACCTCGCGAAGATGCCGCACCTGCTCGTCGCCGGCACCACCGGTTCGGGCAAGTCGGTCGGTATCAACGCGATGATCCTGTCGCTGCTGTACAAGGCAAGCGCCGAGCAGGTCCGCATGATCCTGATCGATCCGAAGATGCTCGAGATGAGCGTCTACGAAGGCATTCCGCATCTGCTCTGTCCGGTCGTCACCGACATGCGTCAGGCGGGTCACGCGCTGAACTGGGCGGTCGCCGAAATGGAGCGCCGCTACAAGCTGATGAGCAAGGTCGGCGTGCGTAACCTCGCCGGCTACAACAACAAGATCGACGAAGCGGCCAAGCGCGAGGAGAAGTTGCCGAATCCGTTCAGCCTGACGCCGGACGATCCGGAGCCGCTGACGCGTTTGCCGAACATCGTGGTCGTCATCGACGAACTGGCCGACCTGATGATGGTCGTCGGCAAGAAGGTCGAAGAGCTGATCGCGCGGATCGCGCAGAAGGCGCGCGCGGCCGGCATTCACCTGATTCTCGCGACGCAGCGTCCGTCGGTCGACGTGATCACCGGCCTGATCAAGGCCAACGTGCCGACGCGCATGGCGTTCCAGGTGTCGTCGAAGATCGACTCGCGCACGATTCTCGACCAGCAGGGCGCCGAGTCGCTGCTCGGCATGGGCGACATGCTGTATCTGCCGCCGGGCAGCGGTTTGCCGGTGCGCGTGCACGGCGCGTTCGTGTCGGATGACGAAGTGCACCGCGTGGTCGACAAGCTCAAGGAGCAGGGCGAGCCGAATTACATCGAGGGCATTCTCGAAGGCGGCGTGAGCGGCGAGGGCGACGAAGGCTCGGCGGGAACCGCGTCCACCGAAGGCGAGTCGGACCCGTTATACGACCAGGCGGTCGACGTCGTGCTGAAGAATCGCCGCGCGTCGATTTCGCTGGTGCAGCGGCACCTGCGCATCGGCTACAACCGGGCGGCGCGTCTGCTCGAACAGATGGAGAATTCGGGCGTCGTGTCGGCGATGTCGTCGAACGGCAATCGCGAGATTCTGGCGCCGGCGCGCGAGGCGGAATAGCCGTAGCCGTTGCGTACCGAATTCAATCAAGGGAGAAAAACTATGCAAGCAATCGCGCGGCAGGATGCCCGAGAGCATCAAGCGGGCCGCCTCGGTCAGCTCGCGCGCAAGATCGCGCGCACCGCTGGCAGTGTCGCGATCGGTGCGTCGCTGCTCGTCGCTTCGCATGCGTTCGCGAGCGGCACAGAGCAACTGAAGGCATTCGTCTCGCAGGTCCATTCGGCGCGCGGCACCTTCGTGCAGCAGGAAGTGCGCGCGCCGAGCAAGGCGCAGGGCGCGAGCGGCGCGCTGTCCACCGCGAACCCGGGCAAGCCGAGCACGTCGAGCGGCACGTTCATGTTCGCGCGGCCCGGCAAGTTCGTCTGGCAATATGAGAAGCCTTATTCGCAATTGCTGCAGGCGGATGGCGACAAGCTTTACGTCTACGACAAGGATCTGAACCAGGTCACGGTGCGCGCGCTCGGCAATGCGCTTGGCGCGAGCCCGGCGGCAATCCTGTTCGGCAGCAACGATCTGGACAAGAACTTCACACTGCGCGACGCGGGCGTGAAGGCCGGCATCGACTGGCTCGAACTGACGCCGAAGGCGAAGGACACGCAGTTCCAGCGTGTAGGCATCGGCTTCAAGGACGGCAATCTCGAAGCGATGGAACTGCACGACGTGTTCGGCAACGTGACGCTGCTGACGTTCTCGAACATTCAGAAAAATCCGCAACTGCCGTCAGATGCATTCAAGTTCACGGTGCCAAAGGGCGCGGATGTAATCAACGGATAAATCGCGTGGCCGGCGCTGACCTGCGGCACCTTCAAAAAAGCCCACAAAGCCGCGCTTGTCCAGCGCGGCTTTGTCATTTTGCGCGGCGCGAGGTGAACACGAAAATCGTCGCACCGGCAGATGTAAGGATTTAGTGCGAGACTGGAAAGACCGACGTCGCGCATGGGCATTCCCAATATTTGGTGCGCGTGTCTAATTATTTTTTGCTGCGACGCAACAAAATAGCGCCTAAACTGATCGAAGCTGATTGTCGCTTCGAATGTCTGGAAAGGTGAGGCATGTCATGAGATTGTCTTCTTCGCACGATTTGCGCTTGTCGCCGTCCCTGCATGTGTTCCAACAGGAGGGCGGATGGCATTGGGGGATTACGATTCCACGGTCGGCCGGGAGTGGTTTCAAGGTCGTTGCATATAGCGAAAAAACCTTTATCGATGAGGCCGAAGCGCATCGGGAAGGCAATCGCGCGCTTGCACGCTTCGCCGATGTGCCAGCCGTTGCGCTTGAACGGCAATAACGGCTTGGGATGTGGCATAACCATCCGTTATTTGAGTCGTGAATACCCGCAACGGTTACCGGCCGCTCTGAACCGAGATATCGCTTTTACTGTGACTTTCGCGGAATATGAAATCGCTCACGCGTTAAGCGTGAAACCGGACGGCGTGAACTGAGATCGAGTCACGTCGGCGCAAAGCGGCAAAAAATAGGCTGCCGCCAGTGCGACGCCATCAGGCTGACGCGCTCAGGCGTACGCGGTCTTGCGGGCCGATACCAACACGTAGTAGCACACCGCGCCGATCGCGAGCGACGGCAGCGTCGCACCGAGATTCGGCAGCCAATGATTGACCACCTGGTACGAGGCGATGCCGATCGCCCACGCGACGAACGCGCTCAGGTGCCAGCCACCCGAGAAACCGTAACGGCCGCGCACATCGGCGAGCACCGCGGCGTCGATGCGACGCTTGCGCACGATGAAGTGATCCATCAGCACGACGCCGAATAGCGGCGCGAACACCGAGCCGATCAACAGCAGGAAGTTCTGGTACTTCGCCATCGGCACGAGCAGCGCGATCAGCGTGCACAGCGCGCCGAACGCGGCCGACAGCAACGGCACGCTCGCGCGCGTCCAGAACGTGCCGGTCGACACCGCGGCCGAATGAATGTCGGCGAACGCATTGTCGATTTCGTCGATCAGGATCAGCAACAGCGCGAAGCCGCCGCCCGCTTGCGCGAGCGCGCCGGTCAGCAGCGCATCGCCGCCACCGGCCGCGAGGCCATAGACCGCGCCGAGCGCATAGAACCAGATGTTCGCGATGCCGTAGCCGTACAGCGTGCCGCGGAACGTCTCGCCGGCGCGTCGGCCGAAGCGCGTGTAGTCGGCGATCAGTGGCAGCCACGACAGCGGCATCGCGACCACGAGATCGACCGCGCCGCCGAACGACATGTCGCCGGTGGCGGGACGACGCATCAGGTCCGCGAGATGGTGGCGCGCGAGCAGGTTCCACGTGAGCCACGCGGCGCCCGCGAGCAGCAGCCAGATCCCCCACTTGCGCAGAAAGCGCCGCACGAACGACAGCGGACCGCTGATCGCGAGCAGCGTCGCTAGCAGGCCGAAGATCACGGTCCAGACGAGCGGCATCGACAGGCCGAACGCCTGTTTCGCGAGCGCGTCGGCGGAGTCGCGCATCACGATCACCTCGAACGAGCCCCAGCCGACCAGTTGCACCATGTTCAACACGGCCGGCACCGATGCGCCGCGCACGCCGAGCGTCGGACGCAGCGACGACATGGCCGCGAGCCCGGTGTCGGTGCCGATCACGCCAGCGAGCGCGAGCAGCACGACGCCGATCACGCTGCCGAGCACGATCGCGATGAGCGCATGCGGCAGCGACAGCCCCGGCACCAGCAGAGCGCCCGCCTGGGCGACGAGCAGGCCGATGCCGAGCGAGAACCACAGCGCGAACGCATCGCCGGTACGGAACGCGCGGCGCGCGTCGGGCACCGGCGTGAGCGGCGCGTAGGTGGAGCCGGCGTCGCCGGTGACAGAATCTTGAGCCATCTGATCTGGGTTCCTTCTGGTGGTGCCGTGGAGCTTCATTACTGTGAATTGTTGCGCTGCCGGTGCGTCGTGTGCAGCCAGCGCGCGGGGTCGGCCATCGCGCGGCCGCCGTCACTGTCATAATGCAAGACGTTGCCCGCGTTCGTGCCTGTGCTTGCGGCCGTGCGCGGGCTTTTGCGCTTGTCCCGCGAAGCGCCGCTTGCAGCGGCGCGCGAGCGGAACGCCGAGATTATCCCCAAAACGTCATGTTTGAAGAAACCCGTGCCAATGTTCCGCTCGCCGAACGCCTGCGGCCACGCAATATCGACGACGTGATCGGCCAGACGCATCTGCTCGGTCCGAACAAGCCGCTCAGGGTCGCGTTCGAATCGGGCGAGGCCCATTCGATGATCCTGTGGGGCCCGCCCGGCGTCGGCAAGACCACGCTCGCGCGGCTGATGGCCGATGCGTTCCACGCGCAGTTCATCGCGTTGTCCGCTGTGCTCTCGGGCGTGAAGGATATCCGCGAGGCGGTCGAGACCGCGCAGATCCATCGCGCGAACGGCCATCAGACGCTGGTGTTCGTCGACGAAGTGCATCGCTTCAACAAGAGCCAGCAAGACGCGTTCTTGCCGCACGTCGAGTCGGGCCTGTTCGTGTTCGTCGGCGCGACGACCGAGAATCCGTCGTTCGAGGTCAATAGCGCGTTGCTCTCACGCGCCGCGGTCTACGTGCTGAAGAGCCTGACTGACGACGAACAGCGCGAGCTGCTGGAGCGCGCGCAGAAGGAGCTCGGCGGCCTGACGTTCACCGACGAAGCGCGCGCCGCGCTGATCGGCTCCGCCGACGGCGACGGCCGCAAGCTACTGAACAACCTCGAGATCGTCGCGCGCGCGGCCGCTCAGCAGAAGACCACTGAAATCGACGGCGCGTTACTAGGCAGCGCGCTCGCGGAAAATCTGCGCCGCTTCGACAAGGGCGGCGACGCATTCTACGACCAGATCAGCGCGCTGCATAAATCGGTGCGCGGCAGCAATCCGGACGGCGCGCTGTACTGGTTGTGCCGCATGCTCGACGGCGGCGCGGACCCGCGCTACCTCGCGCGCCGCATCGTGCGTATGGCGTGGGAAGACATCGGCCTCGCCGACCCGCGCGCCGCGCGCATCACGCTCGACGCCGCGGAAACCTACGAGCGTCTGGGCTCGCCCGAAGGCGAACTCGCGCTCGCGCAGGCGATCATCTATCTGGCGGTCGCGCCCAAATCGAACGCCGGGTACACCGCATACAACGAGGCGCGGCGCTTCGTCGGCAAGGACCAGTCGCGCGCGGTGCCGGTGCATCTGCGCAACGCGCCGACGAAGCTGATGAAGGAACTCGGCTACGGCCATGATTACCGTTACGCGCACGACGAACCCGACGCGTACGCGGCCGGCGAGACCTATCTGCCGGACGGCGTGCGCGAGCCGCATTGGTACGAGCCGACGCCACGTGGTCTCGAAGGCAAAATCGGCGAAAAGCTCGAGCGCCTTGCGCAGCTCGATGCACGATGGCGCGCCGAGAACAAACCGAAGAAGGCTTGAGGCGTTTCGGCTTGGCCGGTGCGCTAAAATCGCGTTTTCATACAACGAAGATCCGTCCCATCCCATGCTCGACATCCAGTTGCTGCGCAAAGACCTCGACGGCGTCGCGAAACGCCTCGCCGACCGCGGCTATACCCTCGACGTCGCGGCTTTTACCGCGCTCGAAGCGGAACGCCGCGATACCCAGACCCGTACCGAAGAACTGCAGGCGCGCCGCAACAGCCTGTCCAAGCAGATCGGCGCGATGAAAGGGCGCGGCGAAGACACGTCGGCGGTGATGGCGGAAGTCGGCGGCATTGGCGACGAGATGAAGGCGTCGGCGGGCAAGCTCGAAGAGATCCAGCAGCGTCTGTCGGATCTGCTGCTCGGCGTGCCGAACCTCGCGCACGAAAGCGTGCCGGTCGGCAACGACGAAGCCGGCAATGTCGAAGTGCGTCGCTGGGGCACGCCGCGCCAGTTCGACTTCCAGGTCAAGGACCACGTCGACGTCGGCACGCCGCTCGGCCTCGACTTCGAGACCGGCGCGAAGCTGTCGGGCGCGCGTTTCACGGTGCTGCGCGGCCAGATTGCGCGGCTGCATCGCGCGCTCGCTCAGTTCATGATCGACACGCACACGCAGCAGCATGGCTATACCGAGATGTACACGCCATACATCGTCAATCCGGACATCCTGTACGGCACCGGCCAGCTGCCGAAATTCGCGGACGACATGTTCCGCGTCGAGAAGGGCGGCGGTGAAAACACGGTCACGCAGTACCTGATCTCGACCTCGGAAATTTCGCTGACGAACACGGTGCGGGACAGCATCGTCGAAGCGGACGCGCTGCCGATCAAGCTGACCGCGCATTCCCCGTGCTTCCGTTCGGAAGCGGGCTCATATGGTCGCGACACGCGCGGCATGATCCGCCAGCATCAGTTCGACAAGGTCGAGATGGTCCAGATCGTTGCGCCGGACGCGTCGTACGATGCGCTCGAGCAGATGGTCGGCCATGCCGAGGCGATCCTGCAGAAGCTCGAACTGCCGTATCGGGTGATCACACTGTGCACCGGCGACATGGGCTTCTCCGCCGCGAAGACCTACGACCTTGAAGTGTGGCTGCCCGCTCAGAACACGTATCGCGAGATTTCGAGCTGCTCGAATACGGAGTCGTTCCAGGCGCGACGCATGCATGCGCGTTTCCGCAACGCGCAGGGCAAGCCGGAGCTCGTGCATACGCTGAACGGCTCGGGTCTCGCGGTGGGCCGCACGCTCGTCGCGGTGCTCGAGAACTTCCAGAACGCGGATGGCTCGGTGACGGTGCCCGCCGCACTGCGGCCTTACCTCGGCGGCGTGGAGCGGCTCGAGATGCCGGCGACCTGAGCGTCGCTGACATGCGCGTAGGCGCGATATCGTCGCGTGTCTGACGGTGCCGCGGCGGGCGTCCAGTTTCCGCGAAAAATTCGGGAAGTTTTTTGGAAGAGGGGCTTGGAAAACTAATTCGAGCTGTTCTATAATCTTGTTCTCCCAAGCAACGACCCGCTTGGATCCGACGAAGCAGCAGCAAGTTGGGATACCCCGGAAAGGTGGCAGAGTGGTCGAATGCGCTGGACTCGAAATCCAGTGTACCTTTAGGGGTACCGTGAGTTCGAATCTCACCCTTTCCGCCAAATTCTGAAAGCCCCTTGATTTCACCGAAATCAAGGGGCTTTTGCTTTGCGTTATCCAAATCTCTTTGCCAAAGCAATTCGAATTTATTCGGGCATCATTTCTATTGGCGAAATTTACTGTTTCATTATTCGATCACGAGCCATTTGTTTCACGCAGGCGTTTCCATTCGCCTTTCCATACAAATACCTTAGGCGCCGCTTACTGCACTGTCCCCGCATTCACAGCCGGGACATATTCGGGCTTGGCTCGCGCGCGCTATTAGGGGTCGAAGTGCGCAATTTCTTGGGCGACCCGCCCCGTAATTGTCTTCTGAAAGTGCGAATCTTCGCGGACCCCACGGATCTCGGCAAAATCTGCCCTTTTTTACAAAAAAATACGATTTTTGGCTGGGCTCGGTCATTCGTTCAGGGTACGATTTACGCCGTCTGCAGCTTTTACGGGAAGAATTTTCCTTTAATCGACAGCTGCGGCAGCAATCGGTAAAACGTTCGCGGAGCAAACAGCCGCGATCCGACACGCACCCGGCCCTGTCAATCTGGACCACCGCGAGAAGCGCCTTCGCGAGCATCGGTTCAATCGGACATCACAAACGTGCGTTCAAGGCACCTCGGGACAGTTGTTTTTAAGGACTGCAAATCTTTTTGCATCGCGTCCTTATTATCGTCCGTCCGAATCGCAGAGAAATCCTTTTTGGTCTTTTTATCGGGAATTTTCCCGACATTTGGAATTAGTCCGCATGATAAAACGACGTCAATTCATTGGGGGCCTGACGGCCCTGAGCGCAAGTTATCTTTTGACCGCATGTGGCGGGGGCAGTAGCTCCTCGAACGCGAGCGGCAAGGCTGCCGCTGCGACCGGTGCTTCCGGCGCTGCCGCAGCATCCGGTGCCTCCGGCACCACGGGCAATACAACGCCGGTCGCGAAGGCGAGCGTATCGAACATGTCGGCCGACGGCACTTCACTGCCTGCTTCGCCGTACATCATTGATCAGTTCGGCGCGAAGTGGACGCTCTCCAACGGCGTCATCTATCGCAACGGCGCGACGTTCGGCACCACGTACAACGTGTCGCTCGTGTTGTTCTACGGCGGCAAGATCTGGCATTGCGGCACGGGGGGCAACTTCTACGTCACTGCGGACGTCCCTAACCTATGGCTGAATTGCAACGATCCGCGCAACGTGATTGCACCGCCGACCGGCATGTTCTATGGCATGAACGGCCACTTCGACTACACGTACACGCCCCAGCAGATCGTCTCTATTCTGAAGGGCATGGGCTGCACGAGCTATCGCGTCGGCGTCACCAGCGGTTCGAACCAGTTGAACGCGGCGATCGGGCTCGCACAGGCTTTCCAGGCGGCGGGCATGACGTTGGTCGTGCTGATCAACCAGGGCGTCTACGACTCCAACGGCAACCTGTTCGCTGGCGAGAACGCCGCTTACAGCCAGGGTTACGCGGTAGCCCAGTCGGTCGCGAACGCACTGAAGCCGTATGGCGTGACCATTTACGAATGCGGCAACGAACTGACGCGCCAGAACGCCACCGTGCTCGACTTCAACGTCGCGGGCACGAAGGCAGCGGACTTCAACAACGCGAACTGGCCGGTAATGCGCGGCGTGATGCGCGGGATGATCGACGGCGTGAAAGCGGTTCAGTCGAACGCGAAGTGCGGCATCAATTTCTGCGTGAACGATGTCGGCGCGGCGGACGCGCTGTGGGACGGTAATCAGCCGGATGGCAGCGGCGGTCACCCGACCGTGCGCTGGGACATCACCACGTGGCACAACTACGAGGTGTATGGCGATGTGTTCTCCCTCGGTGCGGACGGCGCGCAACCAGGCTTCGATCTGCCGATCTATTGCAACGCCCGGTATGGCGTGCCGTTCATCATCACCGAGTGGAACACCGGACCAGAGAAAAACGAGTCCTATCGTGGGAACTACATCACGACGAAGCTCGGCGAGTTCTATCAGAACCGCAAGACGCACAATATCCAGGGGGTCATGTATTACGTGCTCGACAGCGGGGACCAGACCTTCGGCATCATGATGAACGGCACGCCGTTGAATCCGTCGTACAGTGCGTTCCAAAGCTTCACGGCCGCCCATCCGGACAACTAGGCCGCGGATGCCGACGTAAGCCGTTCCATCCGTCCGTAGTCGATGCTGCCGGTGTCGAGAGCGGCACATCGCCGAGCCTGACGGCGGCGCCCAATCCTTCTCTCAGCGTATCGAGTCGAGGGGGCGGGCGCCGCATCCCGCCCGAAACCTTTCGATCACTTCCCTCAATGCCCGCGCCCGGTCCGCGATCAGCGCGCGGATCTCGCGCACCGCCCCGGCCGAGCCCCATTTCGACGCCTGAAATTTAGTTTGGAAAGCTGAACGATTGACGTACTCGGCGCGATGACCCTTCGAATTCCTTAGCCGTAAGTCCCTGCGAGCGTGCAGGCCCGCCAGCCTGCCGCGCAAAAACGCGTCACCGAAATTCGCGCGCGCGCGACAGCAAGCCCGACAGCGCCACCTACCGTGCACCGCTTCAGCCGGTTTCCGCGGGGTCGATGGGCGATCCTCTGTACAATTGCCCGAAATCGCCCAATCGAACGGCGGTTGCGGGCCGCCGGGCCTTCAGGCGCGGCGGGTCATCTCGCGCTTGACCCCGCGACTTACATCGACCGACTTCATGGCCATTACCTACAAGACCTCCGACGATATCGCGAAGCTGCGCATTGCGGGCCGCCTCGCGGCCAATGTGCTGGCAATGATCGGCGAGCACGTCAAGGCAGGCGTCTCCACCGACGACCTCGACGCGTTGTGCAACGACTACATCGTCCACACGCAGAAAGCGATTCCGGCCAACGTCGGCTATCTGGGCTTTCCCAAGACCGTCTGCACGTCGGTCAACCATGTCGTATGTCACGGCATCCCGAATCGAAGCGAGATCCTGAAGGACGGCGACATCATCAACATCGATGTCGCGATCATCAAGGACGGCTATTTCGGCGACACGAGCCGCATGTACTGCGTCGGCCAGCCGAGCACGGTCGCACGTGCGCTGATCGACACGACCTACGAGGCGATGGTGGCCGGAATCCGCGAGGTGAAGCCGGGCGCGACGCTCGGCGACGTCGGCCACGCGATCCAGAAGGTGGCGCAGCGCGAGGGCTTCTCGATCGTGCGCGACTACTGCGGGCACGGCATCGGCAAGGTCTATCACGAGGACCCGCAGGTGCTGCACTACGGCCAGCCGGGGCAGGGCGTGCGCCTGAAGCCGGGCATGGTCTTCACGATCGAGCCGATGATCAACGCGGGCCGCGCCGGCACGTCGGTGCAGCGCGACGGCTGGACCGTGATCACGAAGGACCGCTCGCTGTCGGCGCAATGGGAGCACATGGTCGCCGTGACCGACGACGGCTATGAACTGCTGACGCCGTGGCCGGACGGCGCCGGCGCCTACGAGGCGCCTTGAGCGATACCGCATATTGCGGGCAAGAATAAATTGACTCGCCGGCCGGTTCGGTTAAAGCTATGCGTTAGGGTTTCCAGGGGTTTTCGTCTGCATGAGTCCGTCATTGACCGTTCGCCGCATCACCGCTGATCAGGGCGCCGTTTTTCGCGAACTCCGCACCGCCTCGCTGCGGGAGGCGCCGTATGCCTTCGGCGCGACGCTCGAGGACGCGTTGTCGGCCGATGCCGCCAGTTTCGACACAACCGCGGCGGATCACGCGGTTTCGCAGTCCGTCGGCACGTTCCTCCTTTACACCGAAGGCCATCCTGCCGGGCTGATCGAGGCGCATTTCGACGACACCGCGGCGCGCCGCGCGTTCGTCTGCGAATTATGGGTGGCGCCCGCCGTGCGTCATCTGCGCGGCGGCGAGTTGCTCGTCGATACCGCGAGCAGCTGGCTCGCGAATGCGGGCGCCACGGAAGTCTACGCATGGGTCGCCGACGCGAACCGCAATGCGATGCGCTTTTACGAGGCGCTCGGCTTTGGCCCGACCGGCGAGCACCGGCGCGTCGAGCGCGCGCCCGAACAGGTCGAAAGTCTGCTGGTGCGGTACGTGCCAACCACCTCACAGGTGTTCGCGCAGTGATCGCGCAAGCGGCGCGTCGCGCGCGCCGCTCCTCTTCGCCGTCCCCTTCATCGCGGTCTTTTTCCCGCTTGTATTTCATTCGCACCGTCGCGCGTCGATCGCATCGACGAAACGCATTGCGCCCGCGCGCGCGAGCACCGATTCTCCCGGGAAAAATAGTGGCCGCGCGCGTGTACGCCTGTAAAATACGCAAAATTTTTTGCCGAACGCTATGTCGCCCAAGAAATCGCCCTTTTTCGAACTGCGCAGCGGCTCCGTCGACACGCTCATGTTCGTGGTCAAGACGACCGACCTCGATGCGATGCGTGCCGAGCTGACGCGACGCTTCGAGGCGACCCCCGAATTCTTCGCTAACGACGTCGTCGCGATCGACCTGCGGCGTCTCGCCGGCAACGAGCGCGTGCCGCTCGCCGACATCGCGCAACTGCTCGACAGTGTGCGCATGCGTCCGGTCGGTGTGGTGGCGAATGCGGAGCAGGGATGGGCGACGGAGTCGGGATTGCCGCTGCTCGAAGCGCGTGACCGCCGCGGTACGCCGGCGAAGCAGGCCGATGACGACAGCACGGCGACGGCGGCAAGCGCGCCACTGGCCACCGAGGCAAGCGCGGGCACAAGCGAGGCGACGAGCACGGCGGTCGCCGCGGCCGCCGTCGAACCCACGCCCGCCGCCGAGCCGGTGCGCCTCGCCACGTCGCCGCAAACAATGGTCGTCGACAAGCCGCTGCGCTCCGGCCAGCGTATCTACGCAAAAGGCGATCTGGTCGTGCTCGGTCTCGTCAGCTATGGCGCCGAGGTGATCGCGGAAGGCAACATCCATATTTACGCGCCGCTGCGCGGCCGGGCATTGGCCGGCGTGCAGGGCAATCACGACGCGCGCATCTTCTGCACCTGTCTCGAACCGGAACTGATCTCGATCGCGGGTATCTATCGAACGACCGAGAACCCTCTGCCGGCCGACGTGCTCGGCAAGCCGGTGCAGATCTGGCTCGACGAAGAAAAACTGATGATCGAACCGCTGCGGCTCACGTAAAGCGCCGGGAACCGCGCGCTGCCCCGAATGATTGCGGCACGTGGCATTTCACGGCGACGCGGGCCGTGCATCAATTGACGCATTTGACGAACACAAGGTAAGGGTAATGGCAAAAATCATTGTGGTGACTTCGGGCAAGGGTGGCGTGGGCAAGACGACCACGAGCGCGAGCTTTGCGTCGGCCCTCGCACTGCGCGGCAGCAAGACCGCCGTGATCGACTTCGACGTCGGTCTGCGTAACCTCGACCTCATCATGGGCTGCGAGCGCCGCGTCGTGTACGACCTGATCAACGTGATCCAGGGCGAAGCGAATCTGAATCAGGCGCTGATCAAAGACAAGAAATGCGAGAACCTGTTCATCCTGCCGGCCTCGCAGACGCGCGATAAAGACGCGCTGACGATGGAAGGCGTCGAGAAGGTCATCAACGATCTGATCGCGATGGACTTCACATACATCGTGTGCGATTCGCCGGCCGGTATCGAGTCGGGCGCGCTGCTTGCGATGCACTTCGCCGACGAAGCGCTGATCGTGACGAACCCGGAAGTGTCGTCGGTGCGCGACTCCGATCGCATTCTCGGCATCCTGTCGTCGAAGACCAAGCGCGCGATCGAGGGCAAGGAGCCGATCAAGGAGCATCTGCTGATTACCCGCTACAACCCGAAGCGCGTCAGCGAAGGCGAGATGCTGTCGCTGACCGACATCCAGGAAATTCTGCGCATCGATCTGATCGGCGTGATTCCGGAATCGGAAGCGGTGCTGCACGCGTCGAACCAGGGTCTGCCGGCCGTGCACCTGGACGGCACCGATGTCGCCGAAGCCTATAAGGACGTCGTATCGCGTTTCCTCGGCGAGCAGAAATCGCTTCGCTTTGTCGATTACCAGAAGCCCGGGCTGCTGCAGCGCCTCTTCGGCACCAAGTAAGGGGAGCGCACGTCATGTCGATTCTTTCGTTTTTGCTGGGCGAGAAAAAGAAGTCCGCGTCGGTAGCGAAGGAACGCCTGCAGTTGATCATCGCGCACGAGCGCGCCGGCGGCCATGCGCCCGCCGATTATCTGCCTGCGTTGCAACGCGAACTGGTGGCCGTGATCTCGAAGTACGTGAAGATTTCCGATGACGACATACGCGTGAGTCTCGAGCGTCAGGACGATCTCGAGGTGCTCGAAGTCAAGATCGAAATACCTCAGGCCTGAGCTTCGGATGGACCGCTCCTACTCTGCCGAGCATGGCCCGAACTATCGCTGGGAGCCGGTACATCGGGCTTGACGTCGGCGTGACACAGGCGCCGACGGCCGCGCGCCTGTGACTTGCGAGTCGTCTACCGACGCGGCGACTCGGAGGTATCCGTCGCGGTACCGTCTGCGCTATCGTCGGCGGGCGGTTCGTCGGCGACGTTTGCCGCTTCCACTTCCGGCGCCTCGACCTCGGGCACTTCCGGCACCGGCGCGGGCGCGGGCTGCGGCAGCGGCGCCAGGTAGCGCCCGGCGAGCGACTCATAGAGCGGCGGCGCGAACAGACGCGACACGCGGCTCGCGATCAACGCGGTGGCCATCAGCGAAATCACCAGCGCGTGGCCGTCGATCATCTCCATCACGATCACGAACGACGTGATCGGCGACTGCGTGACCGCGGCCAGATAGCCGACCATCGCGAGCGCGATCAGCATCGGCAACTGCATCGAACCGAACACCATGTGCAGCAAATTGCCGAAGCCTGCGCCGATCGACAGCGACGGCGCGAAGATACCACCCGGAATGCCGGGCAGGTACGAGCCGACCATCGCGATCATCTTCAGGAACGGATAGAACACCGACAACTGCTCGTGTCCCTCGAGCAGGCCGCGGGCTTCCGTATAGCCGCTGCCGAACGTCGTGCCACCCGAGATCACGCCGACCACCGCGATCGCGAAGCCGCACAGCGCGGCGAACGCGACCGGCCGCTCGCCATGCAACTGACGCAGCGGCGCCGGAATCCAAAGCGCGGTATTGAGCAGCAGCCAGCCGAATATGCCGCCCGCGATGCCGGTGACGATCGCCGTGATCAGCACCGCGACGGCGAGCACGTCTGGGAAATGCGCGCCGATCTGGATCGTGCCGAAATACGTGTAGTTGCCGTTCAGGCCAAGCGCGACCACACCAGCGATGATGATCGCCGTGATCAGCACGCCGCTCGTGCGAGCCTCGAAGCTGCGCGTCAATTCTTCGATCGCGAACACGACACCCGCAAGCGGTGTATTGAACGCCGCCGACAAACCCGCCGCCGCGCCTGCCAATGCGAGCTGCCGTTCGATCTGCGCATTGGAGCGCGGATAAAACCGCCGCAAATTGAACATCAGCGCGGCGCCGACCTGCACGGTCGGTCCTTCCCGGCCGATCGTGAAGCCGCCGAGAATCGCGAGAAACGAGACGCCGATCTTGCCGAGCAGAATCCGCAGGGACAGCAGCCGGGTGCCATACCCGCGCTGCCTGGTGTGCAGCGTCGCGATCACCTGCGGGATGCCGCTGCCCTCGGAGCCGCGAAAGAACTTGCGCGTGAGCCAGACCGCGAGCGCGGCGATCGCTGGTGTGATCAGGAGCGGCGCCCACGCATACCGATGCCGGACGCCGAGAAACGCGTCATAGCCCCAATCGATCAGACGCGCATAGAGCACCGCGATTAGACCGACGGCGATCGCACCGAGCCAGAAAATGCCATATTGCCGCCACAGGCGTTTCGCGCGACGTATGACGGCGGCAGAACCGGAAAGGAAGGGCTGGGACATGAATTGGATTCGTGCAAAGGGCTAAGTATAAAACGTGCGGGGCCGACCAGAAGACGTGAAACGTTTTTGAAATATTGAAGTGCGTGGATTGTCTGGCACCTATCCTTGCTGTAACGCGCCGTATTCAGAACCAGACCATGCGCGATGCCGATTTGGCGGGGAGCGGTAAAAACGTCAGCTAGAATAGTTTCAACTTCGAACAACGAATTAACCTCAATGAAGCGAATCCTTATCGTCAAGGTCACTTCACTAGGCGATATCGTGCAGGCGCTGCCAGTCGTTGCCGATATCAAACGCGCGTTTCCTGGCGTAAAGGTGGATTGGGCGGCGGACGAAGCATTTGCGGAAGTCGTGCGTTGGAGCGAAGGCGTCGATCGCGTGTTGTGCGCGCCGCTGCGCCGCTTCAAGAAGGCGCGCCGCTGGAATGACCTGAAGGCGATCTGGGCATCGATCGCCGAGCTGCGCGCGCATCGCTACGACTACGTCATCGATATCCACGGCGTCTACAAGAGCGCGATCATCGCTTTCCTTGCGCGCTCGTCGCGGCGCATCGGCTATCAGTCGCAGGATCTGGGCGAGCGGGGCGCCGCGTTCGCGTACACCGGGCGTTTCGGCCCGCGTCCGCAAGGCAGCGCGTGGCACGGTATGCGTATCAGCGCCAGTGAGGCGCTCGGCTACGAAGTGGAAGGTCCGCCCATCCACGACCTGAAGCTACCCGAACCGGTCACGCAGCCGTTTGCGACGCACGACGGGCCTGTCGCGGCGCTCTTTCACGCCACCTCGAAAGCCGACAAAAAATGGCCGCTTACGCACTGGGTGGCGGTGGGGCGCGAGTTGAGCGAGCGCGGTTTTCGTGTGCTGCTGCCGTGGGGTTCGGACGGTGAGCGTGCCGAAGCCGGGCAAATCGCCGCGCAGGTGCCGGGCGCGACCGTGCTTGCGCAAATGAGCGTGACCGAAATCGCGCAGATGATCGACGCGTGCGCGCTGGTGGTCGGTACGGATACGGGCTTCGTGCACCTCGCGCATGCACTGCAAAAGCGCACGGTGATGATTTTCGTCGCGACCTCGCCAACGCATTGCGGCGTCGAGGCGCCGCATCGCTCGACCTCGGTCGGCGACGGCCACTCGGTGCCGACCATCGGTGCGGCGCTCGAAGCGATCGACTACGTGCAAGCGGTAGAGCCGGTGCTTGCGATGCAGCAAGGAGCAGCCGCCGCCTGACTGAGTTCGCGCGATCGCGCAATCGTTTGCACCAAAGAAAAGAGGCGCGACGGCGCAGTTGGCCCTTGCGGGCGGCGACTGCATCGTCGCACCTCAAAGAACGCCCGTGTCGGGGAACAGCGGGCGAAGAGGAATCGATTACATGTCTGTTAAAACTGTCGCTTTTCGTTGGACGCCAAAGCGTCCGATGTGGGCACCCGAAGGCGGCCGGCCGGCATGCCGTAGTGCGCCGAGGCGTGCCCGGCGCGCCCTGAACCGCTTGACTGCGGCGACGCTGGCGCGGCCAGCAAGGCTTCTATCGCGATAGTGCGCTCAACGGAGTATAGGCGGTGTTTTCCGCCATGGCGGCGCGATCGGCGGCAGCGGGGGCGTGTCGATCATACGCGTCGATGCGGTGCATCGATCCTGTAACAGCCCAGTGATCTTCCCTTACAAATGGCAACGTTCGCCGCGGCGCGCATCGTGTCCAATCGGGTCATTCGGGGTTTGCGCTCGAATCAATCTGACTCGATGGAGAACAACATGAAACGCTTGATCCTGACTCTCGTGGCCGGCACGCTGCTCGCATCGGCACTCGGCGGCTGCGTGATCGCGCCGGCGCCGGGCTACTACTACGGCGGCGGCTACTACCATCATGGCTACTACTACCGCTAAGCCGCGCCCCGACCCGTGCGCCGGTCTCAGGCGACGAGCATTTCGAATGCGACCACCGCGGCAATAGCCGCGGCGTTCGCGGCCAGCGCCTCGACGATGAGGCCTTTCCACGTCGCCGGACGAAAACGCAGCGCGAGCAGCAGCGATCCAAGCAACGCCAGCGCGATGATCGTGACGATATCGGCATTGTGTAGATGGATGTTCATGCCAGTCTCCCTGCTTTTTTCGGGTTATGTCAGGGAGTATAGGCAAGTCAAAAAGAGGCGCAAGGCGGGGGATATACCCGGGCAAGCGCGCATCGACGGAGGCCATTTTCCGTCGATGCCTTGTCATCACTTCATCAGGCTTTCATCGCGCGTTTCGCGCATGCACATCACGCCGACCAGGCTCACGGCCGCCGCGACCGACACATACGCGCCGACCCACGGCAACCCGCCGTGTGCGGCGAGCACCTGCGCGATGTACGGCGCGACCGACGCACCGAGAATCCCGCCGAGGTTGTACGCGACGCCGGCGCCGGTATAGCGCACGTTGGTCGGAAACAGCTCCGGCAGCAGTGCGCCCATCGGCGCGAACGTCACGCCCATCAGGAACAGCTGGATCACGAGGAACAGCAGCACGAGCAACGGCTCGCCGCTGCCGAGCAGGGGCGCCATCGTGAAGCCCGACAGGATCGCCGCGATGATGCCGACGATCAGCACCGGCTTGCGCCCGAAGCGATCGCTCGCGCGGGCCGACAGCGGCGTCGCGAGCGCCATGAACACGACGGCGATGCACAGCAGGCCAAGGAAGGTTTGCCGCGGAATATGCAGCGACCCGACACCGTACGACAGCGAGAAGGTCGTCGCGTTGTAGAACAGCGTATAGCAGACCACCATCGCGAGCGCGCCGAGCACGGTCGGCACCCAGTGCTGCGAGAACAGCGTCGCGATGGGCACGCGCACGCGTTCCTTGCGCTCGATCGCCGCCTCGAACGCGGGCGTCTCGGCGATTTTCAACCGCACGTACAAGCCGAGCGCGACCAGCACCGAGCTGACGATGAACGGCACGCGCCAGCCCCAGCTGCGAAACTGCTCGTCGGAGAGCGACAGCGCGAGCGCGAAGAACAGGCCGTTGGAGGCGAGAAAGCCGATCGACGGGCCAAGTTGCGGGAACATGCCGAACCAGCCGCGTTTGCCGGCCGGCGCGTTCTCGGTGGCGAGCAGCGCGGCGCCGCCCCATTCGCCGCCGAGGCCGATGCCCTGGCCGAAACGCAGCACGCACAGCAGGATCGGCGCGAGGCTGCCGATCGCGTCGTAGCCCGGCACGAAGCCGATCAGCGTGGTCGACAGGCCCATCACGAGCAGCGAGGCAACCAGCGTCGATTTGCGGCCGATGCGGTCGCCGAAGTGGCCGAACAGGAACGAGCCGATCGGTCGCGCGACGAACGCGATGCCGAACGTGACGAACGCCGACAGCGCCTGCGCGGTGGCCGAGCCGTGCGGGAAGAATACTGGCCCGATCACGAGCGCCGCGGCGGTCGCGTAGACGTAGAAATCGTAGAACTCGATCGCGGTGCCGATGAAGCTCGCGAAGATGATCCGCGCGCTACTGTTTTGCCCGCTGACGGGCTGAGCCGCGGAAATCGGCGAAGTGGACATACAGGGTCTCCATTTGTCGTGATGCCGCGGGGCGCTGTGCGGTGCTTCGCAGGCAGGCGGCATCCTCATTGAGGTATAGATAAGGTTTGGGCGCGGCGCGCGGGTGTCGCCGCGGCACCGCAGTCGGCTCGTGCGCCGCGCCGGCGGGTGTGCGGACGGCGTGAGCCATGCCGGAAGGCTCCGGCGCGGGGAATCGGAAAATTATAGCGAGCGCGCTCGTGACGCAGCAATGGCGGCGTCAGCCGCAAACCGCGTTCAGTCGAAGGTTTCCGCCTGCGGCGAGGCGAGTTCGCGCAACTGGAACTTACCGTTGTCGTTGAATAGCCAGTCTTCGAACAGCTCTAGCTGGCCGCGGCCGTTCAGCAGCTTGCCGGGCGGTTGCGGCAGCGGCGCCGAGCGGCGCAGCGTCGCGAGCGCGGTGCTTTCGGCTTCGTCGTCGCCGTTGGTGCGATACACCGACGACTCGACGATGTGTCCATTACGATCGACCGTGAACGACACCACCACAAGCGAGCGCAGCATCGGCTGAGGTCTGCCTTGCAACACATACGAAGGATTGCGCTCGACGATCCGTCGTGCGACCGCGTCGCGGTATTGATCGAGCGTCGCGCTGTTGATCGCGGCCACCGGCGTGTTGACGGTCTCGTGCGGCGTCAGCGGCGTGAATGTGCAACCGGCCACGGCGGCCGCACCGAGCGCGGCAAGCAATCGCCGATGCATGGGCGCTGCCGTGAAGAAGTGCGGGACCAAACCGCGAGGAACAAGAGAGGCAGAAGTACGAGTGAACATCGTCGACGAACCGCGATGAGAGCCTGATTCAATGGTAGTCAAAAACGGCCGGGATTCAATTGGCGTTCGCCCATGCAAGGGTCACACGCGACAACAAAAAAGGCGAACCCGCCAAACGGGTCCGCCTTCTCGATGCCGGTTCAACCCGCAGCGCCGCAAGCCCAGGCTCACAGCGCTGCTCAACCATCGATCACTTCAACGCCGCACGCGCCGCCTTCACCGCGGCCAGCACCTGCTCGGGCGCGGTGCCGCCAGGATGATTGCGGCTGGCCACCGAGCCCTCGAGCGTCAGATACGAGAATACGTCGTCGCCGATCAGATGCGCGACGTTCGGCAGTTCGCTGCGCATTTCGTCGAGCGTCAGGTCGGCCAGATCGCAGCCGCGATCGGCGCACACGCGCACCGCGAGCGCGACTGCTTCGTGCGCGTCGCGGAACGGCAGGCCGCGCTTGACGAGATAGTCGGCGAGGTCCGTTGCGGTCGAGAAGCCTTGCAGCGCGGCCTCGCGCATCGCCTGCGGCTTGACCGTGATGCCGGCGACCATTTCAGCGAAGATGCGCAGCGTGTCGGCGACCGTATCGACGGTGTCGAACAGCGGCTCCTTGTCTTCCTGATTGTCCTTGTTGTACGCGAGCGGCTGACCTTTCATCAGCGTGAGCAGCGCCATCAGATGGCCGTTCACGCGGCCGGTCTTGCCGCGCGCGAGTTCGGGCACGTCCGGGTTCTTCTTCTGCGGCATGATCGACGAGCCGGTGCAGAAACGGTCGGCCAGATCGATGAAGCCGACCCGCGGGCTCATCCACAGCACGAGTTCTTCGGAGAAGCGCGACACGTGTGTCATGACGAGCGCGGACGCGGCCGTGAATTCGATCGCGAAGTCGCGATCGGAGACGGCGTCGAGCGAGTTCGCGCAGATGCCGTCGAAGCCGAGCGCCTGCGCCACCGCGTGACGGTCGATCGGATAGCTGGTGCCGGCGAGCGCGGCCGCGCCGAGCGGCAGACGGTTCACGCGCTTGCGGCAGTCGACCATACGCTCGGCGTCGCGCGAGAACATTTCGACGTACGCGAGCAGGTGATGGCCGAACGTGACCGGCTGTGCGACCTGCAGGTGCGTGAAGCCCGGCATGATGGTCGCGGCGTTGTTCTCCGCGATGTCCAGCAGCGCCACGCGCAACCCGGTGAGCAGTTCGCCGATGCGGTCGATCTCGCCGCGCAGCCAGAGGCGGATGTCGGTCGCGACCTGGTCGTTGCGCGAGCGGCCGGTATGCAGGCGCTTGCCGGCGTCGCCGACCAGCGCGGTCAGGCGCGCTTCGATGTTCAGGTGCACGTCTTCGAGATCGAGCTGCCATTCGAATTCGCCGCGCTCGATTTCACCCTTGATCTGCGCCATGCCGCGCTGGATCGCGGCGAGGTCGTCGGCGGAAATGATCTTCTGCGCGGCGAGCATCGACGCGTGCGCGAGCGACCCCTCGATGTCGACGAACGCCAGACGCTTGTCGAAGAAAACCGACGACGTGTAGCGTTTGACGAGCTCCGACATCGGCTCCGAGAAGCGAGCCGACCAGGCTTCGCCTTTTTTGTGCAGTTGGGACGTCATGGTGTTGGGCGGTAAAAACGAGCGGTGAAGAGGCTGGCGGCGCGAGTGCACGAGCCGTGCAAAAGCGCCGCCGCAGCGAAGAAAGACGGAGATTTTAACACCCGGCGTGGACGGTCAAGACCCCGCGGGCGGTCTCGCAGCCGTTACGCGTCTATTCGCGCACCAGCACGACCAGCTTCAGATCTTCGCGATGCGCGGGCTTGAACGTGATCTGGTCATAGACGATGCGCCCGTCGCGCGGATGGTTGAACTCGCGTCTGCCGCCCTCGCGGCCGCCGACGTCCTGCGAGGCCCAGTAGCGCGCGAACTCGTCGCTCGCGGCCGACAGCGAATCGATCAGCCCGCGCGTCGGCGCATCGTTCAGATGGCGGATCGAGTCGGCGCGGAATTCGGCGGCGAGCCGCCGGGCGCGCGTTTCCCAATCGACGATCAACGCGCGCGCGGCCGGCTCGGTGAAGGTGTAGCGCAGCAGGTTGCGCTCGTGCGCGCCGTCGAGCCAGCCGACGAACAGATTGGCCGCGCGCTCGTTCCACGCGAGCGCGTTCCACTGCCGGTCGAGCACGTAGGCCGGCGTATTGACGAGCTGCACGGTCTGCAGCAGCGACGCGGGCGCATCGGCGGCGGCGGGGTCGGGCTCGGCCGGATCGCGTTGCGCGGCCAGCTCGAACAGATACGCGCGCTCGGCGCGCGACAGCTGCAACGCGACCGCGATGCGCGCGAGCGCATCGGCGGAAGCGGACACTGGCCGACCCTGCTCGATCCACGTGTACCAGGTCGGGCTCACGCCGCACAGCTGCGCGACTTCCTCGCGCCGCAGACCGGGCGTGCGGCGGCGCGGTCCCGGCGGCAGACCGACCGCCTGCGGCGACAGCCGCTCGCGATGGGCGCGGATGAAGTCGCCGAGCGCGCGGGCCGGCGTGGCGTCGAGCGGTGGCGGGTGATCGGCGGATGACGGCGTGGTCATGCTATCGGCGGCGCGTGGAGGGGGTAATAGAGATACCAGAATAATTGCTTAGTTTGTACTGGTACATGGCGGGCTCCATTGTAGCGGCTGCAACCGCGCCATGAAAAAAGCCGGGCGTGGCCTGCGTTGGCCACACCCGGCTTCGGTCCGCTTGAGCGCCAGCCTCAACCCGTATTGCGCAATCCCGCCGCGATCCCGTTGATGCACAGGTGAATGCCGCGCCGCACGCGCGCATTGGTGTCGCCCGCGCGATAGCGTTTGAGCAGTTCGACCTGCAGATGATTGAGCGGATCGAGGTAGGGGAAGCGGTTCTTGATCGAACGCGCGAGCAGCGGATTTTCGGCGAGCCGCTCGCTGCTGCCCGTGATCTCCGACAACACGCGCGACGTGCATTCCCATTCCGCGACGATGCGCTCGAACACGTGCTTGCGCAGCTTTTTGTCGGTCACGAGCGCGGCGTAACGCGACGCGACCGCGAGGTCGGTCTTCGCGATGACCATGTCCATGTTCGACATCAGATTCGAAAAGAACGGCCAGCTCTTGTGCATCTTCTTCAGCAGCGCGAGACGGCGCGCGCGTTCGGCGTCGGACGGCGCGTTGTCGAGATACTCGGCGACCGCGCTGCCGAAGCCGTACCAGCCCGTCAACAGCAGCCGGCATTGACCCCACGAAAAGCCCCAGGGAATCGCGCGCAGATCCTCGATCTTGCGCTGCTTCGGATCTTGCAGCTTGCGCGACGCGGGGCGGCTGCCGATGTTCAGCTCGGCGATCTCCGCGATCGGTGTGGACTCGAAGAAGTACTCCTTGAAGCCCGGCGTTTCATAGACGAGCGCGCGATACGTGGCCATCGCCGCGTCGGACAGCTGCTGCATCGTTTGCTCGAACACGGGCAGCTCCGCCAACGTGTGATCGTGCGGCAGCAGCGACGCTTCGAGCGTCGCGGCCACGACGGTTTCCAGATTGCGCCGGCCGATTTCCGGATTCGCGAACTTGCTCGCGATCACTTCGCCCTGCTCGGTCAACCGGATCTGGCCGTCGACGGTGCCGGGCGGCTGCGACAGGATCGCCTGATAGGTCGGGCCGCCGCCGCGGCCCACGGTGCCGCCGCGTCCATGGAACAGACGCAGTGTCACGCCGCGTTCGTTGAACAGCGACACCAGCGCGAGCTCCGCGCGATACAGCTCCCAGTTCGAGGTCAGGAAACCGCCGTCCTTGTTGCTGTCCGAGTAGCCGAGCATGACTTCCTGTTCGTTGCCCTGATGTTCGATCAGCGCGCCGATGCCCGGCAGCGCGATCAGATCGCGCATGATGTGCGGCGCGTTGCGCAGATCGGGAATCGTCTCGAACAGCGGGATCACCATCAGGCCCGCGCGCGCGGGGTCGTGCTCGTCGCCGAGACGTCCGCGCAACAGGCCGGCTTCTTTCTGCAGCAGCATCACCTCGACCAGGTCGCTGACGGTCTCCGTGTGCGAAATGATGTAGTTGCGCACCGCGCGCGCGCCGAATTTCTCGCGCGTGATGCGTGCCTCCTCGAGCACCGCGAGCTCGCTGTTCACCAGCTCCGAGTACTCGCCGAAGGGCACGCGCAGTGGGCGCGGCTGCGCGAGCTCGGCGAGCAGCACGTTCAGCTTGTCCGCTTCGGACAGCGCCGCGTAGTCGGTCTCCACGCCGGCGCGCTTGAGCAACTCGGCGATCACCGCTTCGTGGATGTCGGAGCTTTGTCGCAGGTCGATGCTCGCGAGATGGAAGCCGAACACTTCTGCGGCGCGCGCGAGCGGCGCGAGACGTGGCGCGGCGAGCGGCCCGCCATGGTGCTCGGCGAGCGAATCCATCAGCACATGCAGGTCGCGCACGAACTCGGCGGCGTCGTCGTAAGGAATCGCGCGGATCGGCGCCGCGCCGCGGCCGGCGCTGCGCAGCGGCACGGTGCCTTCGCCCAGGCGCACGCGCGCGCTCGCGGCGAGCCGCGTGTAGATGCCGATCAGCGCGCGACGGTACGGCTCGTCGGTGCGATGCGGCGAGTGGTCGGGCGAGATGGCCGCGAGCTCATTGAGCGCATCGCTCGCCCCGGCGAGCAGGTTCGACACCGACAGTTCCGCGCCGAGCTTGTGCACCTGCTCCAGGTAGTGCTCGAAGATCACCGCGGCCTGACGCGTGATCGCGTTTTCGAGCGTTTCGGCGGTGACGTTCGGATTGCCGTCGCGATCGCCGCCGATCCAGCTGCCCATCTGGAAGAACGGCGGCAGGCGCGCTTCGAGGCCATGTTCCTTCAGTGCCTCCTCGATGTCGGCGTACAGCGCCGGCAGTTCTTCGAGGAAGGTGCTGCGGTAGTAGGACAGCGCGTTTTCGATCTCGTCGGCGACCGTCAGACGCGAGTCGCGCAGCATCCGCGTTTGCCACAGTGACGTGACGCGCGCGCGCAGCATCGCTTCGTTGTGCGCGCGCTCGCGGTTCGTCAGCGGCTGGTCGCGCTCGGCGAGCAGACGCGCGATGTCGTGTTGTGCGTCGAGAATGCTCTTGCGCTGCACTTCGGTCGGGTGCGCGGTCAGCACCGGCATGATCAGCGCGTCGTCGAAAAACCGCTGCAGCACCGGCGTCGCGGCGGCGCCGGCCGCGACGAGCCGCTCCAGCGCATGGGCGATCGTGCCCGGCTGCGAGGCCGAGCCCGCGAGCGCGTGAATCCGGTGACGGCGGTTGCGGTGACGGTCCTCGGCGATGTTCGCGAGATGCGAAAAGTAGCTGAACGCGCGCACGACGCTGACGGTCTGCTCGGGCGTCAGCGTGCGCAGCTTCTTGTCGAGCGTCTGCGCGGCGGCGCTGTCGTCCTCGCGACGAAAACGCACGGCGGTCTGCCGGATCGTCTCGACGACGTCGAACACCGCGTCGCCTTCCTGCTCGCGCAGCACGTCGCCGAGCAGACGTCCGAGATAGCGGATGTCCTGGAACAGCGGGTGGTCCTTGTCTTCGCGCGTGCGGCCGCCGCTCTTCACGGCGGGTGCGGCCTGCGGCACGGCTTGCCGCTTTGGCGTTTTTGCGGCGAGCGGGGGCGTCGCGTCGCTCTTTGCCTTTGCCTTGGCCGGCTTGCGCGCGGTGGCCGATGTCGCGGCTCGTTCGGCCTTGCTGGTTTTCGTCGATTTTTTCGGCTTGTCCTGCTTGACGGGCACTGAGGATTGCGCGGCCTTCGGGGCCTTGGTTGCCTGCGCGGCCAGGGTGCCGCGCTTCGCACGCTGGTCGGCGCGCGTGTCGTCCGGTTGAGCGACGCTCGACGATATACCGTGCGCGGCGGCGGGGCCAGGGGTGGGCGAGGCAGTGTTGCGGCGCTCAGGGCGCGCCGATCCGGAAGACGTCACGATGGGTTTCCTCAGGGAAGCCGGTTCTGTTGATTGATGAACTGCGACTGCGGAACTGCAACCAGCAAGTGGAACGTGAACTGCGTGCAACAGGGACTGCGGGACGGACTGCGAGACGGACTACGAGTGCGACTGCAAAAGAGACTTGAAGCGGGGACTTGAAACGGTGGCTGCAAACGGCGATTTCTCGGGCCTCGGCGCGCTGCGCGAAGGCCGTCTGCCGGGTCGATACCGCCGCTGCACGGCGCTTCGCTATGCCTTGGAACCCAAGGGCCCGAACGAGGGCGCGTGCTAACATGGATCGTTATCCCACCCCGAAATCAAGCAGCAAGCTAATGAACACCGAGACGTTTTCCACGCCACCCCACACGCTTGTGATTGCGTCGCGAGAAAGCCGCCTGGCCATGTGGCAGGCCGAGCATGTGCGATGTGCGCTGCACAAATTATATCCATCTTGTGACGTAAAAATCCTCGGAATGACGACGCGTGGCGATCAGATTCTCGATCGCACGCTGTCGAAGGTCGGTGGTAAAGGGCTGTTCGTCAAAGAGCTCGAAGCCGCGCTCGCCGATGGACGCGCCGACCTCGCGGTGCATTCGCTGAAAGACGTGCCGATGGAACTTCCGGCGGGCTTCGCGCTGTCGACCATCATGGAGCGCGAGGATCCGCGCGACGCGCTCGTGTCCAACCAGTACGATTCGCTCGCCGCGCTGCCGGCCGGTGCCGTGGTCGGCACCTCGAGCCTGCGGCGTGAAGCGATGCTGCGCATGCGCTATCCGCATCTCAATGTGCGGCCGTTGCGCGGCAATCTCGATACGCGGCTCGCCAAGCTCGATCGCGGCGAGTACGCGGCGATCATTCTGGCCGCGGCAGGTCTGAAGCGCCTGGGTCTCGCCGATCGCATCCGCGCGCTGCTCGATCCCGAAGACAGTTTGCCCGCGGCGGGCCAAGGCGCGCTCGGCATCGAGATTCGCGCCGACCGCGCGGAGCTCGCCGCATGGCTCGCGCCGCTGCATCATCCGCACACGGCGGCGGCCGTCGAAGCTGAGCGCATGGTGTCGCGCGCGCTCGGCGGAAGCTGCGAGGTGCCGCTCGCCGCCTACGCGAGCTGGGGCGATGGCGCGCTGCATCTGCGCGGCATCGTCGCGACGCCGGACGGGCAGCGCGTGCTGAGCGCGCAGGCGTCGGCGCCCGCGCCCACGATCGAACGCGCGCTCGCGCTCGGCGAGGAAGTGGCGCACTCGCTCGCGCAGCAGGGCGCGCTCGACATCGTCCGCGCGCTGAGTACGGCGAGCGGTCCCGCCGCCGCGCCAGGCGCGGCAGCCAGCGAGTGATGGCCGCCATTACACCGCAAAAGGCAGCTTTCACGGTCGTGATCACGCGGCCGGCCGGCCAGGCGAGCGAACTCGTCGAACAGCTCGACGCAGCCGGCCTCGCGTCGCTCGATTTCCCGCTGATCGACATCGCGCCCGTCGTCGACGACGCGCCGTTGTGCGATGCGCTCGCATCGCTCGAACGCTACGCGCTGGTCGTGTTCGTGTCGCCGAATGCGGTCGATCACGCGTTCGCGCGTCGCCACGATATCTGGCCGCACGCGTTGCCGATCGGCGTGGTCGGCCCGGGCAGCGTGCATGCGCTCGCGCGCCACGGCGTCAGCGCGCCCGCGCATCGCGTGATCAGTCCCGTGGCGGGCGCCGACGACGAATCGGCGAGCTTCGACTCCGAAGGCCTGTTCGCCGCGATCGATGCGCAACTCGGCGCCGCGAACCTGCAAGGCAAGCGCGTACTGATCGTGCGCGGCGATGGCGGCCGCGAATGGCTCAGCGAGCGCTTGCGTGAAGCGGGCGCGGAAGTCGACGCGGTGGCCGCCTACCGGCGCATCGTGCCTGAGCCGTCGATCGCCGCATGGGCGCGCGTGCACGAACTGCTCGCGGGCGCGCCGCACGCATGGCTTCTGACCAGCTCCGAAGGCGTACGCAATCTGTACGAGCTCGCGCACGAGCATCTGACCGCGGGCGAGATCGCGCAACTCAAACACGCGCCGCTCGTCACGCCGCATCCCCGCATCGCGCAGACCGCGCGGGCATTGGGTTTTGATAGGATTACGGTGTCCGGCGCGGGCGACGAGCGCATAGTCCGAGCCCTCGTTGCCGCAGCTGCCGTGCCTCCCGTCGTCCAACCGGTATCGTCCAACCCGGCTCAACCACGCATGACTGAAACGAACGCATCCACGAACGCCTCACCCCAGCCGCCGGCCAGCGCCGCCTTGCCGCCGAACCAACCCTTCACGCCGTATGAGGCGCAAAAGCGCCGCAGCACGAGCGGACCGCTGCTGTGGTTTGTCATCGTGGTGATCGCGTGCGCGGCAGGCGTGGGCGGCTTCGCGATGAACCGCAAGCTGGTGCGCACCGAGCAGGAACTCGCGCAACGTCAGCAGGCCAACGACACGCAGAGCAACGAGCTGCGCATCAAGATCGACCAGGCGCTCGCCACCGTGCATCAATCGAACTCGCAGGTCGCGCAGCTCGAAGGCAAGCTCGCCGATGCGCAGGCCGCGCAGCAGGCGCTGCAACAGCAGTACGCGGATCTCGCGCGCAATCGCGACGACTGGACGCTCGCCGAAGTCGGGCAGATGCTGTCCGCCGCGAGCCAGCAGTTGCAGCTGACCGGCAACACGCAGCTCGCGCTGTTCGCGCTGCAGAGCGCCGATACGCGCCTCGCCGCATCGGACAGCCCGCAGGCGATCGCGGTGCGCAAGGCGATCGCGCAGGACATCGACAAGCTGAAGGCCGCGCCGTCCACCGATCTCACCGGCCTCGCGATCAAGCTCGACGACGCGATCGATCACGTCGACGCTCTGCCGCTGTCGGGCGAAGCGCCGGTCCCGCATGCCACGCCGCATGCGGCCACGTGGGCCGACACCGCGAAGGTGGCCGCGGCCACCGGCAAGCCGCGCTGGCAAGTGTGGATCGACGAGGTCATGCGCGGCATCGGCGAGCAGCTGACGAGCCTCGTGCAGGTGCGCCGAATCGATAACGCCGATGCAATGCTGGTCACGCCGGATCAAGGCTACTTCGTGCGCGAGAACCTGAAACTGCGTCTGCTGTCGGCGCGCCTCGCGCTGCTGTCGCGCAACCAGACAACGCTGAAGTCCGACCTGCGGGCGGCGCAGTCGGCGTTGACGCGCTACTTCGACGCGTCGTCGAAAGACACGCAGACGGTCAGCGATCTGATCAAACAGGTGGACGCCGGTTCGGCCGCGGTCGAACTGCCGAACCTCGATACGAGCCTGCAGGCCGTCAATCAATACCGGAACCGGGGTTAATCATGGCGATCCGGGGACTTCTATGGCTCGCGGCGCTGTTCGCCGTCGCGGTCGCGCTCGCGGTCGGCGGGCGCTTCGACACCGGGCAGGTGCTGCTGATTTATCCGCCGTACCGCGTCGACATGTCGCTGAATCTGTTCGTCGTCACGCTGGTGGTGTTGTTCATCCTGCTCTACGCGCTGTTGCGCATCGTTCGCAATATCTGGCGCATGCCGCAGCGCGTCGCCGCGTACCGGGCGCGCGCGCGTGTCGCGAAAGCGCACGCGGCGTTGCGCGACGCGATCGGCAATCTGTACGCGGGGCGTTTCTCGCGCGCGGAAAAGGCCGCCAAAGACGCGCTCGCGAACGGCGACAACAAGGGCGCGGCCGGTTTGATCGCGGCGAGCGCCGCGCATCGCATGCATGAGTACGCGCGGCGCGACGAATGGCTCGCGCAGATCGACGAAGCCGACTGGCAGGACGCGCGCCTGATGGCCACCGCCGACATGCGCGCCGACGGCCGCGACGCCGACGGCGCGCTCAATGCGCTGACCGAGATGCAATCGCAGGGCGCGCGGCGCATCCACGCGCAGCAGATCATGCTGCGCGCGCAGCAGCAGCTGAAGAACTGGGGCGAAGTGCTGAAGCTCGTGAAGACGCTGGAGAAGCGCGAGGCGATCCATCCGGCGGTCGCGGTGCGGCTGCGTCAACTGGCGGCGGAGAATCTGCTGCGCGATCGTCGCCACAACGCGGACGCGTTGCTCGAATTATGGAATTCGCTGTCGGCGACCGAGCGTCATTCGCCGCGCCTCGCCGACACCGCGGCCGAACTGCTGGTCGCGCTGAACCGTCCGCACGAAGCGCGCAAGATCGTCGAGGAAGCGCTCGCGCAGAACTGGGATGCGCGCCTGCTGCGCCGCTACCCGGACACGGCCGGCGGCGATGCGCTGCCGCTGATCCAGAAGGCCGAGGCATGGCAAAAGGATCGGCCGGAAGATGCGGACCTGATGTTCGCGTTGGGGCGCCTGTGCCTGCATCAGCAGTTGTGGGGCAAGGCACAGTCGTTCCTCGAGCGCGCGCTGAAGCTTGCCGACAACGAGACGCTGAAGATCCGCTCGCATCGCGCGCTCGCGCGTCTGCACGAGCAGCTGGGAGACACCGACAAGGCGAGTCAGCATTATCGCGAGAGCGCGTTGGCGATGAACGTGACGTGAGTTCGGCGTTTGCGGCCGCGCGCTGAGCCGCGAAAGCTTTTGAAACCGTTACCCGATGGCCGCAGCTTCGCGCTGCGGCCATTTGTTTTTGTGGCGGCCGGCGCCCGGCAACCGACGGATGCGCGTCTGTCCTTCTACAGCGGCAAGCCTCGCCTACCATGAAGCGCGAAGCCGTCTTCGTATGACGGGTCGGTGCAGGTGTCTGCGGGTGGTCGCGCGCGGACGATATGTTCCACTGGCTCGAGCTCGCGCGCGCCGGCACGAATCGGCGGGACTGCGCTTTGCTCACCACCTCACTGGATGCGCAACATGGGAGGTGTTCAAGTGGCCAGCGATGCTATGACGGTGCATACCGAAACGGGCAGCGGCGACGTCGAGCGCAAGGGCGTCGTCGTCATTACAGGGGCAAGCGCCGGCGTGGGGCGCGCGAGCGCGTCCGAATTCGCGCGGCAGGGCTATGACGTTGGGCTGATCGCGCGCGAGCCTCGACGGCTCGCACGTGCCGCCGAGGAGATCGCCGCAACCTATGGGGTGCGCGCACTAGCCCTTGCGGCCGATGTCGCCGATGCCGACGCGATCGAGCGCGCCGCGCAGCGCGTGAACCGCGAGTTGGGCGGCATCGACGTCTGGGTCAACGTCGCGATGGCGACCGCCTTTGCGCCGGTGTCCGCGCTCAGCGCGCGCGATGTCGAACGAGGCACGCAGGTAACCTACCTGGGGCAGGTCAACGGCATGCTGGCGGCGCTCGGCGTGATGCGTCCGCGAGGGCAGGGGACGATCGTCAATGTCGGCTCGGCGCTCGGGTACAGGTCGGTGCCGTTGCAGTCAGTCTATTGCGGCGCGAAGTTCGCGGTGCGCGGCTTCACCGATTCATTGCGTTCCGAGTTGCTGCACGATGGCGTCGATATCCATCTGACGATGGTCGATCTTCCCGCGATCAATACGCCGCAATTCGACTGGGCGCTCAATCGCACGGGGCGTAGGGCGCGGCCGGTGGCGCCGGTTTTTCAGCCGGAAGTGGCGGCGCGGGCGATTTATTTTGCGGCCACCCATCGGCGGCGACAGGTGTGGGTCGGGTGGTCGACAGTGAAGGCGATTCTCGCGAACCGGATCGCGCCGACGCTGCTCGATCGCTATCTCGCGCGTGCGGGTTACGACGGTCAATTGACCGATGAACCGTTGCCCGCCGATGCGCCCGCGAATCTCTACGAGCCAGTGCCCGGTAACTACGGTGCGCATGGTCGCTTCGATGATGAAGCGCGTACGTACAGCTGGGAGATGTTTACCGATCGGCATCGCGATGCGGTGTATGGCGCGGCCGTGCTGGCGCTGGCCGGGGGTGTCGCGTGGCTGGCGAAGCGCAAGCGGCGGTGATGCGCAGTTGGTCGGCGGGTCCGCTGTCGCCGACGAGACGACTGGACTATTCTACAAATGACAGTACCGCCCACAATCCGTGGCGCGGCGTCTCGACGCGGACGTTCCGAAATGGAAGCGCAAAGGCCAGTTTCTCCGAAGGAACAGACTGCTGTGATCAGCGCGCGCCGCTGGATGCGCTGGCTGCCGGGGCTGACGGTGCTCAAGGCGTACCGTTTGAGCTGGCTGCCGAGCGATCTGACGGCGGGACTGGTATTGACCACGATGCTGGTGCCCGTCGGGATCGCCTACGCGGAGGCATCCGGCGTCCCTGGCGTGTACGGCCTCTACGCGACGATCGTCCCACTGTTGGCGTATGCGCTGTTCGGCCCGAGCCGGATTCTCGTGCTCGGCCCCGACTCGGCGCTCGCGGCTCCGATTCTCGCGGTCGTCGTGCAAATCGCGGCCGGCGACCCTTCGCGCGCGATTGCGGTGGCCAGCATGATGGCGATCGTGTCCGGCCTGTTCTGTATCGTGCTGGGTTTGCTGCGGCTGGGATTCATCACCGAATTGCTGTCGAAGCCGATCCGCTACGGCTACATGAACGGCATTGCGCTCGCCGTTCTGATCAGCCAGTTGCCTAGACTGTTCGCGATCCGGATCGAAGAGCGCGGGCCGTTGCGGGATATCGTGAGCCTCGCGCTGGGCGTCGCCGCTGGCCAGGCCAACTGGTACAGCTTCGCGGTGGGCGCGGCAAGCCTTGCACTGATCCTGTTTCTGAAGCGCTTCGAAAAGCTGCCGGGCATCCTGATCGCCGTGATCGTTGCGACGTTGTGCGTGACCGTCTTGCACCTCGATAGCGTCGGCGTGAAGGTGCTCGGCAAGATTCCTCAAGGCCTGCCGACCTTTGCGCTACCCTGGGTCAGCGATGCCGATCTGGTCAAGATACTGCTCGGCGGCTGCGCGGTCGCGTTGATTGCGTTCGCGGATACCAGCGTGCTATCGCGGACTTTCGCGGCACGTTTTCGCAGCCGCGTCGACCCCAATCAGGAGATGGTCGGGCTCGGCGTGGCCAATCTGGCGGCCGGCCTGTTCCACGGCTTCCCGATCAGCAGCAGTTCGTCGCGCACGCCGGTCGCCGAGGCCGCGGGCGCGAAGACGCAGCTGACGGGCGTCGTCGGCGCGCTTGCGGTCGCGGCGCTGCTGATGGCCGCGCCCAATCTGATGCGCTACCTGCCCAACAGCGCGCTCGCCGCGGTCGTCATTGCGGCGGCGCTCGGTCTCTTCGAGATCACGGACCTGAAGCGGATCTTCCGCATCCAGCAATGGGAGTTCTGGCTGTCGATGGCCTGCTTTGCCGGCGTCGCCGTGTTCGGTGCGATTCCGGGCATCTGCTTCGCGGTGGTGATCGCGGTCATCGAATTTCTGTGGGACGGCTGGCGACCGCACTATGCGGTGCTCGGTCGCGTCGAGGGTTTGCGCGGCTATCACGACGTGCAGCGCTATCCGCATGCCGAACGTATCGCTGGGCTCGTGCTGTTTCGCTGGGATGCGCCGCTGTTCTTTGCGAACGCCGAGCAGTTTCAGCAGCGCCTGCTCGAAGCCGTCGCGGAATCGCCGTCAGCGGTCCGGCGCGTGGTGGTGGCGGCCGAACCGGTGACGAGCGTGGACGTCACCTCCGCCGATATGTTGCGGGATCTGACGCGCACGCTCGACGAACGCGGGATTGGGCTGCACTTTGCGGAGGTGAAGGATCCGGTTCGCGACAAGCTTAGGCGCTTCGAGTTGACCGATCTGCTTGGCGATGCGTGCTTTCATCCGACGGTGAATAGTGCGGTTGATGGGTATGTCGAGACGGTCGGGAAGGGATAGGGTTTGAGTTTGGCACGACCTCGCCTGCTTCACGACGGGCTCTCTTCACGGTGTTGCCGTTTCAACGCGGAATAGCCGCGTTTGAGGAGGACGTCCATCAGGACCGGCGTTTTGGATTCGTCCGGCGCGGGATTCTTTGGGTCGGGGTCGCCGAAAGCAAATTCGACATCCACCGGAAATCGGCTCGTCGGCAGATTCGAAGCACGATAGCGATAGCTATGCAGCCGAATCTGTGGTGGCGTCGCTCCCATGTCGTTGCCGGGCCACCGCTCGCCGTTGCCATCGACCCAGTAACCGATATCGACCTTGAGGAGGTCTTCCAGCGTCGAGCGGCTGATGTCAGTCAATAGTGGACTGAAACGGATTGTGAACTTCAGCATGACTTGCTTGACCTTCGTGCGGTCGGCGGAGGGGTCGAGCGGATCGGGTATCACAACTACGATGATTTGCGTCCGCGGGAAAGCCGGATTCACGAAGGAATACTCCGTAACTCCTACCACGCCGCGCTGAGGCCGCGCCGCAAGAATGCGGCCGAATATCGTATGTGCGGGATCGAAGGGCTGGTCGTCCCGCAGGATCGCCATTGCCGTGGTCAATATCCTGAAGGCCATGTCGCGCTGGGCATCGGTCACAGTGGGTTTCATCTCAGTTCCTGGCCCCGACGGTCCTGAGGGCGTCGATGTACTGAGCTGTGCATGTACCGGGATTGCGAACAAGAGGATCACCAGGATTGCGCCAGTAGGCCTGAACCACTTCCGCGCAGGCGTAGGCATCTTCTTCATGAAGTTGGCTCCTATAGCCGGCTTCGGATTGCGGGCTCTATTCACGGTGTTGCCGTTTCAACGCGGAATAGTCACGATTGAGGAGGACGTCCATGAGGACCGGCATTTTGGATTCGCCCGGAGCTGGATTCTGTGGGTCAGGGTCGCCGAAAGCAAATTCGACATCCACCGGAAATCGGCTCGTCGGCAGATTCGAAGCACGATAGCGATAGCTATGCAGCCGAATCTGTGGTGGCGTCGCTCCCATGTCGTTGCCGGGCCACCGCTCGCCGTTGCCGTCGACCCAGTAACCGATATCGACCTGGAGGAGATCTTCCAGCGTCGAGCGGCTGATGTCTGTCAATAGCGGACTGAAACGGATTGTGAAGTCCAGCATGACCTGCTTGACCTTCGTGCGGTCGGCTGAGGGGTCGAGCGGATCGGGTATCACAACTACGATGATTCGAGTGTCGGGCAACACCGGATTCTCGAAGGAATACTCCGTAACACCTACTGCGCCGCGCTCAGGCTGCGCCGACAGAACGCGGCCGAATATCGTACGCGCGGGATCGAACGGTTGGTCGTCCCGCAGCATCGCCATTGCCGTGGTCAATATCCTGAAGGCCATGTCGCGCTGGGCATCGGTCACAGTCGGTTCCATCTCAACTCCTGGTCCCGACGATCCTGAGGGCGTCGATGTATTGAGCTGTGCATGTACCGGGATTGCGAACGAGAGGATCACCAGGATTGCGCCAGTAGGCCTGAACCACTTCCGCGCAAGCGTAGGCATCTTCTTCATGAAGTTGGCTCCGATAGCCGGTTTCGAATTGCGCCATCTTTTGTGCTGTTTCAGCAGAGACATTAAGCAGCTCACATACCTTCCTTTCGGCAAGCGGAAGATCTCGCCTGACGTACTCCCAGCCCGGCTTGTCCTGCATGTAGGAAATTAGCCAGTAGTAGTGGAATACAAGCATCCTGTGCAGACCGATGTGAACGCGATGATCGTCGGGCAGCGTCGTGTTTCCAGCCGCTGCATAGGGTTTTTTTAGAGTCGTCGACCGATACACCAATTGAATATTCGGCAGGTCCCTGTAGTCGTCCGGAAAGTGCTGAAGCAAAGAGAACATCCAGAAGTACTGCTGGCAGTGGCGAGACTCGTGATACAGCGTGTCGGCAAATGCCCTGAGACGGTTATCCAGCGAGGACGGCCGGTCCCTGAGCTCGATGATGCGCGCGATTTCGCTCTCGTTGACGGCGATAAGCCAGTACTTCCCAAGGAATGCGGCGCTGACATCCTGTCGTAGGTTGTACTCCGTTGCCCGCCGTGGATTGACAATCACGAGCTTTGGCATGGCACCGCCATTTTCCGAGTTGGCGGCATCCGGTCGTGGCAATCCGAAGGGCCCGGCACTAAGCGCCTCTTCCAAGTTCGGCCCGACCGCCTTTTCGATCATCTCTCTTGAACCGAGGGTCAGCGGCCACGTCACCCCGGCCCAATCGATTCCCTGCAACGCAGTCTTAATCGCAGCCGTATAAGCCTTGGTCACCGCATATTCGACGTCCTTGCGCATCGACATGCCAGCGGGCGCGTCGGCCTCGGTTGCACCGTGGACGAAGTGATAAAAGCGCAGCCCGAAGTTCATCGGATCGCACGAGACGAATTCGGGCGCCTTGTCTTCCGTCGTCGCGCTCGGATCGGGAGAGGCCACGGCCTTTCCCGCGACCTTGGCGCTGCGCTTCTCGGCGTTGGGTACAGCGCCCGCAAACGGCTCGTTCGCCTCCCTGATCACCGCGCCTTTGCTCACCGCAATCACCTTGTCCGGCTCACTCGCGGCAAACAGTTCGACCGTCGCAAACGCAAGCATATTGCTGGTGACGAGACTCATCTCTCCAAGCGCATTGGTCACACCCTGAATCCGCTGACCATCGTCGAGTGTGATGCGGTACGGCTGATTCGGCAGTGCGAAGCCCGAATCGTGTTCGATCAGAACATGATGCGCCGCCAGCTTGCCGGGATGGCCTGGCGTGACCGGCACATTGACCGGGCGAACTGCTGGCCCGTCGGTCCGATGACTACGCGCATGAACCCGATGCTCGCCAGCCGTATAGACCTTGTACCCCTCCGAATTGATGACCACTTTCGTGTTACCCGCATGGAACACGATTTCCTTGCTGGCCATCAGGTTGATCGAATCGGTCCTACTGATGATGCTGACGACTCGTTGCGCGATGATCTCGACGTCATCGCTTTGCGCGTCGATCTGCACCTTGCCCGACGTAGCCTTCAGTCTGATGCCAAGATGTTGCGCGAACACCCGCACGCCGTTGACCGCCGACGCCAGCAGCGATTTCACCGCTGCGATGCTGACATGTCCGCCCGCGGTGAGCGCCACGTGATCGACACTCGCCACATGCGTGCTTTGCGCTGCGTTGAGACTGACCCCCGCCGCGCTGGCCAGCACCATGTCGGGCTGGGCCAGTTGCGCAAAGGGCTGCTCCGCGCTCGCCGCACCGCCGCGTATCGCGTCGTTCTGCAGTTTGATGGTCCGCGATACGTCGCTTTGGCTGGTCTGCTGTTCCTGCGCGTCGTATCGTCGAGCGAGACCCGCGAGGTTCTCATGGATGCCGCAGGCCTGTGTGAGGCGCGCCATGGTCTCGCCGATGTCCTTTGCTGGCGCAGTGGAGCCGTGACGCGCGTCGGTGGTGATCAGCATGCCCCTGTTGGCGCGCGCGACACCCCATGCGTCAGTGGCCAACTCCCAGCCTTCACCGCGCGCTTGCTGTCGGCCGACCTCGCGCACGACGCGCGTGTTGTAACCCAGCACGAGGCGCGACTGCGCGTGATCGCTGGCGAGCTGCGCCTGAAGCTGCTCCGGCGTGTCGTCCAGAACGACGTGATTGGTCTGGCCGGCGCGGCCCTCCTTGAGCTCCTTGCTTAGGACGCCGGAGAGTGCCTGGTTATCCGGTAGCTTCCACGGCGGCTGATTCCGGTCATTGACCATCCGGCCCGATACGTACGGCTTATCCGGGTCCCCTTCGTGGTAGCTGACCGAGACCTCCTGACCGACGCGCGGCGAATAAATCGCGCCGAAGCCATTGCCCTGCCACGGTGACGACACGCGCACCCAGCAACTGGCGCCTGCGTGTTTCGGGCCAAGTCGGTCCCAGACGAAACGCACCTTCACGCGCGCGTATCCGTCGACCCATATCGGCCGATCCTCGGCCGCCACCACGATTGCCGTTTCCGTGGCGCAGCGAGGCTTCTTCTTCGGGCGGTTTCTGAAGAACGAATTGGCGGGTTGAAGCACGAAGTCGGTCATGCACTGGCGCAGCGCATCGCTCGGGCCGTCGCCCGGCGACTGCGTGTTCTGCGGCGCATTGCGAATGTCGAGCGTGGTCGACACGACCAGGTACTCGGCATTGACTTCCCGCTGTGGATGGTCGTTTAGCCAGAATGTTTTTCCGGTTGTCAGGCCGCGCAGATTGCCTTGCCCCTTCAGGCGCAGACGACGGCTGCGCATTGCATCGACGCGCACGCTCGCGAGGTGTTCGGCTTCACTGCGGAAGTCGTTTCGCTTGCCTGACAATCCCGCCGCTCCAGCGAGCGGCTGCGAGTAGTCGCCCCAGCGGTGTTGCTCGAGGTTGTCGTAGGACGAGTCGCTATAGCTGTTGTACTCGCCCTCGAAGCGCTCGCCGGGACGCGTGTAGTCGTAGTCGATCAGACTGACCTTGCCTGTCGTGAGCCGGCTTGAGACCTTGATCTTGTGAATGTGCTCTTCGTCGACTTGCCTGTCAGTGCGCGGGTGATAGCGCAGTGAAGCGTACGCGTTGTCGTGCTGTTTGTGCGAGCCCGGAGAATCGCACAGTACCAGCGTCATACCGTCGAACAGGTAGTAGATTCCCCATTCTCTCCAGATGCGAGTCAGGAACGCGAAGTCGGATTCCCACATCTGCCGCACGTAGTCCCGCTTGGGGTAGCCGTTGCACAGGCCCGGCGCGCCGAGTTCCATCAAGACCGGAAAGTGATACCGCTCCTTGAGGATACTGTCAGTGATGTCCACCACGCTCGCGTCGTGAAAGATCCTGCTTTCGCAGGTTTTCGTGGCCAGCCATAGCCAGGGACGGACTATGAATCGGTAATGAGCGCGCCGGCCGTCGGTGCCTGTCTGAGTGATGCCGGTTATGAGGCCCGAAATCGTGCGGCTGCCCGCGCCCGCGGCTGCGCCCGCGTGTGCTGCGTTGCCGGTTTCCAACATCTGCCGGCCGAATAATCCGTTCCCGTCGAAAGCGATCGAAACATCGATGACCTTGCCAATCAGGCTATCGAGTGCGACGAGTTCCTGTGCTTGCCACAATCCGAGCGTCGGACTGTCGATCGTCGCGACATCGAGCGTGTATCGATAGAGCTTGCCCAGGGTTTCGGTGGCGCGCAGCCGTAGTGGAGCCAACAATGGCTCGTCACCCCATGTGGGTAGCGCGTCGCCGGAAAGACCTAAAGTGCGGTTCGGTGCGGTTTTGAACATGCGTGCACGAATGCGAATGTGTGGCGGCAATCAGGAAGCGATCAGGACGCAATCAGAATCGCGCCACAGCCCGTGCGGTCGCCGGCATAGCTGACGCGCTTGCCGCGATGCGTCCGCTGGCCGGTCGCGATGATCGGATAGACACCGCCACACCTCGGACATTGGACGCCGTGTCCATCGAGGGCAACCGGGACGCCCATATGCATGAGGTCGGGCGCGGCCTCGATGACCGTGCCGTCGTGGGTCGTCTTGTCTGCGAGTCGCGTCATTGGCTGGCCGTTGCAGTTCTCCATCGCTTTTCCCTTGTGATGTGCGAACGACAGTATCGGGAGTGGCGTGGTCTAAGGCTTTCGGAATTGGACGAATTTTTAGCCTGGACAGGATAATTGTTTGATCTTCTAGGCGAACAGGGCCTCTGGGCATGTCGCGCTTGCTGACCGGGCTGGCGTTATCCGCGGCGGAGCGTTATTCCGTCGTTTTTGCGGAAGACACGGGAGGAAGGGGATCTTTCGTGAAGATCTCTACTATCGGATCAACGGGCTTGCGGTTCGGCTTGATGGAGATCCGGTCGGAGCATTTGCCGGATGATTTTCTGAATCGCGAAGCGATTGTTCGGCCAGTGGTTGATTCGTTTCTCTACGGTTTGCACGCCTTCGGCTGACAGTCTTAGCGTTCCAGCAATGGCCCCGACCTCAGCCGGACTGCCCCCACCACTTTGCCGATGACCTCTCCGCGCGGGACGAATCGGATCAAGGTCCGAGTCGCAACGATGCCGTCAGTCTTGGTGCGAATTGCGATAGCAGATCCGAGCGGGTCGTCTGCGCTCGGATCGACGATTTCCGCGATCACAGCGCCGCGTGAGACTTGTGCGCCAAGCGGTACCTTATAGGTGACAATCCCGCCTCGCGGAGCGACAAGAAGATCGGTCGCGTCCAGGCTTGTGGCTTTGCATCGTGGCTCCGGAAGCGGTCCCGGATCACCGGCAACGACTCGTCGACGTTGCAGGAATTTGAGCAGTGCGTCCGCGTCGGCCGACGCGAACTCGTCGCAGACATCAGCTTGTCCGCGCAGTTCCAATGTCACTGATTGGCAGCCAATTGGAATGGGAAAGAGGTGTCCCAGCTCGTTCCGAACAAGCTCCCACGTGCCCGTGAAGAGGTCGGTCGAAGTACCTGCGCTTTCTAACCCGTCTTCCAGGAACACGGCTTCGCACGCAGTCTGCGCGCAAAGATCAGCGACATGCGGCCACGTCGATTCGTAGGTGTACGCGTGGATGATCGCGTCACGGTCGCAATGCACGTCGATGACAACGTCAGCATCGAAGGCAAGTTGGAACGCCGTCTTTTTTATCTTCTGAACTTCGCTCTCATCGGGGAGGCGGTCCGCATGCCGTCCAAGGATACGACGAAGCAGTCGTAGGTTTTCGGCTTCGTCGTCACCGAGTCTGTGCCGTGCTTCCGCTGCGACGCTCTCTGCGACTGAAGGCCAGTGCCGATTGAAGTTGCCTTCTCCGCCAAGATCATTCCTGCCGACAAGTACGCCGTTAATCCAGGTGGCCGCGCCGAGGGGGTTCACGAACGGAACGAGCACGACTTCCCCAAGGATTTCGCCACGCGAATCTGCGTCGTCAAGACGTCTCACCAGATGTGCAACCGTCAGCATGCCCGGGATCTCCTCGGCATGTAGACCCGCCTGAATATAGATCTTCGGCCGGGCGCCGCGAGTCCCATATCGATGCACTGTGATCTGACGAGAGGTTCCAGGGAAACCAGCATCGAGGTTGATCCGTTGTATTTCTTTCGTCATCGCCGGCCTTTCAGTGATTACGCGGAATCGGTGTGGCAACGCACACAACGCAAATACTAAACCTCGTTCGAATGACTGAAACTAGCCGCCCTCGGAAGTTGCAGGCGGCCGAGTATCGGTCGCACGCCACAATTCAACGCTCGAGAGCAGGATCGATCTCGTTACGTGTGAGCCCGAATCCCGCCATGCGGGCGCGGTGGTTTGGCGAGCCCAGATAGATGCGAAGTTGCCGGTTCACCGCGTCGAGCAGATCGCTGTTTCTCTTGTTAAACGAGAAAGCGCCGAGCGGAAGATTCTGCTGTTTGCCATTCGCTCGGGGTTCATGTTCGACCGCCTCTAGCACCGAGCCGCCGTTACGGTCCGCAAGTATGCGATTCCCAAGGCGGTGCTCGCATACGCATCGATCGCTCCCGAGCGAACCGCTTCGATAGCATCGGCCTGATGCTCGAAGATGACTATCTGGTCGTCGCCTACGCCTGACGCTCTCGCCGAGTCGTGTTGCACCTGGCCGGCAATGACACCAAGGCGCGCGTCGCGGCGTCCGGCGAGCGACGCATAGCTGCCGAGCGCTTTCGGATTGCCGGCCCGAACCAGGAAGCCATCTCCGATCGCCCATACGGGCAAGCTGAACGCCACCAGATGGGCGCGTTCGGGCGTAACGAAGAGCGGAACGTTCATATCCCAGCGGCCGGCTTCGACGCCGGCCAGCAGTTCGCTGAACGTCGTCAGCCGATGCTCGATCCGGGTGACACCGATCGCCCGCAGGACGGCATCGGCCAGATCAATGTCAGCACCGGTAGCAGCCCGATCCGCTTGCGTCCAACCGAACGGAGGTTCTTCGATGTACGCGATCGTTACCTTCATTGCCGTGCCTCGCAAATGGGAGCTGTCATCGATCCGGATGGCGTTGCACGCTCACGTCGCTGCCGGCTGCATCACGGTTGCGTCCGCAAACGCTGTGCGACCCGCACCGAGCGATTTCGCCCGGTACATGGCGCAATCAGCGGCGCGTATCAATGTTCGGGCATCAAGACCACCGCCTTCGGTGCGTTCCGCCAGCATGCACACTCCGATGCTGGCGGAAACCGCGACCGGATGTCCGCCAACGGTGCGCACGTCGCTCAGGATGGCATGAATACCGTCGGCAATTTTTCGCGCGCCTTCTCTACCGTGTACGTGGTGGGCGAGGACTACGAATTCATCGCCGCCCAATCGAGCGGGCGTGTCGCCGCGGCGCATCCGGCCTGCCAGCGCTGTGGCGAAACTCCGTAGCAATTCGTCCCCCACTGCGTGCCCGTGGGTATCGTTCACTTCTTTGAAACCGTCGAGGTCGATCAGAAACAACGCAGTGTGATCCGCCGCGGCGCCTCGAGCGACCCGCGTCCGGGCAATCGCCTGCTCGAGCCGGACGCGATTGTTCAGCCCCGTCAGCGGGTCGGTCGCACCTTGTTTTTCGAGTCGGTATACGAGCACCGCCAGGTACAGCGACGTCGCCGCGACGCTAAACGTCACGCCGAGGCCGGCCGTGATGTTGGTCCGCCACCACGGTTGCCAATGCATCAGGCCGACGAGGCCGGCAACCGCCACCGCACACGACAGTCCGAGCATTCGTCGGCCGTAACGGCAGCCGGCGCCGACCAGGAACCAGAAAACGACCCACAGCAGTGGAAGCGCGGCCTGACCACCTACCGCCAGGGCCGTCGTCACCGTTGCCTGATCGACGAGCGTGGTGAGGGTTAATCGGAGGTGTGAGCGCGCTGGCGCCATCGTCGCAGTGACGTACGTGACGATTCCGAACATCACATAAAAAGCGACCGTCGCCAGCGTCGCATAGGCGCTCTTCGAGTGATAAATGGAGGTGGCAGCCAGATATGCGAGAAGAACGAGTGCTCCCAGTGATATACGCAGTATCGCCTGTTCCTTCTCGGGGTTCTGCGGAAACGCGCCAAACACCGCCTGGCCGGGCCAAGCTTGAGAATCCGCCTCGCCCATGCCAACTGCCCTCGCAAGAATCCTGGTTTTGCCCTTTTTCACATCTATTCGCTCTGCGCCAATCGCAACGCCGAAAACCGCTACGAGCTTGGCCCATGCGACTCAACGACTATCGGCACTGCCGCGCTCATTCCTGAACCGCGGCAAGCAGGCCAACGGGATTCGAATTCGCGCGTTTCTTCACTTGATTTCACTCGGCAATCCAGGGATGCTTTTCAAAGTCCCAAAGACCGTCATCGCCAGTTCCCACTCATTGATGCGTGGCATCAAATTGTCGACGATCTTCGGCCCGCTGTCGACTGGCTGAATTCGCAGCCGACAGCGGCGGCCGCCGGGCGGCGACGATCGCCTCGGGCAAGCGTGATGAATCGTGTTAGCGGGTCTGCCCGTCAATCTGTCGTCGCAGGCGCTTTTCCTGCTCTTGAAGTTCAGGCGTAAAGGCCTCGCCGAAGTCCGCAGCTTCGAACAAAGGCCGGATCTCGATCTCCGAATCACTCACCATTGGATTCGGACAACGCTTCACCCATTCGATCGCTTCGTCCATCGATTGAACCTGCCAGAGCCAGTATCCCGCGATCAATTCCTTGACTTCGGCAAATGGACCGTCAACGACGGTTCGGTCTTTCCCTGAAAACCTCACCCGCGCGCCTGCCGAACTCGGTTTGAGCCCGTCGCCGCCTTGCATGATCCCAGCCTTCACGAGTTCCTCGTTGTATTTGCCCATCGCCGCGATGAGTTCCATGCTCGGCATTTGCCCGGCTTCGGACTCCGGCGTTGCCTTGATGATGACCATTACACGCATTCGGTTTCTCCTTTGAAGAGCTATCGTTCGGAGGCAAAGGCGCCTCGCGTGACCACGACGAATGATCGCGGGGCAAATCGACAGGCGCAAGTCGGGCGTTGTGTGGGGCCCAAAGTCCAATCACCCGAACCAGCGCGACCATGCCGTACGTACCCGGCGCGCGCGGTCCTCGAACAGGTACGACGCAGCGAGCGCAAACAGTCCTGACATCACTCCGGTCGCAATGTGTTCGAGAGCATGAACGCGATAGTGGCCAATGTGAGAGTAGGCGTCGCCGATCACGGTCAGACAGCCGACGAGCAGTGCGTTGCCGTAGCGATTCCCGTACCACTTCGCCGCTGGCGTGAAGGTGAGCAGCACGGCCAGCACACCGGTGAGCAGGCCGGTTTTGAATGCGATCGTCCAATGAGTAAGGCTCATGATGTTGCCCCAGCTTCCCGGCATACAGGTCATGCACGCGCTAGTCGGCTGCCAGAAACGCTGGATAAACAGTTTGAAGCGACGTTTGAATGCGCTTCCCATGACATACTCCGCGATCAGAAGGCGCGCTTTTATTTCGCTCTTATTTCGCTTTTATTTGTTAACCATTGACGCCGGCACGCTGATAGCCAGCAATCCGCCGAGTACCATAAACGCCGCCAACATGTACATTCCCGAATCATTAGCCGCCGTAACCTGCTTCAACCATCCCACGGCATAAGGACTAAGGAAACCCGCAAGATTGCCGATCGAATTGATCATCGCAATGCCGGCGGCGGCGCCGGTGCCCGCCAGAATCGCCGTCGGCAAACTCCAAAACAACGGCAGGGTAGTAAGAATCCCCATGGTAGCCAGCGTCAACCCCGCCATGGCAAGCACGGTGTTATGCGTCCAAACGACGGAAAGCACGAGCCCAACAGCCCCGGCAAACGCCGGCAAGGCTATATGCCACCTGCGCTCGCGCGACCGATCCGCACTTCGCGCAACACACACCATCGCCACGACAGCCGCCGCAAACGGCACCGCCGACAGCAAGCCGATCACAAACGTGTCGGTGACGCCGGTAGATTTGATAATCGTCGGCAACCAGAAGCTCACCCCATAAAGCCCCATCACAAACGAGAAATAGGTGAGGCTCAACATCAACACCCGCCCGCTAGTGAGCACTTGCCGAATCGGCATATCGTGCTTGGTCGCTTCTTCGGCCGACACCTGACTCTCGAGCAACTGCTGCTCTTCGCGCGTGAGCCACTTCGCCTTCGAAATCCGATCATCGAGCATCACGAACACGATGATCCCAACGAGCACCGACGGCACCCCTTCGAGCAGAAACAGCCACTGCCACCCATGCCACCCATTCACGCCGTGAAAGTTCTTCAGGATGTAACCCGAGACAGGCCCACCAATCACACCTGACAACGCGATCGCCGTCATAAACCAGGTCGTCATCCGCCCGCGCCGATGCGCCGGATACCAGTAGGTGAGATACAAAATGATGCCAGGAAAGAACCCCGCCTCGGCAAGACCGAGCAGAAAGCGCATCACGTAGAACATCGTCGGTGTGGTGACGAACATCGTCAGCATCGAGATCACGCCCCACGAAATCATGATCCGCGCGATCCACACGCGCGCGCCGACCTTGTGCAGGATCACGTTGCTCGGCACTTCGAAGATGAAATAGCCGATAAAGAAAATCCCCGCGCCGAAGCCGTACACCGCATCGCTCAAGCCGAGGTCGGTGCTCATCCCCAACTTCGCGAAGCCGACGTTGACGCGGTCCAGATACGCGACGATGTAGCAGAGCATCAGAAGCGGCGCGAGCCGCCACGTGACCTTGCGGTAGGTCGCTTGTTCGAACGTCGAAGGGGGCGCGCCAGCGCCGGGATGGTGGAGCGGATCTGCGGGACTAGCCATGACTGTGTCTCCTCGTTTTTATGGAATTGAAGTGCCGCCGCCGATCGATTCTAGCCGCGCCAGGCCTTTTGCACGATGAATCGATATTGGGGGAAAACACTGACTGCGCACGCATCGCGTGCGCGGCGCATCACTCACCGCTATACGCAGCGTCCCCCATCCACTTCGAGGCACACGCCGGTAATGAACTCCGCCTCATCCGAGGCCAGATACAGCGCCGCATTCGCAATATCCTGCGGCGTCGAAAACCGCCCGAGCGGAATCCCCGCCAGAAACTTCTGCCGATTGTGCGGCGTGTCCTCGACGCCCATGAATTCGGACAGCAGCGCGGTCTCACCGATCACCGGATTCACGCAGTTCACCCGTATCCGCTCCGGCCCGAGTTCGACCGCGAGCGACTTGCTCGCGATGATCACCGCGCCTTTGCTGCCGTTGTACCAGACGAGCCCCGGCCGCGGCCGCACGCCCGCCGTCGACGCGATGTTGATGAAGCTGCCGCCGCCTTGCTCGCGGAAATACGGCACGAACGCCTGCACACTCCAGTAGATGCTCTTCACGTTTACCGCATAGACGCGGTCGAACTCGGCCTCGGTCACGTCGAGCACCGGCTTGTTGCGATGCGTGGTGCCCGCGTTGTTGACGACGATCTGCACGCTGCCGAAATCTTCGAGGGCGGCCTCGCGCAACGTTCCCCAGTCGTCGCGTTGCGCGACGTCGCCGGGCACCGCGATCGCCTTGCCACCCGCCATCGCGATCTCGCTCGCCACGCGTTCGGCGGCCGGACCATTGAGATCGTTCACCACGACGTTCGCGCCTTCGCGCGCAAAGGTCTTTGCGATGCCCTCGCCGAAACCCGAACCGCCGCCCGTGACGATGGCCGTTTTACCTGTCAAGCGCATGATGTCTCCTGTTGCTTGTGATGGATAGAGCGATGCGTTCGCCGGATCCGCTAGCCGTGCCGGATCGCAATCGTCTTCAGCACCGTAAAGCCATACAGCGCCTCGAAGCCTTTCTCGCGACCATGCCCCGAATGCTTGACGCCGCCGAACGGCAACTCGACGCCGCCGCCCGCGCCATAGTTGTTGATGAACACCTGGCCCGAGCGCAGGCGTCGCGCGAGCCGCATCTGGCGCGCGCCATCGCGTGTCCAGATGCCGGCGACGAGCCCGAACTGCGTGCCGTTCGCGAGCGCGCGCGCTTCGTCTTCGTCGCGGAACGACATCGCGGCGAGCACCGGACCGAATACTTCGTCGCGCGCGAGCCGGTGAGTCGCGGGCACGTCGCGCAGCAAGCTCGGCGCCTGATAAAAGCCGCTTTCAGGCGCTTCGGGAATCACTTCGCCGTGCGCGGCCATGGCGATGCCGTCATGCTGCGCATCGGACAGAAAGTCCCATACGCGCTGCTGCTGTTTCGCGCTGATCAGCGGTCCGCAGTCGAGATCGGCAGTCGATGGCCCGACGCGCAGCCCCTGAAACGCGCTGCTGAGCCTGTCGAGCAGCGGCTCGTAAATGGCCTGGTCGATCAGCACGCGGCTACCCGCCGAGCAGGTTTGCCCGGCGTTTTGCACGATCGCGGCAATCAGCACCGGCAGCGCGGCGTCGAGATCGGCGTCGGCGAACACGATTTGCGGCGACTTGCCGCCGAGTTCGAGCGTGACCGGCACGTGGTTCTCGGCCGCCATCTGCGTGACGAGCTTGCCGGTTTCGGGCGAACCCGTGAACGAGATGTGATCGATGCCCGGATGACGCGCCAGCGCGGCGCCCGCTTCGTGCCCATAGCCGGTCACGATATTGAGCGCGCCAGCCGGCAGGCCGGCTTCGGCGGCGAGCTCGGCGACACGCAGCACCGACAGGCACGCGTCCTCGGCCGGTTTGACGACGCACGCGTTGCCGGCCGCGAGCGCCGCGCCGACGCTGCGCCCGACAATCTGCATCGGATAGTTCCACGGCACGATGTGGCCGGTCACGCCGTGCGGCTCGCGGATCGTCAGCACCGTATAGCCGGCGTGGTAGGGCAAGGTCTCGCCGTGAAGCTTGTCGGCCGCGCCGGCGTAGAACTCGAAATAACGGGTGAGGGCGGCGGCGTCGGCGCGCGCCTGTCTGAGCGGCTTACCGGTGTCGCGCGCTTCGAGCTGCGCGAGCTCTTCCTGGCGCGCGGCCACCAGCAGCGAAAGCCGGTACAGCACGCGGCCGCGCTCGGCGGCGCTCAGGGCGCCCCATGCGCCGTCGAACGCGCTGCGCGCCGCGTGCACGGCGGTGTCGATGTCGGCCTCGGTGCCGCGTGCGATGCGCGTGAACGGCTGGCCGTCCGACGGATCGAGCACGGCGATCGTGTCGCCGCCGGAAGCGGCGCACCACTCGCCGCCGATGAAATGCCGGGCTTCTTCCATGCATGCTCCTTGAAGATGACGCGCGGCCGGCGTGCGGCGGCGCGGGTTCGAGGGGAGACACCAAACGGTAGAGACGGGAAGCGAGAGTCGCCAGACGATTATCGCGCCGATCCAACCGCGGATGCCACCTGCCGATTGGCTATAATGGCGCATTCCGCGCGGTCCGGTGCGTGGCCCCGTCGTTCGGGGCGAAAGGCCTTTCGGGGTTCGCCGCGTTCGCGGTTCGCACCCAGTTCACGTCCGCATCCGCCGTCCGCGCGCCGTTCGCCGGCTTCCGATTTCCATCCCCTTCAGAGAGCGCTCATGAGCTTCAATCACGTTCCCGCAGGCAAAGACCTTCCGCACGATTTCAACGTCATCATCGAAATCCCGGCGCAAAGCGACCCGGTGAAGTACGAAGCCGATAAGGACCTGGGCCTGCTCGTCGTCGACCGTTTCATCGGCACCGGCATGCGCTATCCGGCCAACTACGGCTTCATTCCGCAGACGCTGTCGGGCGACGGCGACCCGGTCGACGTGCTGGTGATCACGCCGTTCCCGCTGGTGGCAGGCTCGGTCGTGCGCGCCCGCGCGCTCGGCATGCTGCAAATGACCGATGAATCGGGCGTCGACGCGAAGCTGATCGCCGTGCCGCACGACAAGATCTGCCCGATGACCGCGGACCTGAAGTCGGTCGGCGACGTGCCGGCGTACCTGAAGGACCAGATCAAGCACTTCTTCGAGCAATACAAGGCGCTTGAAAAGGGCAAGTGGGTCAAGGTCGAAGGCTGGGCGGACGTTGATGCCGCCCACAAGGAAATCAGCGAAGGCGTGGCGAACTACAAGAAGTAAGCCGCGCCGCGGTTCCCCCGCTCGCTGCATGCCGTGCGAAAGCCGCGCGAGTCCGCAAGGACCGCGCGGTTTTTCTTATGCGGTTGCGCGGCGTTCGACTACCGTGCGACAAGCGCCCACCATTTCCGTCTCGCACGCTTCGTCTGGCGTGCATAACCTGAACGCATTACGACGATGTACGGAACGCATTTTTATATTTAGGTGTAAACCCGTATCATTTGCCGCACGACCTCGCGCTCACGGCTCACTGCTCCATCGCGCGCGCGTTTCCATCACTTCTAGAAAGCACTGTCCGGATGCTCAACCGCAGCAAGTCCCACTCGACATCGCAGCGCCGGTCGACCCGGCTGCACTCGGTCGTCACCGCGATCTACCGCAAGCGACCGGTCTGGATGGTGTCGTTCGCGGCGAGCGAGGCGAGTCTGTCGGAGGGCTTGCGAGCGGCCTGCGCGTCCACCGCGATGCTGGCGCTCGGCAACCTGCTGCACGATCCGGTATTCGCGTGGGCGGCGATCGGCGCGTTCTGGACCTGCCTCGCCGATGCGGCCGGCTCGAACCGCGCGCGCTTCATGTCGATGATGAGCTTTGCGCTGCTGTCGACGCTGTGCGGCGGCATCACCGCTTTCGCATCCTCGGCCGGCAACGCGCTGGCAGCGCTCGCGGTGCTCGCGTTCGCGACGCTCGGCGCGTTCGGCCGCATCTGGGGCGCGGCCACGTCGCAGGTGACGATCCTCGCGGCGACCGCCTGCGTCGTGATGGTCGATCGGCCGATGCACGACGCTCGCGCGGGTGCCGCGTTTCTCGGCGTCTATCTGGTCGGCTGCCTGTTCGCGACCGCGCTGAGCCTGACCGTGTGGCGCATTCATCCGTTCGGCGCGAGCCGCGCGTCGTTGCGCGCGGTGTATCTGCGGCTCGCCGATGTCGCCTTCGATAGCGCGCGTCTCGTTGGCGAACGCGCCGCGCCGCGCGAATGGACCACGCATGCCGCGCGCTTTCGCGCCGACGCGCGCGCGTCGCTCGAACGTTCACGCGATGCGCTCGCGAGCGTGCCCGCTTCGAAAGCGGGCGGTGCGGCCGTCTACGACACACTGCTTGGCTTGTTGACCGACGGCGAAGCGTTGTTCGCCTATCTGATCGCGGTATCGGGTGCGGGCGAGAAAGTGCCCGACGATCCGCGCCGCACGCAACGCGCGGCGCGCTTGCTGAGTGCGATCGGCACAGTGCTCAGCGACATCGGCAGCGCGACCGGCGATGCGCGCTGGGAACGTCTCGCCGCTGCGCAGGCACGTCTGCGGCGTCTCGCGCAGCGGCTCGAAAGCGCGTTGCTCGAACCGGTGAAGCTGTTATCCGGTTTCGAGCTCGTCGATTTCGCACCGCGCGAGGTGCACGTCGAGCCGTGGCGCGCGTGTGTCGCGCGTTACACCGCGCGCGCGTGGTCGACGCTGAAGGCGAACCTGTCGTGGCAGTCGGTCGGCTTGCGCCATGCGGCGCGTGTCGGCGTGACGACGACGGCGGGCTTCGTCGTGATTCGCGCGCTCGGTCTGCCGTTCGGCTACTGGGCGACGATGGCGACGCTGCTGATCCTGCAGCCGTCGATTGCGGCGACGTGGCCGCGCAGCATCGAGCGCGCGGCGGGCAGCATCGTCGGCGGCGTGCTTGCGGCGGCGATCGGCTATGCGATTCATTCGCCGCTCGGCATCTCGCTCGCGGTGTTCCCGCTCGTGATGGCGACGATGGCGCTGCGCCCCGTCAGCTACAGCCTGTTCGTGCTGTTCCTGACGCCGGCTTTCGTGCTGGTCGCCGACTTCGCGACCCCGGGCGCCAACGAGTTGGCGTTCGCGCTGACGCGGCTCGGCAACAACGTACTCGGCTGCGTGCTCGCGCTGCTCGCGACGTTCGTTCTATGGCCGACGCGCGAGAAGCTCGACGTGCGCGTTTATCTCGGCGACGCGGTGCGCGCGAATCTCGCGTACCTGCGCGCGTCGCTCGACGCGCCGCGGCACAGCGGCAAGGAGATCGAGCAATTGCGCCGCGCCGCGGGTCTGACCAGCAACAATGCGGAAGAAGCGATAGGCCGGGTGCGGCTCGAAAAGCTCGAGGACTCGATGGCCGATACCGTCGCGCTGACGGTGCTGAGCCTGCTGCGGCGGATGGCCGGCACCGCGACGCAGTTGCGCCTCACCGCGAACCGTCGCGACATGCATGGCGAACTCGACGAATGGGTCGTGGCGATGAGCGCGGCAATCGAGGCCGCGTTGAACCGCACGTTACGGCCGGTGTGGCTCGACTTGCCCGCGCGCGAGCAGTTGACGTCGCTCGAAGCGGACGCGGTTGGCGAGCTGGCGCGGGTGCATCGGCTGTTGACGGAGAGGATGCGCGAGGCGAGGGGATAGCCCAACTCAGCCGGAATTGTCGCCGTCTTGCGCGTCGGTATTCACCGCCACCACCGGCAACACCGACTGCAGCGTGAACACGCCGGCCGCCAGCGCGCGCTTATCCGCCGCCGTGAGCCGCTTGACCCAATACTCGGCGCTCGACGCGCTCGACCGGTCCGCCAGCTCGAACGACGCCAGCACGCGCACCGGCTTGCGCGAGCGCGTGTAACGCGCGCCCGTGCCGCTCACGTGCTTGTCGAAGCGAGCAGCGACATCGGTCGCGATGCCGGTATAGACGCTGCCGTCCGAGCATTCGAGCAGATAGAGAAACCACGCCATAGCCGCGCTGCTAGCCTTTGAACGGATTGTGTTCGCGCAGCTCGTCCACGTATGCGTGGATGCTGTTCTTTTCGTTGTCGAGGAAATGGCCGACCGCGTCGGCGAACGCCGGATGCGCGAGCCAATGCGTCGAGCGCGTGACCGTCGGCAGAAAGCCGCGCGCCATCTTGTGCTCGCCCTGCGCGCCGCCTTCGAACGCGCCGAGCTTGGCTTCGATGCAGAATTCGAGCGGCTGATAGTACGCGGTTTCGAAGTGCAGACACGGCACGTGTTCGAGCGCGCCCCAGTAGCGGCCATACAGCGTGCCGCCGGTCTTATCGTCGCGCTGATAGACGACGAGCGAGCTGGCGATCGGCTTACCCTCGTATTCGGCGATCACGAGCAGCAGATTCTCGGGCATCGACGCGCCGATCATCCGGAAGAAATCGAGGTTCAGATACGGACTCGAAAAATGCTCGCGATAGGTTTGCCGATAGCACTTGCTGAAGAAGCGCCAGTCGGCGTCCTTGATGTCTTCGCCGTGGATCCTTCGCATCGTGATGCCCGCGTCGCGCACCTTGCGACGTTCGGCGCGGATGTTCTTGCGTTTCTTCTGTTCGAGCGTCGACAGAAAGTCTTCGAAGTCGCGATAGCCGTCGTTGAGCCAGTGAAACTGCACGCCTTCGCGTTGCATCATGCCGATCCCGGTGAGCGCGTCCGCTTCGGGTTGCGTCGGAAACAGCACATGCAGCGACGACACTTCGGCCTGCTCGGCGAACGCCATCAACGTGGCCGCGAGATGGCGCAACGCGTGCTCATCGGTCGACAGCAGCCGGTTGCCCTGCACCGGCGTGAACGGCACCGCGCACAGCAGCTTCGGGTAATAGGGCAGGCCGTTGCGCTTGTACGCGTCGGCCCAGGCCCAGTCGAACACGTACTCGCCGTACGAGTGGCCTTTGAGGTAGACGGGCGCTGCCGCCGCGAGCTTGCCCGTGCGCGCGTCGGTCAGCGTGACGAATTGCGGCGCCCATCCCGTGTCGGGGACCGCGCATTGCGTCGCGCTCAGCGCGCTCAGAAACTCGTGCCGCAAAAACGGCGTGGGCTGAGGCTGAGCGGCGAGAAGGGCGTTCCATTCGGCGGCGTCCACCTCGGAGGGCGATGCCAGAATGCCCGTGCGATAATCGATGCGTTGCTGGTTCAATCTGAGTGACTGTTTGCAATGACCGGCGTGGCGCGGTGAAGCTGAAGCGGCCACGTCGTTCGTTGAGTTCGTTTATCCGGTCTGTCCAATTCCGTCGAGCCATCTAGCCGCGGTACCGCGAGCCGCGAAGGCTTGCCTGTCGATCCTGCCATGAAGACCCGAATCGCTCTTGCTCAAATCAATGTCACCGTCGGCGACTTCGCCGGCAACGTCGCGAAGATCGTCGCCGCCGCGCGCGCCGCGCACAGCGATGGTGCGAAGCTGCTGGTCGCGCCTGAACTCGCGCTGTCGGGCTATCCGCCCGAAGACCTGCTGCTGCGCCCCGCGTTCTACACCGCGAGCGCGGCCGCGTTGGCCGATCTCGCCGCGCAGTTAAAGCCGTTCACGGGCCTGCATGTGATCGTCGGTCATCCGCTGCGCGACGGGTCGGACAACCTCGCGCACAAGCCGGCGAACGGCCATGGTAATGCAAACGCGCCGATCGAGCGCGGCGTGCCGCCGGTCGATACGTTCAACGCGGCGTCGCTGATCGTCGACGGCGAAGTGAAGGGCACCTACCGCAAGCAGGATCTGCCGAATGCCGAGGTGTTCGACGAGAAGCGCTACTTCGCCTCCGACCCGCAGCCATTCGTGTTCGAACTCGACGGCGTGAAGTACGGTGTCGTGATCTGCGAGGACGCGTGGCATGCGTCGGCCGCGCAAATGGCAAAGGCCGCGGGCGCCCAAGTGCTGCTGATTCCGAACGGCTCGCCCTATCACCTCAACAAGGAAGCGGTACGCTTCGACATCCTGCGCGCGCGCATTCGCGAGACCGGTATTCCAATGGTCTACGTGAACATGGTCGGCGGGCAGGACGAGCTGGTGTTCGACGGCGGTTCGTTCGTGCTCGACGCTCACGGCGAACTCGTCGCGAAGCTCGCGCAGTTCGAGGAAGCCACGGCCATCGTCGAATTCGACAACGGCACGCCGCTGCCGGCCGCGCGCGCACCGGAGCAATCACTCGAAGCGCAGGTGTACGCGGCGCTCGTGACGGGGGTGCGCGACTACATCGGCAAGAACGGTTTTCCAGGCGCGCTGATCGGTCTCTCGGGCGGCGTCGATTCGGCGCTTGTGCTGGCCGTCGCGTGCGATGCGCTCGGCGCCGACAAGGTCCGCGCGGTGATGATGCCGTCGCGCTACACGGCCGACATCTCGACCACCGACGCTGCCGAGATGGCGCGCCGCGTCGGCGTGCGTTACGACGAGATCGCGATTGCGCCGATGTTCGACGCGTTCCGGGGCTCGCTCGCCGATGAGTTCGCGGGCCGTGCCGAAGATGCGACTGAGGAGAACATTCAGGCGCGCATTCGCGGCACATTGCTGATGGCGCTGTCGAACAAGTTCGGCTCGATCGTGCTGACCACCGGTAACAAGAGCGAGATGGCGGTCGGCTACTGCACGCTGTACGGTGACATGGCCGGCGGCTTCGCGGTGATCAAGGACATCGCCAAGACGCTCGTGTACCGGCTGTGCCGCTATCGCAACGCGGCCACCACGTTTGCGACGCGCGAGGTGATTCCCGAGCGCATTCTGACGCGCGCGCCGTCGGCGGAGCTGCGCGAGAACCAGACCGACCAGGACAGCCTGCCCGAATACGAAGTACTCGACGCGATCATGCGCATGTACATGGAAGAGGACCGTTCGCTCGCGGAGATCATCGCGGCGGGCTATCGGGTCGATGACGTGAAGCGCGTCACGCGTCTGATCAAGATCAACGAGTACAAGCGCCGCCAGGCGCCGATCGGGATTCGCGTCACGCATCGCGCGTTCGGCCGCGACTGGCGTTATCCGATCACGTCGCGCTATACCGAGCCGGTGGAGTGAAAGACGACGCGCACGCGGATGCCGCAATGCATCCGGCGCGGCGTAGAATAAAAATCATCCTTTTTCTTTCCACTCTTCCCATCAAGAGACGAGGTTCGCCATGAAGCGCATCACCGCAGTCATCAAACCGTTCAAACTCGACGAAGTGCGCGAGGCGCTCGCGGAAGTCGGCCTCACAGGCCTGACCGTTACCGAGGTCAAGGGCTTTGGCCGCCAGAAAGGGCATACCGAGCTCTACCGTGGTGCAGAGTACGTGGTCGACTTTCTGCCGAAAGTGAAGATCGAAGTCGTGGTGGCGGACAACCAGTGCGATCAGGTGATCGACGCGATCATCGGCGCGGCGCGGACCGGCAAGATCGGTGACGGCAAGATCTTCGTCTCGGACGTCGAGCGCGTGATCCGTATCCGTACCGGCGAAGAGAACGAAGCAGCGGTATGAGCCGGCGCAATCACGCACCGGCCCGGTGCGCGCAACGGCAAAAACCGTGCGCCGAATAAAAAACGGTGCAATACCCTTGCGGATACTGCACCGATACGCGCCTCTCGCAGCAGCGTGAAAAAGATTCTCTCGAAGAAACTCGTGATACACCCCGAGGAATGACCCTCGGGGCGCACTGTTCGATTAGAACGAGTGCTGGATACCTGCGTACACGCCGGTTTGCTGGCGGCCTTGCAACGGGTTGTCCGTTGCAGCGGCGAAGCCCGCATTGTTCGCGTTCAGACCGAAGTTAGCATTCCGGCTGTTGCGCACCGTCGCAGCCTGCAGGTCGAGCAGCGTGCGCTTCGACAGGTTGTACGAACCGCCAACCGTGTAGATCGTCGCATTGCCCGCGCCGTTGTTGCCGTTCACGTGGTAGACCGCCGCGATCAGAGCTGCAGCCGGCGTTGCCTGCCACGTCACACCGCCCCATTCGTGATTGAGCGTGGTCGGCTGACCGGGCAGAACGCCCGTTGCACCTGCCGAACGCACTGCCTGGTAAGCGGCCTGAATCTTGAACTGGCCGAGGAACACATTCAACAGAGCCGAGTACTCGCGCGATGCAGCGAATACGCCGTTGGCCGTGTTAGCCGTATTGATGCCGTTGTTGGCGACCGGGCCACCCCACAACTGACCGTTCGCCGGGTTGCGGATTTCGTCGTACAGACCGCGGACCTGGAAGAGCGACGTCGTGTAGGTGATCTGCGCGCCGGCTTCGCGACCTTGTCCGGTGGAGCCATTGCCGTTCCAGCTCGTCGCATTCGACAGCGCGTACTGACCGTAGAAGTCAAAGCCTGCGATCTTCGGCGACTGGTACGCGAAGTTGTTGCTCGACTGCGGCCAGTTGCGGCCGCGCACCAGCGATGCCGACGACCAGTTGGACTGACCGAACGGGTCGAAGTCCCACACGCCGTTCGAGATGAAGAGCATGCGGCCCATCGTGAACGTACCGTACTGGCTGTTCGACAAGCCGACCGTTGCCCAGCGATTGAAGAGACCGCCGCCGCCAGGACCTGCGCCCGTCATCGTGTTGAACGAGCCTTCCAACTGGAACAGCACCTTGTTGCCGCCGCCGATGTCCTCGACGCCCTTCATGCCCCACAGGCTGGTACCCCAGTCACCGCTTTCCGCCTTGAAGCGGTTCGAGCTGCTGTTGGCCGCGCCGTTGGCGTTAGCGCCGGTCGGCACGCCCGACATGTACTCGAGACCTGCATCTAAACGGCCATACAGCGTGACGCTGCTCTGAGCGTGTGCAACAACGCCGGCCGACATCAGCGCAGCAGCGAGCAAAGCTTTCTTCATCTTCTCCTCCATACCCTGTCAAAAAAGAAACCCAGTACTGCGAGTGGTGTTCGGACGCGATTAGCCCCGAACAGAAAGCGGTACCAGGGGAGCGTGGCGAGCGGATAGGGATTCTCCTGCCATGGCGTGTAGCGTCGAGCTATCTTTGCGCCATGCCGATCCCTCGCCGACCGGTTCTCCTCTGTGTTTTGAAGTGAAACTACTTTTAATCAACTTAGTTTTGCTACTTTGGTTACTAATTTATCAAAAATAGCTTTGACTGACAGAAGAAATTAGTACCGCCCACAAGCGGTGTCGCCAAATTGCAATACGAATGTGTGCCCGGACCCGGAGCAGCCCCTCGCGAAATCGCTGAAAGCCTTATGTGGCAAGGTAATCGCGGCTCGCGAGGGGTCGCATTAAGGATTGCCACTATTGACGAGTCAAAAGCGGCGCGTTAGGGCGGAAAAACGGCTTGGCTGACCCGTTTTGTGGGATTTTCGGCGGTTTTCGGTGACCGAATGGCCGGGAAGGAGGAGGCGGCGAAAACGCAAAAGGCGCTCGTAAGCGCCTTGTAAAACTACATCGACTACATTGAAATGCCGGCCGCGTCATAAGCGGCGGGTAATTTTATTACTTGAGACTGCCCGACAGGAATTGCTTCAGACGTTCGCTTTTCGTGTTGCCGAACACTTCGTCGGGACGACCTTCTTCTTCGACGCGGCCCTGGTGCAGGAACATCACGTGGTTCGACACGTTACGCGCGAAGCCCATTTCGTGCGTGACGACGATCATCGTGCGGCCTTCCTCGGCGAGCTTCTGCATTACCTTCAGCACTTCGCCGACGAGTTCGGGGTCGAGCGCGGACGTCGGTTCGTCGAACAGCATCACGTCGGGATGCATCGCCAACGCCCGCGCAATCGCCACGCGCTGCTGCTGGCCGCCCGACAGATGGGACGGATACTGCTTTTCGAGACGCGGCGCAAGGCCGACCTTCTCCAGATATTCGCGCGCGCGATCCTCGGCTTCCTTTCGTTTCAGACCCAGCACATGCACTGGCGCCTCGATGATGTTCTCGAGCACATTCATGTGCGACCACAGGTTGAAGTGCTGGAACACCATCGAAAGCTTCGTGCGCACGCGCTGCAACTGTTTCGGGTCCGACACGCGCAACGCGCCGTCCTTCGCGCTCTGCGTGCGCACTTCCTCGCCGTCGACGAAAATGCGCCCCGCGTTCGGCTGTTCCAGGAAGTTGATGCAGCGGAGCATCGTGCTCTTGCCCGAACCGGATGAGCCGATCACGCTGATCACGTCGCCGGCATTGGCTTTCAGCGACACGCCCTTGAGGACTTCGTTGTCGCCGTACTTTTTGTGAAGCTCGTCGACGAAGAGCTTCTGCTTCTTGGGGTTCATCAGGATCCTTAACGAGCTTGCTTGTATAGGGTCTGCTTACATATGGAACGCACGTGCAAACCCATTCCTGGATTTCATTGCAGGGGAATGCCCGCTATCGGCCGCATGGCGGCGTCGCGCGTCGCTCACGTGGCGCGGCCACGCAGCGCTCCTTACTCCTTGCCCTGCGGCCGATAGCGGGCATTCGCACGTGCGTTCCATATGTAAGCAGACCCTATGGACGCGCAGTTACTTGCCTTGCGGCCGCAGATAGGCGAGCCAGCGACGCTCGGCGCGGCGGAACAGCCACACGAGCGCGAAAGAAATGCAGAGGTACAGCAGTGCGGCGATGCCGAACGCGTTGAAAGACTGATACGTCGCGGAGTTCACGTCGCGCGCGATCTTCAGGATGTCCGGCACCGTGGCCGTGAACGCGACGGTGGTCGCGTGCAGCATCAGGATCACTTCGTTGCTGTAGTAGGGCAGCGCGCGGCGCAGCGCCGACGGCAGAATGACGCGGCGGTACAGCGTAAACGACGACATGCCGTACGCGCGCGCCGCTTCGATCTCGCCGTAGGGCGTCGCCTTGATCGCGCCCGCGAAGATTTCGGTGGTGTACGCGCAGGTGTTCAGCGTGAACGCGAGCAGCGTGCAATGCATGCCGTCGCGGAAGAACGCGTTGGTCAGCTCGTTGTTGCGGATGATCTCGAGGCTGTAGAGACCCGTGTAGCACAGCAGCAATTGCACGTAGAGCGGGGTGCCGCGGAAGATATACGTGTACAGCCATACCAGGCCCGCGAGCCATTTCTTCTTCGACACGCGCGCGACCGCGAGCGGCACCGACAGACAGAAGCCCAAGCCGATCGAGACGACCAGCAGCCACAACGTGATCGCGACACCGGTGAAGCGATAGCCGTCGGTGAACAGATAGTTGCGCCAATATTGCTGAATGATCTCGATCATAGATCCGCCTTTCGCACGCCGGTCGAGTAACGCTTTTCGAGGTACATCAGCACGAAGTTCGACACTGTGGTGATGACGAGATAGATCGCTCCCGCGAGCAGCGTGAAGAAGAAGAACCGCAACGTGCCCTTGCCGGCGTCCTGCGAGGCCTTGACGACGTCCGCCAGACCGATGATCGACACGAGCGCGGTCGCCTTGACCATCACCTGCCAGTTGTTGCCGATGCCAGGCAGCGCGAAGCGCATCATCTGCGGGAACATCACGCGCGAGAACACCTGCCAGCTCGTCATGCCGTAGGCCGCGCCCGCTTCGAGCTGGCCGCGCGGCACAGCGAGAAACGCGCCGCGGAACGTCTCGGTGAAGTACGCGCCGTAGATGAAGCCGAGCACCGCGACGCCGGCCACGAACGGGTCGATGTCGATCTGCTCCCAGCCGAGCGCGTCGGTCAGGTTGTTCAGCCAGATCTGGATGCTATAGAACAGCAGCAACATCAGCACAAGATCGGGCACGCCGCGCACGAGCGTCGTGTACACGGTGCCGATGCCGTTCGACAGGCGGTTCTTCGACAATTTCGCCGCCGCGCCGAGCAGCCCGAGCACGAAAGCGAGCACGAGCGAGAGCACCGCCAGCTTGACGGTTTGCCAGGTGCCGCTGACGAGCAGCGGGCCGTAGCCTTGAAGGAACATAGATAGTCCTTGACGATGCGCTTCTCGCGCATCGCGAAAGACGCGGCCAGCGTCGCGCCGCGTCGCAGACGAGCGCTTGGCTCGCCGCGATCCTCGGCGCACAGCGTGCCGCTGTGCAATACATGCCGCAGAAACGTTGAAGCTTCTGCCGCGCGCTTTTGGGACTTTCGTCTCGGATTGTTTTGAATCTACTGCCGGCTGTCTGCCACCTTCGTTGCCACTTCGACTGCCAGGGACCGACGCTCGCTATTCTAGGCGGTCAAAATTGCCGTGCCGCTGCGATTGTTGCCAGCGCCCCGGTCGTCCTTTCGCGGATGGTTTGTCCGGCGCGGCGCGCTGGTCCGGCGACGCTTGCCGGCGCGGCCCGCACGTCCCGCGGGAGGTCCCCGTGGCTTGAAAAGCGCGGTATTTTACCCGAACAGCGCCAAGGTGCCAGTGCGGGACGGCAGCGCGCGATTGCATGCATCGATGGAACGCTCCGGTGCGGCCGCGCACGATTGTTAAGTGGGCGCGCAGCCCCTACATTTGCGCCATCGCTCTGATTGATTACTTACCGGGAGATTTTCCATGATCGAGATTCGCCGCTCCGCGGAACGCGGACATGCCAACCACGGCTGGCTCGACTCGTATCACAGCTTCTCGTTCGCCGACTACCGCGACCCGCAGCACGTGCACTTCGGGCCGCTGCGCGTGATCAACGAAGACCGCATCGCCGGCGGCCAGGGTTTCGGCGCGCATGGGCATCGCGACATGGAGATCGTCACGTATGTGCTCGAAGGCGCGCTCGCGCATCGCGACAGCATGGGCAACGGCTCGACGATCCGTCCCGGCGACGTGCAGCGCATGAGCGCGGGCACCGGCGTGCAGCATAGCGAGTTCAACGCGTCGAGCGACGAACTCGCGCATCTGCTGCAGATCTGGATCATTCCGCGCCGCGCGGGCGATCAGCCCGGCTATGAGGAAAAGCACTTCGACGCCGACAGCAAGCGCGGTCGCCTGCGCGTGATCGCGTCGCCCGACGGCCGCGACGACTCGGTGACGATTCATGCGGATGCGTCGATCTACGCGGGACTGTTCGACGGCGCCGAACACGCGACGTTCGCGTTGCCGGCGGGGCGCCTCGCCTATGTGCACGTTGCACGTGGCACGTTGAGCGTGAACGGCACGGTGCTCGAGGCAGGCGATGCCGCCAAGCTCGGCGATGTAGACACCGTGACGCTGGAACAGGGCGACGACGCGGAGGTGCTGCTGTTCGATCTCGGTCAGTTGAATGGCTGATTCAAGCGGTTGATTCGCGCCGCCCGCGAATCGAGCAGCGAGCAGGGCCAAACAGCAACGCCACGGAAAACCTCTTCCGTGGCGTTTTTCTATTAGCGAAGCGCGCTTCCTGGCGCGCCTCGCGGATGCATCGCGCCGCTTACTGTTTGACGGCCTGCGCCGACGCCGCGTCCTTGTGCTGCTCCCAGCGCTCGCGCATCTTCTCGTGACGCTGTTCCATCCGCGCGAAGCGCTGCTTCAGCGCCGTGCTGACGGTGGTCTTCTGCTGGTCGTTCAGGCCGTTGTAGAACTTCAGCCACGCGTCGGTGGTTTGCTGACGCAGTTGCGCGTCCTTCTGCTCGATCTGCTGATGTGTCGCGGCCATCGCGTTCAGATCGAGGATCGGCTGCTGCTGCGCGGCCTTGAACTGGTCGTGAGCCTGCTTGCGGTTGGCGCGCATCGCTTCGCGGTTCTGCTTCATCGTGTCGAGCGCGTTTTGCCACAACTTTTCCTGATCCGCGTTCAGCTTCAGCTGATCGTGGAGTTGGGTCAGTTCCTGCATGAAGTGGCCATGCCAGCCGCCGGGGCCTCCGTGCGCGTGCTCGGCGGGTTGAGCGGCATAAGCGGCGCCCGCGCCGACGGCGAGAGCGGTGGCAGCAACGGCGAGAACGCGCGAGATCTTTTTGGTGGACATATAAGGCTCCTTGTAATGGAATAGCCGACGATGCAACCGGTCGTGGGACTGCCTGCACTCGGTAAGCCACAGCGTAGAGAACCGCCAGCGCCGCTGTGTTACGCGCCCGAACGCGGCTATTACCGGCAATTACGCGCAGCTTTCGCGGTAACAACCGGTAACCCTTCAGACGGTTCGGAAAACGAAATCTCTTTTAGCGGGGCGTTAAACTTCAATCCATGGCTACTCAAATTCTGGTCGTCGACGACGACGTCGAACTGCGCGATCTGTTGCGCGACTATCTCGCCCGTCAGGGCATCGAAGTTTCGGTGCTGCACGACGCGGGCTCGCTCGAGCGGCGCCTCGAGCGCGAGCGCCCCGACCTCATCGTGCTGGACCTGATGATGCCCGGCGTGGACGGCCTCACCGCGTTGCGCAAGCTGCGCGCGTCGGGCGACGATATCCCCGTCATCATGCTGACCGCGCGTGCGGACGACGTCGACCGTATCGTCGGGCTCGAACTGGGCGCGGACGACTACCTCGGCAAGCCGTTCAATCCGCGCGAACTGCTCGCGCGCGTGCAGGCGGTGCTGCGGCGGCGCCGCACGCTGCCGTCGGCGGCCGCGCCCGAGCAGCGCGAGCCGTTCAGCTTCGGGCGCTTCACGCTCGATTTCCAGTCGCGCACGTTGCATCAGGAAGACAGGCCGCTCACGCTGTCGGGCAGCGAGTTCGCGCTGCTGAAGATCTTCGTCAATCACCCCATGCGCACGCTCACGCGCGAGCGCCTGCTGGAACTGCTGCACGGTCCCGAGTACGACGGCACCGACCGCGGCATCGACGTGCAGGTGTGGCGCCTGCGCCGCATTCTCGAAACCGATCCATCCACGCCGCGCTTTATTCAGACCGTGCGCGGCCGCGGTTACGTGTTCGTGCCGGACGGCGAGCAGCATGCGTCGGCCCATTGACTCGCTGTTCGGGCGGCTCGCGCTGCTCGTCGTCGCGGTGCTGATGCTGTCGCATTTCGCGTGGTATGCGCTGATGCGGCTCGAACGTTCGCAACTGCAAGCGCGCTACGCGGTCGAGGAAGCAGCCTTTCTCGTCGACGCGGTGCGTCAGCACGTTGCTCGCACACCGGACCAACCGTTACCGTCACGCGTGAAGCTGGTCGACCCGGCGAGCCCCGACGTGCCGGCGGCGTCCAGCGCGCATATGCCGCCGCCGCTCGAGCGTTTCGTCGAGGACGTGCGCGACCGTATGCCGGCCGACACCCAGGTGCGCGTCGGTCCGCCCGGCGCGCCGCCCACGCTATGGGTGCGCGCCCCGACCGACCGGAACTGGATCGTTGTGCCGGTGCAGCCGCTGCGCAAGCCGCGCTCGCTCGACCGCACGGTCTTGTGGCTCGTCATTATTTTCTCGTTCGCGGTGATGGCGGCGCTGTTCGCCGCGTGGGCGCTGCAGCGGCCGCTGCGCTTGCTCGCGCAGGCGGTCGCGCGCTTCGGCCGTGGGCTGCCGGTGCCGCCGGTGCCCGAGCGCGGGCCGCGCGAGTTGCGGCAACTCACGCACGGCTTCAATCAGATGGTGCAGGAAGTCGCGCGTACCGAGAACGATCGCGCGGTGATGCTGGCCGGTGTCGCGCACGACCTGAAGACACCGCTTGCGCGTCTGCGGCTGCGCGCCGAGATGATGGACGACGCGAAGACGCGCGACGGCGTCGTGCGCGACGTCGATTCGATGACGCATATCGTCGAGCAGTTCCTGCTGTTCGCACACGACGGGGCGGACCGCAGCGAGCCGGTGGCAGTCGATGCGCAGTGCGAGCGCGTCGTGCGCAGCTATCGGGCGGTGACCACCGGGGCGCCGACCGTGCAGACGGAACTGAACGCCGGGCCGTCGTTTCTGCTGCCCGCAGCCACGCTCGACCGGATCCTCTCGAACCTGCTCGACAACGCGCATGCGTATGGCGCACCGCCGGTGGTCGTCGCGACCGCGCGCACGTCGCAGGGATTTACGCTATCGATTAGCGACAACGGCAAGGGCATCGCCGCCCAGGATCTGATCAACGCGAGCCGGCCATTCGTGCGCCTCGACCCCGCGCGTGGCGGCAACGGCCATAGCGGGCTGGGCCTCGCGATCGTCGAGCGGCTCGTGCGGCGCGCGGGCGGTGAATGGGAAATCGGCAATCACGGTGGCCGCGGTTTGCGGGTGTTGATGAGCTTTCCGTTCGAAGTGCTGCCGCGCGTCGCGGCGGTCTCGGAAAACGCGTGGTAGGAGCAGGTCCTGGCGGGCGATGCGGGCGTGGGGCGCCGGCATCGTGAGCGGGGAGCGGTCAATCGGAAAACAGCGTATTGAGCGCGTTGGCCGTGTCGCTATCGACGGTATTCCAGGTCACCGTTTCCGCTTCGAAAATGTAGTGCGTCGTATATTTGCCGAGGCGCGCGAGTATTTCCTCCTGAATCAGTTCCGGCGCGACCTTCAGTTTCAGATACCACGCGGTCGACGACAAACGCGTCTGGAATGCGCCGTATTCGGCGAGCAGATGGTCGAATGCATCAGCGTCCTGATCGCGACAGACGATCACCAGGTTTCCCTTCATGCGAATCTCCGTTAATGCGGTAGCGACGATCCAATATCAGGATCGATGATACCCGCTGGCTATTTCGGTGACGTCAAGGTATTACCAGGCATTCACCGCCGTGCGCGTGGGCGGCGCGGTATCGTCGGGCGGCAACGCTTCGGTGCGGTCGCGCCCGCCGGTCTTCGCCGCGTACAGCGCGGTATCGGCGCGGCTCATCAGACGCTCGGGCAGATCGTCGGGCGACAACTCGGTGATGCCGATGCTCACGCTCAACTCCACCGACGCCGGCAGCTTCGGCGAGGGCACCGCTTTCAAGCGCAGCCGCAAACGCTCGACGACCTCGCGCCCGCTCGTGAGATCGGTGGCCGGCAGCAGCAGGCCGAACTCTTCGCCGCCGAGCCGGCCGATTGCGTCGGAGCCACGCAGCTCGGCGCGGCACGTATCGACGAAATGTTCGAGCGCACGGTCGCCGGCGGCGTGGCCGAAGCAGTCGTTGATCTGCTTGAAGTGGTCGAGGTCGGCGATCGCCATGCATAGCGGCTCGCGGCCCGCATGCGCGCGGTCGATCTCATGGCGCAGCAGGTCGAGGAAATAGCGCCGCGACAGCGCGCCGGTCAGCGCGTCGTGCCGTGCCTCCGCCGACAGCAGCGTATTGGCCGACTGCAACTGCTCGGCGAGATCGCGTGTCGCGCGATGGTGGCGCCGCTCGCGCACATAGGACACGGTGATCACCCACGCGAGCGCGACGGTGCCGGCCAGCGTGAGGAACACCAGCAGATGGTCGCGCTTGTGATTGCGCAGCAGCTCCGGCCATGCGGCGAGCGGATCGACCAGATGCGCGGAGAGCCCCGAGTTCAGACCGCCGCGGTTCTGATAGAGCGCTGGGGCCGGCTGTTCGCTCATGCCGAACAGCTGCGCGGCGACCGACGCCGGCACCCACGGCGCCTGCTCACGCACTTGCGTGTCTTCGCGGATCAGCATGTCGGGGAATGTCTCGCGCCGGTAGATGATGCGCCGCTCGGCGGGGCCCATCTGTGTGACGGGGGAGTTCGGCAACGCGTGGCCTTCGAGCGCACTGTTGTGCGCCATGATGATGACGCCGTTGTCGTCGGAGACGAAAGTGCCCGCGTGCGCGACCCAGTGGCGCAACCGCGCGATGCCGACCTTGGCGACCACCGCGCCGACCAGCAGCCCGTCCGCGTACACCGGCGCGGCGATGAAGATGCCCGGCTCGCCGCTCGCGCGACCGACGCCGTAGGCTTCGGAGAATGCGCCGAGCAGCGTGTTGGTCAGATAGCCGCGCGCGCGCATGTCCACACCGACGAACGATTGCTGCACGCCGTCGGCGGCCGACATCGTACCGCTCGACGCGACGCAGATGCCGTTCGCGTTGACGATCCAGACCTGGTCGAGCCCGGAGAAGCCCTGCGCTTCGTGCAGGAACTTGCTGACCGCGGCCATCTTCGGGTCCTTCAGCAACGCGGCGCGCATGGCGGGTTCCGCCGCTTCGCTGTTCGCGGCATAATTCTGCGATTGCACCAGGGCCCGCTGGACCACATCCATTTCGGCCATGGTCGCTGGGATGGCGCGGGACATCGCGAGGTCGCTGGCAATCACTTCCGCCATGTTGTCGACGATCGACGTGGACATTTGCCGCTGCGCGCGCAACGCCGCATCCAGCTCTTGCTGTACCATCCGGTCCGCGACCATGCCAGCCACGAACCAGCAGACGAGTACGATCAGCACGAAGCTGACCGGCCCGGCCACCTGGCGCAAGGTTGTCCCGTTCATCGACCCTCTGATCCGTCTGGCTGTGACATGCAACTTGCTCGTTCGTGGCAGCGCGCTCGCAACGCTGGGTTGTTACCTGCGTCGGCTGCGGTGTCGTCCCGTCGCGAGCGACGTGCGCGTTGCCGCCGCCAAGGCCCGGGATGAACCGCTGATAAACAGGTACGTCGTTTCCCGATTTTAACCGTCGCGGGGCACGATGCCACCGTTATTGCTGGGATGCGGCCTGCCTATGCCGCGCCGATCAGATTCTTAACGGCAGCCGCGCCGCATTCTTGATAGCTGCGGAGCCCGAGGGGCCGCTCGAGCGACGCTGCCCGATGCGACGCGCCGATGTGGCTTGCGCGCCACGCCGCGAGAGGGCCTCACGATGCGGTATCGCAATTTGCGGCGAAAGGTTGTGCCTGAAACATGGGATGGTGTAGTGTCGTGCCGTCCAAAACGAGGAAAGCCCGCCGGCCCTCGGGCGGCGCCCGCGGCGACAGGAATCCGGCGTGATGGTTGGGGTCGTAGGCGACGCGTCCACGAACCTGTCCATTGCCGGCTCACGTGTCTCCAACGCTAACGATTTACCACGCACGCGCGTTTTGCCATGCCTGATTTCCGCTTTCCGGACCGATCCATAGACCGCCGCGGAGCAGCCGCGGCCTCCTTCGAGCGTTCGACTGTCTGTTTCAAGGGGGAGGGCGTCTGATGGATTTCAGCTTCAACCTGAAGCGCACCGCCAATGCATCGGCATGGCGTGTGTTGCCCAACCGCTGGGACTTCGTCGCGTTCCCGCTGATCATCTGCCTGATCGCGATGGCGTCGATCGGCTTTCACGAGACGCTCGCGCCGATGTCGACGCTCAAGACGCAGGCGATCTCGCTCGATCCGGCCAACCTCCCCGAATACGCGATGCGCACCACGCTGCGCATGCTCGCGGCGATGGTCGCATCGCTGATCTTCACGCTGATCTACGGCACGCTCGCCGCCAAGAGCCGCCGCGCCGGTCTCGTGCTGGTGCCGATCCTCGACATCCTGCAGTCGGTGCCGGTGCTCGGCTACATCTCGTTTACGGTCACGTTCTTCCTCGCGATGTTCCCGGGCCGCGTGCTCGGCGCCGAGCTCGCCGCGATCTTCGCGATCTTCACGAGCCAGGCGTGGAACATGACGTTCAGCTTCTATCAGTCGCTGCGCACCGTGCCGCGCGATCTCGACGAAGTGTCGCGCGGCTTTCATCTGACTTCATGGCAGCGCTTCTGGAAGCTCGAAGTGCCGTTCTCGATGCCGGGCTTGATCTGGAACATGATGATGTCGATGTCGGGCGGCTGGTTCTTCGTGGTCGCCTCCGAAGCGATCACGGTCGGCAACAACACGATCACGCTGCCGGGCATCGGCGCCTACCTGGCGCACGCGATCAGCGACAAGAACCTGCACGCGATCGGCTGGGTCATCCTCGCGATGACGGTCGTGATTCTCGCCTACGACCAGTTGCTGTTTCGCCCGCTCGTCGCGTGGGCCGACAAGTTCCGCATGGAGTTTACGAGCTCGGGCGATGCGCCCGAATCGTGGCTGCTCGACCTGATTCGCCGCACGCGGCTGATTCACCGGCTGCTCGTGCCGCTCGGCTGGATGTTCGCGCGCGCGGCCCGCGTGCGCTTCCAACTGCCGGCGTTCAGCGCGCCGCGCTTTCACATTCCGCAGCGCGAGAAGAACTCCCGGATCGGCGACATCGTTTGGGCGGCGATCGTACTGCTGGCCACGGTGTACGTGGTGTACCGCGTGTTCATGTATGTGCGCACCGGTGTGTCGCTCGACGAGGTCGGCCACGTGCTCGTGCTCGGCCTGATCACGCTGTTGCGTGTGATCGTGCTGATCGCGATCGCTTCGGTGATCTGGGTGCCGGTCGGCGTGCTGATCGGCCTGCGCCCGGCGCTGGCTGAAAAGGTCCAGCCGCTCGCGCAGTTCCTCGCCGCATTCCCGGCGAACCTGCTGTTCCCGGTGTTCGTGATAGCGATCGTGCGTTTTCACCTGAATCCCGACATCTGGCTGTCACCGCTGATCGTGCTCGGCACGCAGTGGTATATCCTGTTCAACGTGATTGCCGGTGCAAGCTCGTATCCGAACGACTACCGCGAGGCGGCCAAGAATTTCCACATTCGCGGCTGGCAGTGGTGGCGTCAGGCGATGCTGCCGGGCATTTTTCCGTACTACGTGACCGGCGCGATCACCGCGTCGGGCGGCGCGTGGAACGCTAGCATCGTTGCCGAGTTCGTGCAGTGGGGCGACACAAGGGTCGCTGCGCATGGCCTGGGCGCCTATATCGCGCAGACCACCGCGGCGGGCGACTATCCGAAAATCATCGTGGGCATCGCCGTGATGTCCCTGTTCGTGACCCTGTTCAACCGACTGCTGTGGCGTCCGATGTACGCCTACGCCGAAGGCAAGCTCCGTCTAGATTGAGAAATGAAGGCTTAACGCGATGCAAAATCCTAAAGCTGCTATGACCGCCGCGCCGATCCAGACGCCGCCGAAGCCCCCGCGCCTCGGCGAGGAAATCCTGCGCGTCAAGGACGTGTGCCGCGGCTTCAACAAGACGCAGGGCGAACTGCTCGTCCTCGACGACGCGAACCTGTCGCTGCGCGAAGGCGAGATCGTCGGTCTGCTCGGCCGATCGGGCTCGGGCAAGTCGACGCTGTTGCGCATCATCGCCGGTCTGATCGAGCCGACCGATGGCGAAGTCACGTACATGGGCAAGCCGCTCGAAGGCCCGGCGAAGGGCGTCGCGATGGTGTTTCAGACCTTCGCGCTGTTTCCGTGGCTGACCGTGCTGCAGAACGTGGAGGCCGGTCTCGAAGCGCAAGGCGTCGGCGCGTCGGAGCGGCGCACGCGCGCGCTCGCCGCGATCGACCTGATCGGTCTCGACGGCTTCGAAAACGCGTATCCGCGCGAGCTGTCGGGCGGCATGCGCCAGCGCGTCGGCTTTGCGCGCGCGCTCGTCGTCGATCCGACGCTGCTGCTGATGGACGAGCCGTTCTCCGCGCTCGACGTGCTGACCGCCGAAACGCTGCGCACCGACCTGCTCGATCTGTGGACGCAAGGCCGCATGCCGATCAAGGCGGTGCTGATCGTCACGCACAACATCGAGGAAGCGGTGTTCATGTGCGACCGCATTCTGGTGCTGTCGTCGAACCCGGGCCGCGTGATCGCCGAGATCAAGGTGCCGTTCAAGCATCCGCGCAATCGTCTGGACCCGGCGTTCCGCCGCCTCGTGGACGACATTTACGCAAAGATGACCGCGCGTCAGACCGACGAAAAGACCAGGAAAGGGCTGGAGCTCGGCAGCTGGCTGCCGCACGTGTCGACCAACTTGATGGCTGGTCTGATCGAGACGCTCGCCTCCGCGCCGTATCATGGTCGCGCGGACATGCCGGAAATCGCGCGCTCGCTGCATCTGGAGGTCGACGATCTGTTCCCGATCGCCGAAGTGCTGCAGCACTTAGGTTTCGCGGACGTACGCGAGGGCGACATTTTCCTGACCCCGCCGGCGCGGGTGTTCTCCGAGTTCGGCACGCAGGAACGGAAGATGATGTTCGCCGAGCATCTGCTGCGGCACGTGCCGCTCGCCGCGCGAATCAAGAAGGTGTTGAACGAACGGCCGGGACACCGCGCGCCGCGCGTGCGCTTCGAGCAGGAACTCGAGGACTTCCTGTCAGACAGCGCCGCGGAAGAGACGCTTGACGCGGTCATCAACTGGGGCCGTTACGGCGAGATCTTTTCGTATAACGATCAGACCGAAATCTTCAGTCTGGAAGACGTGGAGTCTTAAAGCTTCGTTTTTCGCCAGACACTGCGGTTCAGACAAAAAGCGGCGAGAAACCTCGCCGCTTTTTTATTGCAGATTGCCCCAGCGCGCGACCGCCGGCTCGGCCGTCGCCCACTTCCAGCCCTTGTCCTGCTGGCACGCGCTCGCCGTGAACCACCTCTCCGGCGCGTTGGGGCCGTCGCCGTCCTGGACCGAGAACACGAAATCCTTGCACAGCGCGAGCGCCGAGCTGACCGCACGAGTCACGCGCACCTGGCCATGCCCGTTCTCGATCGGCAACATATGTTTGACCGACCACGGTTTCGTTTCGCCGACCGGCATCGTGCCGACCAGCGCCGCCATCAGATCCTGCTGATCCTTGTGCATGCTGCGCATATAGCGCGCGACCGCTTCGTCGGTCGCGGCCTGCACGGCCACGCCGACGCCGAGCGCGACGGCCGGATTGCTGGTCACGATGCCCGACGCGACACCCGCCGCCGCGCCGCTCGCGGCGCCGATCGACGAGCAGCCGCTCGCTAGCAGGCTCGCACCGACGCATAGCGCGCCGGCGGCGATGAGCCGCAGCAGATCTCTCATCGGAACGCTAGGCGAGCGCATTTTCATTGCAGCGCACCCCAGCGCTCGGTGGCGGGTTCGGCCGATGCCCAACGCCAGTCCTTGCCATCGCGGCAAACCGATGCGATGTAAAACGCGCTGCTCGCAGGCTTGTCACGCGTCGCGGTCTGATCGACCGAAAAGACGATTTCCTTGCAGTCGAGCGCGCCGGTGCTGATCAGACGGCTGACGGTCACGCGGCCGTGTTCGTCGTCTTCGATCGGGAAAGAGTGCGTGATGCTCCACGGGGCGACGGCGCCGACCTCGAGCGGACCGGCTGCCTGCGCGATGCTGTTCTGCGTATTGGTGTGGACCACGCGCTCGGAATACTGGACGCCTGCGCGCGCGGCGGCGACCGCGCCGAGGCCGATGCCGGTCGCCACCGCCGCGTTGCTGGTGACCTTGGTGGCGACCGCGGCACCCGCGATACCGGCGCCCGCGACCGCGCCTTCCGTGTACAACGAACTACAGCCGCTCAATGCCGACGAAACCGCCAGCGCCAGCGCCATCAGCGCCGTTACGTGGGGGCGTTTGCCTGCGGCAACGGACTTCGCGTTGCCAGCCCACACCATGTTCTTTTGCATTTCTCCCGTCCCTGCCCGTACAGGTGCCCGCGTTCACGCATCGCGCGTGTAAACGAAGGACACGTCGTTTATTACGCTGCCGCATTGTGCAGGATGCATTTTGTAATTGGCAGCGAAAAAATGCAAAGAATTGCAAAACATCGTGCGCTGCGATGCTTTTTGTTGCATGGGTAGGACGACCTTACCTGGCTGTGCCAAGTAATTTGAGACATGAAAAATTTGCCGTCGGCGTGGGACTTGGGAGCAGGTGGATGCGGTGCCGTGAAACGGCGCGAAAAGACCACGACGGACAGCGCAACAGCGGGCCGCCGTCGGCGAACGCGCCGTGTTGCGCCGTGCCGATTACTCGGCTTCGTCTTCCGCGCTTTCGTCGCCGTATGCGCTGAGCCGGTTGTACAGCGTTTTGAGGCTCACGCCGAGCGCTTTCGCCGCGCGCCGCTTGTCGCCGCCGCAGTACTTGAGCGTGCCGAGAATGATCTGCTTTTGCGCGTCGGCGAGCGGCGTGCCGATCCACACGCTCATCGCATCGCCTTGCGTGACCGCTTTCTTGACTCGCGACGCAAGATGCGGATGCGGCAATTCAACGGTCTTCTCGGCAAGAATGAATGCGCGGTACACCGCGTTTTTCAGCTCGCGCACGTTGCCGGGCCACGACCATGAACGCACCGTCTCGATCGAGCGTTTGCTGAAGCTCTTGTTCGTGCCTTCCTGCTGATTCAATTGCGCGAGGAAGTGTTGCGCGAGCAGTTCGCGATCGTTTTCGCGCTCGCGCAGCGGCGGGGCGCGCAGCGGAAACACCGCGAGCCGGTACATCAGATCCTCGCGCAAGCCGTTTTCCTTGACAGCCACCGCTGGATCGCGATTGGTCGCGGCGATCACCCGCACGTTGCCGCTGATCAGTTCGTTGCCGCCGACGCGATAGAAGGTGCCCGTTTCGAGCGCTCGCAGAAGCTTGACCTGGCGCACCGGTGCCATTTCGGTGATTTCGTCGAGAAACAGCGTGCCGCCGTTCGCATGTTCGAAGTAGCCGACGCGGCCTTGGACCGCGCCGGTAAAGCTGCCCTTTTCATGGCCGAACAGTTCGGCTTCGATGAGCTCATCGGGAATCGCGCCGCAGTTCACGGCAACGAACGCGCCGTCCTTGCGACCGCTGCGCTCGTGGATGGTACGGGCGATCAGTTCCTTGCCGGTGCCCGATTCGCCGATGATCAGCGCGGTCGCGTCGGTATCGGCGACGCGTTCGATCTGCTCGTACAGATCGAGCATCACCGGCGATGAGCCGTACAGCAGCCCGTACGATTTCAGTCCCGCGACGCCGTCCGCGACGCGCTGCTTCGCTTGTGGCGAAGCATGACCGCCGGCGGACACGGCGAGCGAGTCCAGATCGATTGACGCCATAAAAGCGGGTCCTGTGCAAATGAAGTTCATGTTGCGGCGCGCAGGCCTTGAAAGCGATAGACCGTACAGCCACTATCTCATAAAAGACGATTTAACCACTTCGACGCTGATTCCGGCAATCGAACTGGCAATCGCTGAGATAACCGTGCGGGTAATCGGTCGAAAGTGCTTGAAGTTGGCCTTGTTCAGCGCGCTAAAGCGGTAAAGATACCGGGCACATGCTTTGCAACGTTGAGCGTTCGATCGAGTCGTGCGCGGTTTTGACCGGCCACGTCGCATTGCCAACCGGCCAGGCAAACCGCCAACCGCATCGCGAGCCGAAGCGCGAACGGTCGCACCGGTCGACGGGTCCATTGCGCGACATTGAAACGAACGCCGACTCAGACGAGGAACGGATGATGACTGACACCACGCGACAACTTGCACTCGGCGGACAGAAGATCGTCGAGGATCTCCGGGTACTGCTGAGGGACTCGGAGGAAATGCTGCGGCTCGCCGGCAATGTGCCCGGCGAAGGCGTCGTTGCGTTGCGGGACCGGCTGGGCACACATGTGGAAACGCTGCAATCGGCACTCGGCGACGCGCAACGCAACGTGCATCGCCGGTATCGCGAGGCGGCGATCGGCACCGAGCACTATGTGCGCCATAACCCGTGGCGTTCACTCGCGCTTGCGGCGGGCACCGGCTTTCTGCTCGGCGTGCTGGTCGCCCGCTAGACGCCGCGCATCGCGCGACGCTCGCATCGGCTCGCAAAAAGGCGCGGCTCACGCTCGACACCGCCTGCGCTCATCCGCATAACGATCCAAGGAGTTCATGATGGCACGACCCACGATTGGCATTTTCGGCGCATTGATGGCACTCGGCGGCTTCCTCGCGGTTCGCTACGTGCAGCACAAGCGCACGGGCCCAATGTCCCCGGCGCGCGATCTGAGCCGCTGGGAAAACGAGGGTGGCGCGGTGGCGGCGCCGGCGGCCTTGTCGACGGACCTGGCGCCCGCCGGGCACAGCGCCAACGGCTCGGGGCAGGTCAACGGCGAGCACCGCGCATGGCCGTTTCCGCGCGGCTGACGCGAAACGCTGGCATGCAAAACCGGCCGCGGCTGCAGGCGCCGCCGCAGCCAGATTGGCGGTCAACGCCTGGAAGGAGATTGTTAAATCAATCCCATAAAGCCGTATAATAGGTAAATACACAACAATGGCGCGCAGATCGGCGCAGATTCCCGCGTCATTGTTGCGGTTTCTCATCAAATGGTCGGCTGGAGTGGGGCGCGCGACGATTCCGCGCCACGCGGCCGACCCGTTTAGCGGCATGCGCATTGGCATGTTCCGCCTATTCTCTGACCCACGCTTGTAAGCTTTCGAAACGCGATGCCACATGTACTGATTGTCGATGACGACGCAGGTACCCGCGAGGCGCTTTCCGCCGTCATCGGGGAAGACGGACTGACCACGGCCACCGCGGGCGATCTACGCGAAGCGCGTATTCAACTGATCCGGCAGATGCCGGACGTTGTATTCACCGATCTGAAGCTGCCCGACGGCAGCGGGGTCGATCTGTTCGAAGATCTCGATCCGCGCTCCGGCGTCGAAGTGATCGTGATCACCGGCCACGCGACGGTCGAGTCGGCGGTCAGCGCGCTGAAAATGGGTGCGGCCGACTACCTCGTGAAACCGATCAACATGCAGCGCGTGAAGGCGATCCTGTCGCGCCTGCCGCGCGCCGGCGACCTAAAGGCCGAGATCGGCACGCTGCGCGGCGAATTGCGTCGGATGGGCCGCTTCGGTCTGATGTTGGGCAATTCGCCGGCGATGCAGGAGGTCTACGACCAGATCAGCCGCGTCGCGCCTACCGCGGCCTCGGTGATGCTCGTCGGCGAATCGGGCACCGGCAAGGAAGTTGCCGCGCAGACGCTGCACGAGCTGAGCCTGCGCCGCAAGCACGCGTTCCTCGCGGTCAACTGCGGCGCGATCTCGCCGAATCTCATCGAATCGGAAATGTTCGGTCACGAACGCGGTTCGTTCACCGGCGCGGACCGGCAGCACAAGGGCTATTTCGAGCGCGCGAACGGCGGCACGCTGTTCCTCGACGAAATCACCGAGATGCCGATCGAGCTGCAGGTGAAGCTGCTGCGCGTGCTCGAAACCGGCATGTTCATGCGCGTCGGCACGACCAAGGAGATCGAAACCGACGTGCGCCTCATCGCGGCCACCAATCGCGATCCCGAGCAGGCGGTGCTCGAAGGCAAGCTGCGGCTCGACCTTTACCACCGGCTGAACGTGTTTCCGATCAGCCTGCCGCCGCTGCGTGATCGCGGCAAGGACGTCGAGCTGCTCGCGCAATCGTTCCTCGATGAGCTCAACGAGCGTCACGGCACGAAGAAGCATTTCCCGGTCGCGATGAAGGACATGCTGCTGTCGTATCCGTGGCCGGGCAATGTGCGCGAGCTGAAGAACTACGTGCAGCGTGCGCACATCATGTCGAGCGCCGATTCGGATAGCACGGCCACGGTGCCGTTGCAGATCACGCTGTCGAAGCCCGCGGCCGGCACCGCGATCACGATCCCGTTCGGCACCTCGCTCGCCGAAGCCGACCGTCAACTGATTCTCGCGACGCTCGAGCAATGCGGCGGCGTGAAGACGCGCGCCGCGGAGATCCTCGGCATCAGTCTGAAGACGCTATACAACCGGCTCGTCGAGTACGGCAACGATGCGCGCGAAGACGGCGATCCGGCCGACGAATCGCGCGCGCTCGGCGGCGCGGACGCCTGACCCGGGCTCGTTCGCCCGTCGGCTGCGTGATCAGTAAGCGCCCGCCTGAGCTTGCGGGCGGGCGCCCAACGGCACAGGCCTTGCTGCGCCCTGATGGAACGCAAAACGAGGTCACCGACATGCCGCATTTCGCAGCCGTTCGCGCGCAGTCCCAGCCGATGCGGGCTCACCGGCCCGAGCCGATCGAGCCGCCCACTACGCCTCCTACCGCGCCCCCGGACCCGGGCGAGCCCGACACGGTTCCCGGCCCGACACCCGACCCGATCGAACCCGACGAACCGGTCACGCCGCCCATCGGTGATCCACCGCCGCAGCCGACGCAAACGCCTCAGGCTGGCGACCTTCGACACCGACCGCTGCGATGCTGACGCGCCGCTCGATGCCGGCGCACCGTTTCCGCAGCGGACCCCACCCGCAGCCGTAGCGCCGAGGCCCCGCGCCCCATGGGGCGCAGGCGACAGCTGTACTTGTTACAAAGCCGGCGCATGTTTTACCGGCGGTTTACGATTTCGCCCCCTAGACTGTAGGGATGCCGGCAACAGGCGGCAGGCTTCCACCGGAGGCACGATCATGAGACATCCCGCATTGCGACGCTCCGCGCGGCACGCCAAGCGTGCGCCGGGGCCGCCTGCCGTAAAGACGGAGCCGGCAGAGTCGCCTGACCCGGCCGCGCAGAATCGGATCGCGCCGGATGCGCCGCCAGACGGTGAACACAACCAGGGCGGAGTGCGTCAGGAAGGCCTCGACTACCAGCGCGATCTGGGTTCCGAGCAGGACGCCTGAGGCCGAATCGACCGGCGGCGCGCCGCGTGAGCAAAGCGATGCCGGTAAGAAGACCCTCTGCTTTATATAAAACAGAAAAATCTTCTTCGTGATCCCCGTTGATCGCGTGGTTAAGTTCGTGGATCACATTTTCATACAATTTTAATCTTCAATATCCCACCTATCGGCACGGCACTTGCGTGCACCGCTTTGGCACATTTCCGCATACAACGAAACAATGGAGCACTAATGAGCAGATTGATCGTGGTATCGAATCGTGTCGCACCGATCCAGGAAGCGCGTCCGGCGGCAGGCGGGCTCGCGATCGGCGTGCTGGACGCGCTGAAAGAAACCGGCGGCGTCTGGTTCGGCTGGAGCGGCGAAACCATCAGCGAGCCATCTGTGCCGGTGATCGAGAAGCAGGGCAACGTCACCTACGCGACGGTGGGCCTCACCAAGCGGGACTACGACGAGTACTACCGCGGTTTTTCGAACACCACGTTGTGGCCGACCTTCCACTATCGCAATGACCTGTCTCGCTACGACCGTGGCGACTACGCGGGCTATCAGCGCGTGAACGCGACGCTCGCGAAGCAGCTGAAAGAACTGCTCAGGCCTAGCGACATCATCTGGGTGCACGACTACCATCTGCTGCCGTTCGCGCGGTGCCTGCGCGAACTGGGCGTGAAGAATCCGATCGGCTTTTTCCTGCATATTCCGTTTCCGGTGCCGGAAGTGTTGCGCACGATTCCGCCGCATGAGGAACTCGTCAAGGCGATGTGCAGCTACGACGTGATCGGCTTTCAAACCGAGGCGGATCGTCAATCGTTCGTCGACTATATCGAGCGCGGTCAGCACGGCACGTCGAGCGAAGACGGCATGGTGCACGCGTACAACCGCTTCCTGAAGGTCGGCGCGTACCCGATCGGCATCTATCCCGATGCCATCGCGAAGGCCGCCGAGCAGTTCACCGATCGCAAGGCGGTGCGCAGCCTGCGCGACGGCATGCGCGGGCGCAAGCTGATCATGAGCGTCGACCGGCTCGACTATTCGAAGGGGCTGGTCGAACGCTTCCAGGCCTTCGAGCGGCTGTTGCTGAACGCGCCCGGCTGGCATGGCCGCGTGTCGCTCGTGCAGATCGCGCCGCCGACGCGCGCCGACGTGCAGACCTATCAGCGCATCCGGCAGACGCTCGAAGGCGAGGCGGGCCGCATCAACGGCCGCTTCGCGCAGCTCGACTGGACGCCGATCCAGTATCTGAATCGCAAGTACGAGCGCAATCTGCTGATGGCGCTGTTCCGCCAGTCGCAGGTCGGCTACGTGACGCCGCTACGCGACGGCATGAATCTGGTGGCCAAGGAGTACGTCGCGTCGCAGGATCCGGCCGATCCGGGCGTGCTGGTGCTGTCGCAATTCGCGGGCGCGGCCGAGCAGCTGCCGGGCGCGCTCGTCGTCAATCCGTTCGATCTGTCGCAGATGGCCGAAGCGCTCGAGCGCGCATTGTCGATGCCGCTCGCAGAACGCCAGGCGCGTCATGCGGACATGATGGAGCCGATGCGCGAGAACAACCTGTCGGTGTGGCGCGATACCTTCCTCGACGATCTGCGTCACGTCGCGACCGCGTCTTCGGTGACGGCCAAAGCGGTAAAGCTCGCTGACGTGACGGCATCGTCCTGAGCGGGGCGCGTGTGCGCCGGTCACGTCGCGAACGCAGTGGCAGGGAAATCTGAGCAAAAGGGCGTGCATCGCGTTGTGCGATGCACGCCCTTTTTCGTGTCCGGATTTCGGGGTAGCGGGCGCAAGCCTTAGGCCGGCTGCGCCGCCTTCTGCATGACCCGCATCGTGCTCACGACGGCCGCGAGCGCCGAGAACCCCGCGGCCACGTACAGCGCGATGATCGTTCCGTTGTGCGGCGCAACGCCGAAGATCAGCGCGACCAGCGCCGCGCCGAGCGTTTGCCCGCTCAGGCGCGCGGTGCCGAGCATGCCGCTCGCGCCGCCGCTGCGTTCGCGCGGCGCGGACGACAGCATCGTGCGATTGTTCGGCGATTGGAAGATGCCGAAGCCGGCGCCGCACAGCGCCATGCGCCACGAGATCTGCAACGAGTCGGGGTGCGGCCCGAGCGTCGCGAGCAGCAGCAGGCCGACCGTCATCGCGGCGAGCCCGACGCCGCCGAGCCAGCCGGCCGATATTCGGTCCGACAGCACACCGGAAATGGGTGCCGCGATGATGATGACCGCAGGCCACGGCGTCATCAAAAGACCCGTTTCGACTTGCGACATGCCGAGCGTTTCCTGCAGCAGGAACGGCAGCGACACGAACGCGAGCATCTGCGCGCAGAACGAACAGACCGACGTGCCGATCGACAGTGCGAACACCGGTATACGCAGCAGATCGATCGGCAGCAGCGGGGCGGGCCGCGTCAGTTGCCGGCGCACGAAGAAGTAGCCGATCACGAGTGCGCCGAGTGCCTCGAGCGTCACGTAGCCGAAGCGCTGGCCGTGGCCGAGGCCATCGACCGCGAAAATCAGCAGACCGAACACGAACGCGTTCATCACCGCGCTCAGATAGTCATACGGCGATTCGTGGCCGGGGTTCATCGGCAGCGCCTTGAAGCCGCCGACGATCGCCGCTATCCCGATCGGCACGTTGATCGCGAACAGCCAGGGCCAGGTCGCGACCGCCAGCACGCCCGAGGCGACCGTCGGTCCGACCGCCGACGACACCGCCACCACCATCGCGTTGATCGCGACGCCGCGGCCGAGCTGCGCCGGCGGATAGATCATGCGCACGATCGCGGTGTTCACGCTCATGATGCCGGCGGCGCCGAAGCCTTGGACCACGCGCGCGAGCGCGAGCGTCGCGAGCGAGTTCGACAGCGCGCAGCCGAACGAAGCGACCGTGAACAGAATCAGGCCCGACAGATAAATGCGCCGGTAGCCGATGCGGTCGCCCAGCGACGCGAGCGGCAGCAGCGAGATCGTGATCGCGAGCTGATACGCGTTGACGACCCAGATCGACGCGGCGGCGCTCGCCTGGAGGTTGCGCGCGATGGTCGGCAGCGCGACGTTGGCGATCGCGCTGTCGAGCACCGCGAGCGTCAGCGAGAGCGCGATGACGAGCATCGCCCAATAGCGTTGCGGAACCGGCAGGCCTAGGTCCTTGCTTTCGAAGCGGGAAACGGAGGCCGTCGGGCCCTCCGGGCGCGGAGAGGGTGCATGCATCGATTGTTTGATTTGTCGGAGAGGGTGGCGCGCCTGTGCTCGGCTTACGCTGGCCGCTGCGAGCGTATCGTCGGCGCGGCGCCGGCGTTGCGGGGGCGCCGCCGCCGCGCCGCGCGCGAGCGTGCGTGCTTATTTGAGTTCGTAAAGCCCCGTGTGGGTCGTCGAATCGATTTCATTCAGGTGCGTCATGAAGCGCGCGACCGCGTTGGTGGTCTCCGCGCTGACCGGCAGATGCGGCACCTTCAGCGCATGCAGCCGGAAGATATAACGATGCGTGCGATCGCCGCGCGGCGGCGCGGCGCCGCCGAAGCCGACCGTCCCGTAGTCGTTGCGCACCTGCGTCGCGCCCTGCGGCAGCAGCGAGCCGTCGGCCTTGCCGGCGTTGCGCGGCAGCGAACGCGCGTCGGCCGGAATGTTCACGACGACCCAATGCCAGAAGCCGCTGCCGGTCGGCGCGTCGGGGTCGTGAACGGTGAGCGCGAAGCTTTGCGTATCCGCGGGCGGCGCTTCCCATTGCAGCGATGGCGAGATGTTTTCGCCGTCGACGCCGAATGCCTTGTCGTCGTACTCGTGGGCTTTCGGCATGAAGCCGTTGGTGGGAAAGTCGTCGGACCAGAGACGGAAGTCAGCCATGATGTGCCTCCCTTGTTGATTGGTTCTGGGATCGTCGGAGTGCGCGATGTCGCGGCGGGCGACGCGCATCTCGAGGCCTGCCGAAATGCGTGGGGACGTGCCGTGAAAGCGTCGTGAAAGTGCCGGGAAAGCACCCGGCAAACGCCGCCGACGCGTGCCTGGAAGGCATCTCGACAGCGCTCCGGGCGAGCTTTTCGAGTGTATCACCAGCGGCCGCGAGACTCGTGCGAGCCGGGCAGCTCGCGCGTGGTTTTCAGCCGCGTTCCTCGAACTCTGGGGCGTCGCTTCTGATCCACGCGACAAGCCGCTCGATCACGCCCGCGATATCGCGATTCGCGCCACGCAAAGCGCATTCCCACACGACCGCCACGCGCCAGCCGCTAGCGAGCAGCGCGCCCCGCACCTTCTCGTCGTTGCTGCGATTGCGGCCGATCTTGTCGTGCCAGAACTCGGGCCGGGTCTGCGGCCATTTGAACAGATGACAGTCGTGCCCATGCCAGAAGCAGCCATGCACGAGCACCACCGCGCGATAACGCGGCAGCACGATGTCGGGACGACCGGGCAGATCGCGCGCGTCGAGCCGGAAGCGCAGACCCTGCCGATGCAGCAGGCTGCGAATCAGAACCTCGGGCCTTGTGTTGCGGCCGCGGATGCCGGACATCATCCGGCTGCGGGTCGCGCTGTCGACGATATCGACCATCGTCAGCGGGTCAACGAGTCGCTCGGCCGTTCACGCGTAGAGCGGCAGGGAGTGTTTGGAAGCATCGCGGGTCGGGTGGGCGAGCAGGGTTTGCACATGCGGCAGCATGATACGCGCCACTGCACACATCACCGGTGTCACGACGGTTGCCGCGAAAGCCGACAACGACGATGCGTTCGCGATGCCGCGGCGTGACATGCTGACCATCGACAACAGATGCGATGAGGCGGGCTGGCGCGATCAGACCGATTTCAACTTCTTCACCGGGCGAGCGGGCTTGAACGGCGCGCTCGGGGCGGGCGCGAAGCGTTCCCATTCGGGCAGCGGCGTCGAAGCGAACCGATCGAGCTGCAGCAGCAGACTGTCGATCTTGCGCAATTGCGCGGAAGAGAGCTGGCCGCTGTCGACGAGCGTGGTCAGCCGTTTGCGCCAATAGGCGGCAGGCAGGATCGGGCCGCCGAAATCGCCACGCAGCGATACGTGCATGGCGCGCGTGATGTGCGCAATGTCGTGGTCGATCAACGCAGCCTGCGATGATCCTGAAATCGTACTCTCGGTGCGGTCCATGGCCCCTCCCTGAACGCATTGACGGCGCTGCGCAGCAAAACTTTAGGCGTTTCGATAAAAATTTCGCCTGTTCTCGCGACAGCGCTCATCGGTTCCCGGACTGCGCGCGCGCCACGCTGCCGGGAACAGCCGTTGCTTCGTCCCGGATACCGGCGGAATACCGCGCCGGCATTTCTGTCGACTACGCATTGGGAGCCGAACATGAACAAGGATCAAGTGAAGGGCGTTGGCGAGCAGGTCAAGGGCAAGGTCAACGAGACCGTCGGCAAGGCCACCAACGACCCCGCGAAGGAACTCAAGGGCGACGTGCAGCAAGGCGCCGGCAAGGTGCAGAAGAGCTATGGCGACGCGAAGGAAGACGCGAAGGACGATGCAAAGCGCGGTCATCATTGAACCCGTTTGGGTGCAGATGGCCGCACCGGCCCGGGCGTCGCGACTGTCGCGGCGCCTTTGCTTTTTGGGCGGCGCCGGTCGGGCACAGCGCCTCCGCTTTCATAACCCGGGTCGCGGCTGACGTTCACGCAGTGGCCGGCTTGGGAGTAACCCGTGATCGCGATGATGGGCATTCCGCCCGCGCTGCGAGCCCTTTAGACTTGGCGCAAGGTCACCAGGAGGTCGCGCCAATGACACCCGAAAAAATCCTTTCGATGTTCGAACGGCAGTACCTGGAAGGCAAGGCGCCGGCCGATCTCGAAGCGACTTGCGCGAACTTCGCGACGTGGCTCGCGACCGCGTGGGAACTGCTGGACGGCACCGAGAAGGCGCTGCTGCTGACGGTCGGGGCGGCGCTGTGGCGCGAAGGCTTCAACGTGCGCGCCGGCACGGCGACGAAGGACCTGTGGTGAACCGCCGATCACGAACGGCGGCGGTGCGGCAGCGTTTGTAAGCTCGTCGCGCGGCCGCGCACGCGTTGTGCCGAGTCGGTTTATATTGGGCGGTCTCGCAATTTCCGTCCCATAGGGCGACTCGAACCCATGACCGATCTATCCGCTTTTGCGATCACGAAGAAATGGCCGGCCGAGCATCCGGACCGGATTCAGCTCTATTCGCTGCCGACGCCCAATGGCGTAAAAATCTCGATCATGCTCGAGGAAACCGGCTTGCCGTATGAGCCGCATCTGGTGCGCTTCGATACCAACGATCAGATGACGCCGGCGTTTCTGTCGCTGAACCCGAACAACAAGATTCCGGCGATTCTCGATCCGAACGGTCCCGACGGCAAACCGCTGCCGCTGTTCGAATCAGGCGCGATCCTGATTTATCTCGCCGACAAAAGCGCTCAGTTGATCCCGCAGGACGCCGCGGGCCGCTACGAGACGATCCAGTGGGTGATGTTCCAGATGGGCGGCATCGGTCCGATGTTCGGCCAGCTCGGCTTCTTCCACAAATTCGCCGGCAAGGACTATGAGGACAAGCGTCCGCGCGATCGCTACGTCGCCGAATCGAGGCGGCTGCTCCGCGTGCTGGAGCAGCGGCTAGAAGGACGCGCATGGGTGATGGGCGATCGCTATTCGATCGCCGATATAGCGATCTTCCCATGGGTGCGCAATCTGGTCGGCTTTTACGAGGCCGGAGAGCTGGTCGGCATTCAGGACTTCCCGAACGTGAGGCGCGTGCTGGCCGCGTTCGTCGAGCGTCCGGCGGTGGTGCGCGGCCTGAATATTCCGCAGCGGCCGGCTTGATGGCCTGAGCGTTCGACGCATCTGCTCGCGATGCCGATGGTGGTCGGCCTCGCGCAGATCATCGATGGGCGGCATCGGCGGCCAGGCGATCTGGTTGGCGTGGTGATCATGGACGCGTCGACGGTGGTGACCCTCGCGTCGTATCGATGGATCGAGCGTCCGGCGAGTCGGGCCGTGGCCACGTGGATTGCCGGGGTGTCGTGGGGCAGTGCGGTAGCGGGAGCGAAGCGGTAAGCGCGCACCGGCGGATTGGCACGTCCTTGAAACCGATACCGCTCAACGCGTATAACCTTTGAGGCAGGGTCGGTTTTTTTACCGCCTTTTCGGGCGAGTTGCGCGCGACAGCGCTGCTATGCGACCGGATAAAAAGGTGAAGCAATGAGCGTCGTTACATTGTTCGCATGGACCGTTCCGGCGTATTTCAAAGGGTCCGTCGTCGATCATACGTGGGTGACGACTTACGACAGCCGGGCGAAGATTTACCCCGCGCTGGCCGATGTGTTGATCGCGGGAGAACACTATTGGTACAGCTGGGGTGGTTTCCACGCCAGAGGCGGCACGACGGTCAGTGCGGATGGCTTTTTGGCTTCCGCCGGGGCGGATCTGCTTTATGCTAGTTGCTTATGTCAGCCGGACGTGGACTCGAACCTCGATCCGGCCGCTCGTGGAACGCTATTCAGCTATGGTCGCGATGGCGTATGCCATCAGCTGTCGAATCAGATTCTTTGGGCGACCGGCAGCGGTCGAGCAACCCCTGCCACGGTCCGCATGGCCAGGGGTTACTGGCTAAGCAACGCGATCTTCGGAACATACGGCAAGCAGCATGCTGCATGGGCGAGCAAAAAGATTCAGTGCTCAACCGCAAGCGGGGGTAACGCCATGGAGCCAGGACATTCGCAATCCGATGTCGACGATTTTCAGCAGCATCTTCAGGCGACCCTGAAGGGTCCGGACGCGGATGCAAAGATCAAGTCGTTGATGAATCATCGACGCGCGTTGATGGTGCGGGTCGAACGTTTGCAAGATGCGCCGCCCGGCGGCGATGCACCATCGGCTTCGACACTGAACGACGCCTATTCGTCTTTTCTCCACGACGCTGCTGACATTCTGGGTCCCGACGACTTCGAGCGAGTTTTCGGCGAACGCCCAAAGGATGAGATGAACGTCGTCGATCCATCGGTATACGCGCAAAGTGTGCATCGGCCGAGGCCAAAATAATTGAGCAGTAGAACTTGCGCGCGTTTCGAAGACGAAATCGGCCTATGGGGGAGTGCGCCTATCTATGGCTACAACCGCATCGCGAGCGGCACGCCGATTTCGGCAGTCAATGTCGGCGCCTATACGTCCTAAGGCAACCCAACGACAACCATCCATGCGCAGTTTGTCGGGCTATTGGCACCCGCCACTACGGACGCAGTCGCCTTCCTTCGCGCCAGCCATGCAGGCGGTAATGCAGGACAGGATCTTCTCCTACCTTGGCAACATCAGGATTTGCAAGAAGATACTGCGCCGGATCGAAGTCGGGCGGTATAACTGCCCGCTGAGCTCCGCAATTGTTGTACATCGACTCTATGAAGCTCTTCGGAATCTCAAAACCGTTGTAGTAGTGCCTGACGGGTTCCCCTGTGAGCATATCCGTCATTTTCGAGAAATAGATCGAGCCATAGAAGGGATCGGACCTGAACGGGCGATAATAGGCGCAACCCTCAAAGTAATAATGAGTCACTTGTGAATCGAAAACCGCAAAGCCATTCTCATTGAGGTCCCTGGCTATGCGGCGGGTTTCTTCGTCAATCGCCGGATCCGAAAAAATTCTTTCGAAGAATGGACTTTCCACGAATGGAACGCCGGGCAACAGGTTCTTGAAATGGATCGACATTTTTCGGGCCTTTGCGGTGACTGAAGGACCGCGTTTGCGATCGCTTCAATAGCCTGCTACTAGGTTGTGAATCATCAATCATCCATATTAGGCGATGGGTTGGATACTGCCCGCGCTCGGCGCATCATGCCCAGTCTCAGCAAAACTTCGGCGACGCATCGGCGTTCGCGGTAGCTTCGGTCATGCTCGCCTGAGCGCTTAGACGAAGCGACCTTCGGCGCGGCCACACACTTCGTAGTGATGTGTGCCTGAAGCAAACTGGCCAGCTTGAACCGCGTTCGCCACGTCCTCGTACTTGGCGAGATAGGCCTTCTCGAATTCGGCGCGGTTGAATGCCGCCTCAGGAACTTCCTGGATCGGCCTATCGATCCAGTAGCCGCATGAGTTGGCTTCCCTCAGCTTGCAGTCGAGCGACCTGGCATCTGCTTCCGAGAAATAATGGAAGACGAGGGACTTGCGCGTACGAGTCGGGTCAGCAATCGCGCTGCCACCATGCAGCAGATTCGCGTGCCAAATCAACACGTCGCCCTTCCTCGCGAAGAATGTCGTTTTTTTGAGGCCGTGTCTTTCGACTTCGCTGTCCATGTAGGAATGCCACCTCGGCATTTCTTCGGGGACAAAATGACGGTTGCCATTGCTGAAGATCAACTGCTCGATCTTGTGGCTGCCCGGGTAGTACTCGAGCTGCCCAGCGTCGACGTGCGCGTCCTCAAGCGCCACCCAGATAGCGATCAGGTGATCGTCCGTCTTCGGTGTCATGTAGATCGCATCCACGTGCGGGGGTTGCTGGCTCCCCTTTTCAAAGTACAAGCTATTGCATAGAGCCGGGGCGTGCCCGAGCAGGTCTTTCAAGACAGCGGCAATACGCTCGGAAAGGGCAAGCTCACGAACGCTTTCCATGTCTAGGTAAAGATCATTGATCTTCATGCGCAGGGTTTCGATTTCGCGCGGCGAGAGCAGCCCCAACAGACTGCGTTCGCCGGTGTCCAGAAGGTCGACGGTCACGTTCATGGGCCGCTGCAGTTTGCGCTGCTCGATGGACTGGACAACGTCGTCCACCTGGGCGGCCGAATAAAACGCAGGCAGAATCGCGTAACCGAGTTGATCGAAAGATTGTTTGATTTCAGTCATTTGGGACCCTGTATGCGCAGCTGACGACGCAATCGATCGGCATAGCGCGCGAAAGTTGGGAAATTGAACGCCGTATTGTAGCTGGGCGGCAGTCCGGGTATTTCGGTCGGCCGCCGAAAAGATGATCGTCCTTTCCGGATAAACGCGACTCGCTGATGCGTTTTCCTATGGCTATGAAGATAGCCCCGACGGGCTAGTAGTCAAGTAGCACCCGTGAGCTGCGGAATCTCCACCGGCTTCAATGCTGTACTGGAAGACCGCGCGCGAACACTGCAGGGTGCGTCTGGCGGTGTCCCGGACACGGCGGGTCTGGACCGCCCGGAGGAATCGCCCTACCGATACCCAGGAAATCCGGTTCGTACTGGGCAACCGCGAGCAATGGTGACAGCAAAAAGCCCCGCAGCGCAACGCATACGGGGCTTTTCTGGGCAATCTTGGGACTGGCTGGGAAGCTATCTGGTCCCCCTGACAGGAATCGAACCTGTATCTAGCGCTTAGGAGGCACTTGTTCTATCCATTGAACTACAGGGAGAGGACCGAGCCGGGCAAACCGGCGAGGACTCGGCGAGTCCAGATCGACCAGCGAGCGCAGAGTATATCAAACCGGCGCGGGCAAAAGGAGAGCGGGGGCATCGCCTGCCGGGCCGCGCAACCGCGCCCATCGCCCAAGGGTCATCTCACCGTTTAAAACTCCACCACCGCGAACTCCGCCTTGTCCACGTCGCACAGCGGGCAGCGCCAGTCTGCCGGGATGTCCGCGAAGCGCGTGCCCGGCGCGATGCCATCTTCGGGCAGGCCGTCTTCCTCGTTGTAGATCCAGCCGCAAATCAGGCAGACCCAGCTCTTATATTCCGTCACTTCGATTACTTCGCTCACGACACACTCTCTCGTTGATGCAATGCCGGCTTACCTGCCCCTTTTTGGGGCATGCGACGACCCGCAATATTACCGGAATTCGTCAGTTGCCCCGGAGGGGCATCGCGCCTGCGTTTCTGCCGGCACATCTGCGACCGGTCCCGCGCCCGGTACAATGAGCAGTTCCGACTCATCGCTGTCTTCTCCCATTCCCCCATGTCGCTTTACACCATTACCGGGGCCCAGTTGGCATTCGGTCACGTCGCGCTGCTCGACCACGCGGATTTCTCGCTCGAAGCCGGCGAACGCGTCGGGCTGATCGGGCGCAACGGCGCGGGCAAGTCGTCGCTGCTGAAGATCGTCGCCGAACTGGCCAGGCCCGACGACGGCCTCGTCACGCGCCAGCAGCATCTGAGCACGGTCTACGTGCCGCAGGAGCCCGAGTTCAACGCCGACGACACCGTGTTCGACGCGGTCGCCGCCGGTCTCACCGAGGCGCGCGCGCTGCTCGACGAATTCGACGCTGTCGTGCATCAGCTCGCCGACACGCCCGAGGGCGCCGAGCACGACGCGCTGCTCGCGCGCATGAACACGCTGCAATCGTCGCTGGATGCCGCGGACGCATGGAACTGGAGCACCCGCGTCGCGACCACGCTGCAGCAGGTCGGCCTGAACGGCGAAGCGCGCGTCGGCTCGCTGTCGGGCGGCATGCAGAAGCGCGCGGCGCTCGCGCGCGCGCTGGTCGTGCAGCCCGACGGGCTGCTACTCGACGAGCCGACCAACCATCTCGACTTCGACGGCATCCGCTGGCTCGAAGATCTGCTGGTGTCGCTGCGCGCGGGGCTGCTGTTCATCACGCACGATCGCGCGTTCCTCGACCGCGTCGCGACGCGCATCGTCGAGCTCGATCGCGGGCGGCTGCTGTCGTATCCGGGCAATTTCTCCGCATACCAGACGCGCAAGGCGCAGCAACTCGAAGTCGAGCGCATCGAGAACGAGAAGTTCGACAAGCTGCTCGCGCAGGAAGAAGTGTGGATCCGCAAGGGCGTCGAGGCACGCCGCACGCGCAGCGTCGGGCGCATCGCGCGGCTCGTGCAGATGCGCAATGATCGCGCCGAGCGCCGCAACGTGCAGGGCAACGTGAAGCTCGACGTCGGTCAGGGCGAGAAGTCCGGCAAGATCGTCGCGGAACTGACGGACGTGACGAAGCGCTACGGCGCGCGCGCGGTGGTGGACCGCTTCACGGCCACGGTGATGCGCGGCGACAAGATCGGCTTCATCGGTCCGAACGGCGCGGGCAAGACCACGCTGCTCAAGCTGATCCTCGGCGAACTCGCGCCGGACGAGGGCAACGTGCGCATCGGCACGAATCTGCAGGTCGCGTATTTCGATCAGATGCGCGCGGCGCTCGACCTTGAAAAGAGTCTGGCGGACACGATCAGCCCGGGCAGCGAGTGGGTTGAAGTCAACGGCCAGAAGAAGCATGTGATGAGCTATCTCGGCGACTTTCTGTTCGCGCCGGAGCGCGCGCGTTCTCCGGTCAAGTCGCTGTCCGGCGGCGAGCGCAACCGGCTGTTGCTCGCGCGTCTGTTCGCACGCCCGGCCAACGTGCTGGTGCTCGACGAACCGACCAACGACCTCGACATTCCGACGCTCGAACTGCTCGAGGAACTGCTGATCGATTACGACGGCACGGTGCTGCTCGTCAGCCATGACCGCGCGTTTCTCGACAACGTGGTGACGTCGGTGATCGCATCCGAAGGCGGCGGCAAGTGGCGCGAATACGTCGGCGGCTTCACGGACTGGCAGACGCAACGCGATCGCTCGAAGCAACTGGCGCTCGATGCGCAGAAAGAGGCGGGCAAGGAAGCGCCGAAAGAAGCGGCGCCGAAGGAAAGCGCCGCGGGCCGCAATGCGCAGCGCGCCGTGAAGCTGTCGTTCAAGGAGCAGCGCGAACTCGAGGCGCTACCGCAAAAGATTGCGGAGCTCGAGGCCGAACAGAAGGCGATCGGCGCGCAGCTCGAAGATGGCTCCGTGTTCGCGAAGGATGCGCGCGAGGGCGCGCGTCTCACGGAGCGCTATGCCGAGATCGACGAAGAGCTGATGCTCGCGCTCGAGCGTTGGGACGAGCTGGAAAACCGCGTCAGGTAACGCGGGACCCTTCATCTTCCGCCGCATGTCCCCCAGCGCCCGCCGCGCCTTGTCCGGTCGGCCAGTTCAGCGCGACGTCAATTGCCGGCGTGATCGAAATCAGTACAATACCCCGCGAACAGGCTTCCCCGGCGGGCTGGGCGTCCACGTCCGGCTTGCTGGCGTGCCGGCAGCAGCCGCGCGACAAACAGCTTGCCCGCAGCGCGGGCACCCCACCTAACCCCATTGTTTCGTTTCGCTTTTTTTGAAAACTCAACGCAATGTCCACGGCCCTGTCCACAGGACCCGTGCACGACGATGAACCGACGCACCGAGTCAATCATGTCTACGAAAAAGCCAAACGCCGCGTATAGCGAAGCGTCGATCAAGGTGTTGAAGGGTCTGGAGCCGGTCAAGCAACGACCCGGCATGTACACCCGCACCGAGAATCCGCTGCACATCATCCAGGAAGTCATCGACAACGCATCGGACGAAGCGCTCGGCGGCTACGGCCGACAAATCACGGTCACGCTGCACGCGGACCATTCGGTCTCGGTCGAGGACGACGGCCGCGGCATTCCGTTCGGCCTGCATCCCGAAGAGGGCGTGCCGGTCGTCGAAATCGTTTTCACGCGCCTGCATGCGGGCGGCAAGTTCGATAAGGCCGCCGGCGGTGCGTATACGTTCTCGGGCGGCCTGCACGGCGTCGGCGTGTCGGTGACGAACGCGCTGTCCACGCGACTCGACGTGACCGTGTGGCGCGACGGCAAGGTCGCCGAATTGAGCTTCGCGCACGGCGACGTCGCGAAACCGCTCGAAGTGCGCGCCGCCGCCAGGGGCGACAAGAAATCCGGCACCCGCGTGACCGCATGGGCCGATCCGAAATACTTCGATTCGCCGAACCTGCCGCTCGGCGAACTGCAGCGTTTGTTGCGCTCGAAGGCGGTGCTGCTGCCGGGCGTCGAAGTCACGCTCGTCAACGAAAAAACCGGCGAGCAGCAAAGCTGGAAATACGAAGACGGCCTGCGCGGCTATCTGCTCGAAGGCATGAACGGCAGCGACCTGCTGATTCCGCTGTTCGAAGGCGAGCGCTACGCGGAAAGCTCGCGTTCGAGCGAAGAGACGTTCGCCGAAGGCGAGGGCGCGACATGGGTCGTCGCGTGGAGCGAGGAAGGGCCGCTCACGCGCGAGTCGTACGTGAACCTGATTCCGACGCCCGCGGGCGGCACGCATGAGTCGGGCTTGCGCGACGGTCTTTACCAGGCGGTCAAGAGCTTCGTGGAGTTGCACAACCTGCAGCCCAAAGGCGTGAAGCTGCTCGCCGAAGACGTGTTCGCGCGGGTGTCGTTCGTGCTGTCGGCGAAAGTGCTCGATCCGCAGTTTCAAGGCCAGATCAAGGAGCGCCTGAACAGCCGCGATGCGGTGAAGCTCGTGTCGTCGTTCGCGCGGCCGGCGCTCGAACTCTGGTTGAACCAGCATGTCGAGCACGGCAAGAAACTCGCGGACCTCGTGATCAAGCAAGCGCAGGCGCGCACGCGCGCGGGGCAGAAGGTCGAGAAGCGCAAGAGCTCGGGTGTCGCGGTGCTGCCCGGCAAGCTGACCGATTGCGAATCGACGGAAATCGGCCGCAACGAGCTGTTCCTCGTCGAGGGCGACTCGGCCGGCGGCTCCGCGAAGATGGGCCGCGACAAGGAATTTCAGGCCATCCTGCCGTTGCGCGGCAAGGTGCTGAACACGTGGGAAACCGAGCGGGATCGCCTGTTCGCGAACAACGAAGTGCACGATATTTCGGTGGCGATCGGCGTCGATCCGCACAATCCGGACGACAAGATCGATCTGTCGAATCTGCGCTACGGCAAGATCTGCATTCTGTCGGATGCGGACGTCGACGGCTCGCACATTCAGGTGCTGCTGCTCACGCTGTTCTTCAAGCACTTTCCGCAGCTGATCGAGCGCGGCCATGTGTGCGTCGCGCGGCCGCCGCTGTTTCGCGTCGATGCGCCCGCGCGCGGCAAGAAGCCCGCGCAGAAGCTCTATGCGCTCGACGAAGGCGAGCTCGAGGCGATTCTCGACAAGCTGCGCAAGGACGGCGTGCGCGACAACCAGTGGTCGATCAGCCGCTTCAAGGGTCTCGGCGAAATGAGCGCCGAGCAACTGTGGGACACGACGATGAATCCCGACACGCGCCGCCTGCAACCGGTTGCGCTCGGCGAACTCGACTACGACGCGACCGTCGCGCGCATGACGATGCTGATGGGCAAGGGCGAAGCGGCGTCGCGCCGCAGCTGGCTCGAAGAGAAGGGTAACGAAGTGGAAGCGGACATTTGAGCGCCGCGCGCGCCACCGCGGCATACGACACTTCAAGCCAAACACGGACACGGAATCTAGATGGACGACGATAACACTCTCGACCTTTTCAACCAGCCGCCGTCGGACAGCGACGTGCTGACCCTCGGCAACTACGCGGAGCGCGCGTACCTCGAGTATGCGGTCAGCGTGGTCAAGGGCCGCGCGCTCCCCGATGTTTGCGACGGCCAGAAGCCGGTGCAGCGCCGCATCCTGTTCGCGATGAACGAGATGGGCCTCGGCGACAACGCGAAGCCGGTCAAATCGGCGCGCGTGGTCGGCGACGTGCTCGGTAAGTACCACCCGCATGGCGACCAGTCCGCGTACGACGCACTCGTGCGTCTCGCGCAGGACTTCTCGATGCGCTATCCGCTGATCGACGGCCAGGGCAACTTCGGCTCGCGCGATGGCGACGGCGCGGCGGCGATGCGTTACACCGAAGCGCGCCTGACGCCCATCGCGAAGCTGCTGCTCGCCGAAATCGACCAGGGCACGGTCGACTTCATGCCGAACTACGACGGCTCGTTCGAAGAGCCGAAGGTGCTGCCGGCGCGTCTGCCGTTCGTTCTGCTCAACGGCGCATCGGGCATCGCCGTCGGCCTCGCGACGGAAATCCCGTCGCATAACCTGCGCGAAGTCGCGGGCGCGGCGGTCGCGCTGATCCGCAATCCGAAGCTCTCGCATGCGGAGCTGATGCAGCATGTGCCGGGTCCGGACTTCCCCGGCGGCGGCCAGATCATTTCGAGCGAGGCGGAAATCGCCGCCGCGTACGAAACCGGCCGCGGCAGCCTGAAGGTCCGCGCGCGCTGGAAGATCGAAGATCTCGCACGTGGCCAGTGGCAACTCGTCATCACCGAGCTGCCGCCGAATACGGCCGCGCAAAAGGTACTCGAGGAAATCGAAGAACAGACCAACCCGAAGATCAAGCTCGGCAAAAAGGCACTGACGCCCGAGCAGTTGCAGACCAGGCAGACGCTGCTCGCGCTCGTCGACGCGGTGCGCGACGAATCGGGCAAGGACGCGCCGGTGCGTCTCGTGTTCGAGCCGAAGTCGAGCCGCATCGATCAGACCGAGTTCGTCAACACGCTGCTTGCGCACACGAGCCTCGAATCGAACGCGCCGCTGAACATGGTGATGGTCGGCGGCGATGGCCGGCCGCGTCAGAAGGGCTTGAGCGAAATCCTGCACGAGTGGATCGCATTCCGTTTCGCGACGGTGACGCGCCGCACGCGGCATCGTCTGTCGAAGGTCGACGACCGGATTCATATTCTCGAAGGCCGGATGATCGTCTTCCTGAATATCGACGAAGTGATCCGCATCATTCGCGAATCGGACGAGCCGAAGGTCGCGCTGATGGCCGCGTTCGGCCTGACGGACCGCCAGGCCGAGGACATCCTCGAAATCCGGCTGCGTCAGTTGGCGCGCCTCGAGAAGATCAAGATCGAGAAGGAGCTGGCCGAGCTGCGCGACGAGAAGGCCAGGCTCGAAGAACTGCTCGGCAGCGAATCGGCGATGAAGCGGCTGCTGATCAAGGAAATCGAAGCCGACGCGAAACAGTATGGCGATGAGCGCCGCACGCTGATCCAGCAGGAAAAGCGCGCGACGTTCGAAGCGCGCGTGGTCGACGAGCCGGTCACGGTCGTGGTGTCGCAGAAAGGCTGGGTGCGCGCGCTGAAGGGCCACGGGCTCGACCCCGCGGGCTTCAGCTTCAAGGCCGGCGACGGCCTGTATGCGGCGTTCCTGTGCCGCACGCCCGACACGCTGATCGCGTGGGGCAGCAACGGGCGCGTCTATTCGGTCGCGGTGGCTCTGTTGCCGGGCGGACGCGGCGACGGCGTGCCGGTCACGTCGCTGATCGAGCTGGAATCGGGCAGCCATCTGATGCACTACTACGCCGCGCCGGCGGAACAGGCGCTGCTGCTCGCGTCGAGCAATGGCTTTGGCTTTATCGCGAGAGTCGGCGACATGGTGAGCCGCGTGAAGGCCGGCAAGTCGTTCATGACGATCGATGCCGGTGCGGTGCCGCTCGCGCCGATGCCGATGCTGCCGGATGCGGCGCAGGTCGCGTGTCTGTCGTCGGGCGGCCGTCTGCTCGTATTCGGCCTCGACGAGATGAAGACGCTGTCGGGCGGCGGCCGCGGCGTCACGCTGATGGCGCTCGACGACAACGAGGCGCTCGTGCAGGCGCTCGCGATCAACAAGGCCGGCGTGATGCTGATCGGCACGCGCCGTGGCGGCCGCGTCGACGAAGAGAAGCTGGCCGGTGCCGAGCTTGCGGCGCATGTCGGCAAACGCGCGCGCAAGGGACGCTCGCCCGCCAGCAAGCTGAAGCTCGACGGCATGCGTCCGGTGCTGCCTGCCTAGAATTGACGTCGATACCCGGAACTGCGTGCATCACACACGGTCGAACGCGCTCAGTTGCTGCTGAGCCGGAGCAAGTGTCCTAAATGGTGTGACGTCGTCGGGAGAGGAAAACTACATGAACAAAGCTATCGAAGTCGCGCTTTTTCTGCATCTGCTCGGGGTAGCGGTGTGGGTCGGCGGTATGGTGTTCGCGCATTTCTGCCTGCGTCCGGCGCTCGGCGATCTGTCGCCGCAGCTTCGCCTGCCGCTGTGGGAGTCGGTGTTCGGCCGCTTCTTCAACTGGGTCGGGGTGTCGGTGCTCGTGATCCTGATCAGCGGCGGCTTTCTGCTGATGCAATTCGGCGGCGGCCATGCCACCTGGCCTCTGCATGCGATGGCCGGCCTCGGCATCGTGATGATGCTGATCTTCGGCCATATCCGCTTCGCGGTGTACCCGCGCATTCGCCGCGCCGTGCAGGCTCAGAAGTGGCCCGATGGCGCGCAGGCGGTCGGTACGGTCCGCCGTCTCGTGCTGATCAATCTCGTGCTGGGCGTCGTGACGATCGGCGTCGCGGTGCTCTCACGCGGGTTCTGATGTCCTGATACCGCTGTTCGCCAGCGGGGCGCGTACGGCGCGATGCGGCGGGGCCCGCGCGGCGTCACATCGCGGCCCCGTACGCGATCCACAAACCGCACGCCACCGCCACCGTTGCGTACACGGCATACACCGGCACCTTCAGCTTCGCGAAGCACATCGCAGAGAACGCCGCGGTCAGCAGATAGATCGGCTCCAGCGGAACATGCGCGGCGATGCGCAGCACCGCGACCGCCAGAAACGCGGTCGTGACCGCGCGCAGAATCCTCATGCCGTGCTCGAAGCGCGGGTTCGCCTTCAACTGATGCAGATGCCGCTGCGCGAGCACGACGAGGCAACCCGACGGCACGAATAGCGCGAGCGTCGCGATCAGCGCACCCAGCCAGCCATCGACGAGATAACCGAAGAACGGCACCACGTTCAGCAACGGTCCGGGAGACAACGGCGACAGCGAAAACGCGAGCGTGAAGTCATTATCGGATACGCCGACCGCCGGCGTCACGAATAGCGTCTTCAGCACCGGCAACGCCGAGAAGCCGCCGCCGAACAGCGTCATGCCGGCGCCCGCGAGGCGCGGCCATAGCAGCGCGAATTCATAGCGATGCGGCAGTGGCAGCGCAAACAGCACGAGCAGCACGCCGAGCGCGGCCAGCAGCCGATAGTCGCCGCGCTCGAGCGACACCGCGAGTCGCGCGTCGCGCTCGGGACTCGCGAACCAGCCGATGCCGAACGCCGCGCCGAGCATGACGACGTACGCCGCGGCGCTGTGCGCGTACAGTAGCGCGATGCTGCCGAGCATCGCCGCGGCCCCTTCGAGCTTGCCGCGCACGAGCGCGCGCGTCTGCTTGTACCAGGTGAGCGCGATCAGCGTCGCGAGCACGACGCTGAAGTGATGCAGCAGTGTTTGCGACGCTGCCGTATGCACGATGCGCGTGCGGTAGAAGATCGCGAACAGCGTCATCAACGTGAAGAATGGCAGCACGCTCGCCACACCGGCGACCCATGCGCCCGCGCGTCCGCGCAGCGCGTGCCCGAGTTGCACCGCGACGTTGCAGCCGACGGGTCCCGGCACCATCCACGCGAGCGCGATCAGATCCGAGAACGCCACGCGCGAGAGCCGCCCCTTGCGTTCGACGTAGTGATGCTCGAGCTGCGCCATCAACGCGAGGCCGCCCCACGACAGCGCCGACAGGCCGCACACGACCCGGAACAGCGTCCATAGCGGCTCTCGTTGCCCGCGGCGGGCAGCCTCATCGCTCGTCATGGTCTGCATCGGCGCTGCGGAGACCCGCCGTGCGGGCGCCCGCCCTTTAGTTGCTGGTGCTGGATACGCTGCTTGTGCGATCGGCTTCGTGCGCGGCGCGGCGGCCGCTCAGGCTGGTCGTGCCGCATACGCCGAAGCGCTCGAGTAGGGCCGCAATCGCCTCCGCCGGCACCGGACGCGAGAACAGGAAGCCCTGTGCCTCGATGTTGCCGAGCGCGGCCAGCCACGCGATCTGCTCTTCGGTCTCCGTGCCTTCGACCACCACCGTGAGCCCGAGCGAGCGCGCGAGGTTGACGATCGCGGTGACCATTACGCAGACGCTGCGATCGCCCGGGATCGCCTGCACGAACGAACGGTCCACCTTCAGCGTATCCACTGCGAAGCGATTCAGATAGGACAGCGACGAATAGCCGGTGCCGAAGTCGTCGAGCGCGATGCGTACACCGAGACGCTTCAACGCGAAGATTTTTTCGGAGACGACTTCCGGAAATTCCATCATCGTCGTTTCGGTGATTTCGAGCTCGAGGCGGCGCGCGGAAATGCCGGTTTCCTCGATCGCGCGTGAGATCGTTTCGAACAGGTCGCCGCGCCAGAACTGCACCGCCGAAATATTCACCGCGAGCGACAGCGTGTCGTAGCCCTGCTGCTGCCATTGCGCGAGCTGACGGCATGCGGTCTTGATCACGAAGTCGCCGATCGGCACGATCAGGCCGGTCGACTCGGCCACCGGGATGAATTCGTTGGCCGAGATCAGTCCGTGCTGCGGATGGTTCCAGCGCACGAGCGCTTCGAAGCCGGTGATGCAGCGACGCGCCAGATCGATCTTCGGTTGATAGGCGAGGAACAGTTGCCCTTCGGCGAGCGCGACGCGCAGCTGCTGCTCCCACTTCATCAGATGGTCCGCGCGATGCGACAGCTGCGGCGAATAAAACTGGTAGCAGTTCTTGCCGGCGTCCTTCGCGCTGTACATCGCGAGATCGGCTTTCTTCAGCAGGTCGATCTCGTTTTCGTTGGCGACCGAGTACAGCGCGATGCCGATGCTCGCATGCAGCACGAACGAGCTGCCGCGCACCTCGAACGGCTTCGAGAACGCTTGGCTGGCGGCTTCGGCGAGCGCGACCGCGCGCTTCTCGACATCGTCGCCCTTGATCACGACGACGAACTCGTCGCCGCCGATGCGGCTCAGCGTACCGTCGTCACCGACCGCGGTGGCCAGACGCGAGGCCGTCATCTGCAGCACGATGTCGCCGGCGTTGTGGCCGAGCGTGTCGTTGACGGTCTTGAAGTTGTCGAGGTCGATAAAAAGAATCGCAAGCCGGCCGAGATTGAACGGCAGCGCGACGTCCTGGCGCAGCGCCTGCAGCGTCGCATAGCGATTGCGCAGCCCGGTCAACAGATCGTATTCGACGAGCTGCGTCATCTCGCGCTCGCGGCCGAGCAGCTTGCCGATCAAGCCGGTCGCGACCGCGAAGAAGCTGAGCATCGCGAGCGAGATGAAGCCCGCCATCAACAGATAGACGTTGCGCGTGTGGTTGTAGTCGGCGAATTCTTCGGCCTGCGAAAGACCGACGAGCACGCCGAGCGGATAGCCGTCGATGTGCCGGTACGACACGATGCGCGTGACGTTGTCGATCGAATCGACGTAGGTGCCCGACACGTGCTCCGAGGTCGGATACGTGCCGCTCGCGGTGAACGTGCTGCTCGTCCTGTTGGCGTTGCCGGTGCGGCGCGCGAGCACGGTGCCGCTGTCCGAAATGACCGCGATCACGCCTTCGCGGCCGATCGCCGCGTTGTTGTAGAAGTCCGACGTGAAATAGCTCGGGTCTTCGGAGACCACGACGACGCCCGCGAACGAGCCGTTCGGATGATTGAGACGCCGTGTCATCTGCAGCGTCCAGTGACCCGACACGCGGCCGAGCACCGGCTTGCTGATGTACAGCTGATCGTCGTTCTCGTGCTCGTGGACCCTGAAGTGCTCGCGGTCCGAGAGGTCGATGTGAGCGGGATTGAGTTCGGCCGTATTGGCGATCAGTCTGCCGTGCTCATCGATCAGCGACACCTGCACGAGCGTTTCGCTTTGCACGACGCCTTTTTCGACCGTGCTCGCGAGATCGAAATGATTGGGCGTCTTCTCGAACTCATACTTGACGAAGCGCGTGATCTGATCGACCTGGTGAATCGCCTTGATGGTGTGCTGCTCGAGCGCCGCGGAGAGTATGGCGGACGACGCCATCGCTTCGCGGTACGTCGCGTCCCTTTCTACCGACAGCCGCGCGAAGATCACGGTCCAGAGCAGGATCAGTACGACGATGCCGAGTGCGGGAATGACGAGCAACGCGCGCCGGCGCGTGACCATTGGATCGCGTCGCAGCCTGGCTTCGCGCGGCTCGGAGAAGCGGGACGTCATCGTGCGTGCCTTGGCTGGGCGCGGGGCGCTTGCAAACGCACGGGCATCGACTGCGCGAAATAGATGGATGGCTGCATGGTGACCAAGGTACCAAAGCTGCTGCGCAGAGGAAGAGGGCGTGGCGCCGCGCCGGACCGTCCACAGGTCATCGAATAGAGTTCGCTATATACGTCTCGATATTACTGAATGGCACTCGATTAAGGAAGCTTCCCGGCATGGGGTATACGCTGTCGCGCCGGTGCCTTTGTCCAGCTGTTCATGTGCGCTGCATCGCCGGTCTGGTGGCGCGATCGATCGGTGGTGTGTCGAAGGTTTCATCGACACGCGGCCGACATGAATTCGGAGAACCAGGTATGGCGACGCAATCGTCTGCGGCGTTTTGTGGAGTGAAGCGGCGACATGCGGCGTCTCGCCGTGGCATGCGCGCGAAGCCGCAGTTCGTTGCAGTTCGCCGCAGCTCGCTTAAGCAAGCCGGCACGTGCCGTCGACGATCGTCACCGAAGGCCCGCCGATCCAGATCTTGCCGCGCGCATCGTCGTAGTGGACCGACACGTCGCCCGCGCGGCCGAGCGCGGTGCCTTGACGCGCGGTGTAGCGCGCGCCGGGGCGACGTTGTTGCAGGTTCAGCAGACCCGCGAGCGCGGCATTGGCGCTACCCGTCACCGGGTCTTCGCCGATGCCGAAGCCGCCGCCCGCCATCAGGCAACGGACTTCGAAGGTCGCGGGGCCGTAGGCGTCGTGCGGCCCGTAAACAGCGATGCCGTGTGTGTCGACCGACTGCACGAGCTCGGCGAGTGCCGCTGTATCGGGTTCTAGGGCGAGGCAGGCGCGCGCCGATTCGACCCGCACGACGAGCCACGGTGCGCCGTTGTCGACCGCGCACGGCGGCGCGGTGAAATCGATCGCCTGACTACGTAAAGCCGTAGCCAGCGCTTCGTAACGATGCTCGGCAAGCGGCGTCACCCGCGCGGGCGGCGCGGCAAACGCCCATGCGCCGTGCATGGGGTCGGCGCCGTCGAGCGCTTCGAGTTCGACGAGACCCACGCCGCATTGCTGGATCAGCTTGCCGGCCTGCTTCGGCTGGTAGCCGCTGTCGCGCAGAGCGTGCGCGGTGCCCAGCGTCGGATGACCCGCGAACGGCAACTCGCCGCCCGGCGTGAAGATGCGCACGCGATAGTCGGCGGCCGCATCGGTCGGCTTCAGCAGAAAGGTGGTTTCGGACAGGTTGGTCCAGCGCGCGATGGCCTGCATCTGCGCGATATCGAGCGCGTCGGCATCGAACACGACGGCAAGCGGATTGCCCTTGAACGGTGTCGACGTAAACACGTCGACCTGTTTGAAGCGAACGGTGTGAGCGGACATCGACAGGCCCCGGCGCAATGGACGTTAAGGGAGTTCGCGGATTCTATCTGCCTGCGCGCCGGCGATCCACCGTCGCCGTAAAACAAAAACGCGCCGCCGGTGCGTGACACCGGACGGCGCGTTTCAATCGCAATGCGGCGTAAATAATTGACACATGTCACGCGACACCGCATGCAGTGTCACATCGCGTCGACGCTATTGGACCTCGGCAATCAGTTCGATCTCGACGCACGCGCCGAGCGGGATCTGTGCGACGCCGAACGCCGAGCGCGCGTGCTTGCCGCGCTCGCCGAACACGTCGGCGATCAGCTCGGACGCGCCGTTCGTCACCAGATGCTGCTCGGTGAATTCGAGCGTCGAGTTGACGAGGCTCATCAGCTTGACGATGCGCGTCACGCGGTTCAGGTCGCCGACGTGCGCATGCAGGGTGGCGAGCAGATCGATCGCGATCGAGCGGGCCGCGGCCTTGCCTTCGTCGGTAGTGAGCGTCGCGCCGAGCTTGCCGGCCCACACCTTGCCGTCCTTCTTCGCGATGTGACCCGACAGGTACACCGTGTTGCCGCTTTGCGCGCTCATCACATAGGCTGCTGCCGGCGCACCCGCCGCCGGCAGTTCGATGCCGAGTTCCTTGAGCTTGTCGTACACATTCGATTGAGCCATGTCGTGTCCTCGTTTCGGTGAGATTGCATGAATGCGGGCGGGGCGAAGTCCGCACGCAGCGCGCGTGCACACTTCGCCCCGATGGCCGTGCGGCTAACGCCGTTTAGATTTTCGCGCGCACGATTGCGGCCAGACGCGCCACGCCTTCGTCGATTTTAGCCGGTGGCACCGTGACGAACGACAGGCGCAGCGTGTTGTGCTGCGCGTCGCTCGCGAAGAACGGAGCGCCCGGTACGAACGCGACGTTTTGCGCGACCGCTTCCTCCAGCAGCTTCATGGTGTCGATCCCCGCCGGCAGATTGACCCAGATGAACATGCCGCCTTCCGGGCGGTTCCAGCTTACGGCTTCGGGCATATAGCGTTCGAGCGCGGCCAGCATCGCGTCGCACTGGTTGCGATACAGCTCGCGGATCGTCGGCACGTGCGTGTCGAGGAAACCGTCCTTGACCACTTCGTGCACGATGCGCTGCGTGAAGCTCGGCGTGTGCAGGTCGGTGGCCTGCTTGGCCTGCACGAGTTTGAAGATCAGTTCTTCGGGCGCGATGATGAAGCCGACCCTCAGACCCGGCGCAAGCACCTTCGAGAACGAGCCCAGGTGGACGATGTGATCGGGCGCCATCGACAGCATGGTCGGCAGCGGTTCGCCCGCGTAGTCGAGTGCGCCGTAGGGGTCGTCCTCGATCACCGGAAACGGCGCGGTCTTCGCGAACTCGGCGAGCGCGCGGCGGCGTTCGACCGGCAGACGGCGGCCCGTTGGATTCTGGAAGTTCGGCTGCGCGTACAAGAGACGCGCGCCTTGCGTCAGTTCCGGTGTCAGGCCTTCGGGGATCAAGCCCTGCTCGTCGGTCGGGACCTGAGCGTAATGCGGCTCGTACATCGAGAACGATTGCAGCGCGCCGAGGTAGGTCGGCGTTTCGACCAGCACCGGGCTATCCACGCAGATGAGCACCTTGCCGAGCAGGTCGAGCGCCTGTTGCGAACCGGTGGTGATCAGCACTTGCGACGCACGGATCTGCGCGCCGTTGATCGAGTGGCGTTGCGCGACCCATTCGCGCAGCGGCAGATAGCCTTCGGTCGCGCTGTACTGCAGCGCGGCGGCGGGCGTGTCGCGCAGAATGCGGTCGGACGCCTCGCGCATGCGCTCGGCCGGGAAGGTGGCCGGCGAGGGCAAGCCGCCGGCGAAGGAGATGACTTCGGGCCGTTCCGTGACCTTGAGAATCTCGCGGATCGCGGAGCTCGTAAGCTTGCGCGCGCGTTCGGATAATTGCCACGTCGGGGCTTTCAGGTCGCTTTGGTCCATGATCTCCTCTGCTGGTATTTCTGGAACCGGTCAAAACTTCGATTATCGCGCGACTCGGCAACCGTCGCCGCTGCATCACGCGCTGCTTATCCGAGGGTTCGCAGTCCCTCGGGTGTTTCAAATTCGGCGACGAGCGCCGCGGCACCGTCGGTCGCCCTTACGTCGAGCAGATGCGCGGCGCCGAGCCAGCGCAGTTGTTCGCCGATCAACTCCGGCCGTGGATGCGCGGCTTTCAATGCCTTCAGCGCGAGTTGCGTCGGCGCGAGCAACTGCGACGGATGACGCGTCGAGTCCCACTGGATCAGCGATGGCAGCACGCCGTCGCCAGCGCCTTGCCAGGCGGGGAACGACCCGTCGTCGGGCACTGTCAGGCCCCACGTGAAATCGCCGCGCGTCATCGGCACGACCGGTGCGATGCGCTGCGGATACTGCGCCTGCCACGTCGCGAGATGCCTCGGCCGCTCGACGCGCGCGACCCAATGCGACAGATACGGCCCGTTTTCGAGTCGCGCCTGGGTCGCGGGGTCGTCGAGCGCGAACAAGCGCGGGCGCGGTGCGGTGCCGTCGATGGTGTCGGCCGCGGCACGCGGATCGATCGCGATGACTTCCAGATAGACGCCACCCCACAGGCCGAGCAGGCGGTTATGGGTGCGCATGAGCGGATGCGCGCCGCCGCCAGATGGTGCGACGCCGAGCGTATCGGCGACGTACTGGACGCCTTCGTCCAGCGTGCGCGCGGAGACTACCAGATGATCGAGGCTGAGCGATTGGGATGTCAGGGCTGTCATGGCGGATCGATGGAAAACGCTGCTCTGCGCAAAAGCCGCTGCGGGCACGTGTAACGGCTGCGCTGCCGCGGCGGTAAAGCATAACCGTTTGCCGTACCGGCGGGCCATGCGGATGGTTTTGCGTTGCGTCATCACGCTTCGCCGGATTCAAATGTAACGGCCGTGACCTGCACAGTAACGGTACAATCGGCTCGATACTGTTCGATACAGTTGGAGCCCCTCATGTCCGTCCCCCTTGCTCAGATTCCCGCCCCGCACAACACCGCGTCGCTGACGCTGGTCGAACAGCTGGTCCAATGGGCGCGACGCCGCATCGAGGAGCGCGTGTTCCGCCCCGGCATGCGGATGCCGTCGATCCGTAAGCTTGCGCTCGACAAGGGCGTGTCGCGCTTCACGGTGGTCGAGGCCTACGAGCGGCTCGTCGCCCAGGGGTTTCTCGAGTCGCGGCGCGGCTCCGGCTTTTACGTGCGCGAGCGCCAGGGCGGCGCGGCGACGCTCTCCGAGCTGCGCCCGCGCGCCGAGGCGCTGCCCGCGCCGGCCAATATCGACGTGGTCTGGCTGCTGCGCAATATGCTGCACACGGGCGCGCGGCCCGAGCGCAGCCCCGGGCTCGGCTATCTGCCGGCGCGCTGGCTCGACGGCGACCTGATCACCAACGCGCTGCGCACGCTCGGCCGGCAAAGCGGCATGCAGATGCTCGGCATCGGCACCGCGCAAGGTTTCCTGCCGCTGCGCCAGCAGTTGCAGACGCGGCTCGAGGAACTGGAGATCGGCGCGTCGCCCGAGCAGATCGTGATGGTGTCGGGCATCACGCAGGCGATCGACCTCATTTCGCGCATCTACGTGAAGCCGGGCGATGCGGTGATCGTCGGCGATCCGGCGTGGTTTCAAATGTTCGGCTGCTTCGCGTCGCAGGGCGCGCGGCTCGTCGGCATGCCGTACACGCCGGAGGGCCCCGATCTCGACACGCTCGAAGCGCTGGTCCAGCAATGGCGGCCCAAAATGCTGGTGGTCAACTCGGTGCTGCAGAACCCGACCGGCACGTCGCTCACGGCAGCGCAGGCGTTTCGCATCCTGCGGCTTGCCGAGGCGTACGACTTCATCGTCGTCGAGGACGATATCTACGGCGACCTGTGCCCGCCCGGCTACCCGGGCACGCGGCTCGCGAGCCTCGATCAGTTGAAGCGCGTGATCTACCTGGGCAGCTTCTCGAAGACACTGGCGCCGAACCTGCGCGTTGGTTTCATCGCGTGCGCGCCGGAAGTCGCGATGGTGCTCAGCAATCAGAAGATGCTGGTCGGCATGACGAGCCCCGAGTTGAACGAGCGCGTGATCTACAAGATTCTGACCGAGGGCCACTACCGGCGGCACGTCGAGCGCATCCGGGCGCGGCTCGACGGCGTGCGCGAGAAGGCCGTGCGGATGATCGAGAAGACTGGCATGAAGCTGTTCCTGACGCCGACGGCCGGCATGTTCCTGTGGGCCGACACCGGCGTCGACGCGGGCGCGCTCGCCGCGGCCGGGCACGAAGCCGGTTATCTGCTGACGCCGGGCGGCCTGTTTTCGCCGCAGCAGTCGCCGAGCACGTGGATGCGCTTCAATATCGCCAATTGCGGCGATCCCGAGCTGCCGGCGTTTCTCAGCCGGTATCTCGACGGCGTCGCGCGCCGCGCCTCTTGAAACCGCCCGGGTCGTCCCCATTTGCGCGAACGATCCGGCGGCCCGGCGATCCGGCACGGCAGGCCTCAAGCGCGGTTTGACTCCGCTTCGGCCGCCGCCCATCCCCCCTTCGCAACAGAGAGGAAGTCCGACCATGGCACAAGAAACCATGAGCTTTCAGGCAGAAGTGAAGCAGCTTCTGCAACTGATGATCCATTCGCTGTACAGCAACAAGGAAATCTTTCTGCGCGAGCTGATTTCGAACGCGTCCGACGCGGCCGACAAGCTGCGCTTCGAGGCGATCGAAAACAGCGCGCTGTACGAGAACGATCCGAACCTGCGAATTCGCGTGTCATATGACAAGGCCGCGCGCACCGTCACGATCGACGATAACGGCATCGGCATGAGCCGCGACGAAACGATCGGGCACCTTGGCACGATCGCGCGTTCGGGCACCAAGGAGTTCTTCGGCAAGCTGTCGGGCGACCAGCAGAAGGACGCGGCGTTGATCGGCCAGTTTGGCGTCGGCTTCTACTCGGGCTTCATCGTCGCGGACAAGATCACCGTGGAGACACGCCGCGCCGGTTTGCCGGCCTCGGAAGGCGTGCGCTGGGAAAGCGCGGGCGAGGGCGATTTCGCGGTCGAGACGATCGAGCGCGCCGCGCGCGGCACGACCATCACGCTGCATCTGCGTGCCGATGAAGACGAGCTGCTGTCGTCGTATCGGCTGAAGTCGATCATCCAGAAGTACTCGGATCACGTCGCGCTGCCGATCCTGATGGAGAAGGAAGAGTGGGACGCGGAAAAGAGCGAGATGGTCACGAAGGACGAGGACGAGACCGTCAATCAGGCGAGCGCGCTGTGGACCCGTTCGAAGAACGACATCACCGACGATCAATACAAGCAGTTCTACCAGCACATCTCGCACGACCATCAGGATCCGCTGACGTGGACGCATAACCGCGTCGAAGGCCGCAGCGAATACACGCAGCTGCTGTACGTGCCCGCGCACGCACCGTTCGATCTGTGGAACCGCGAGCAGCGCGGCGGACTGAAGCTGTATGTGAAGCGCGTGTTCATCATGGACGACGCCGAGCAACTGCTGCCCACGTATCTGCGTTTCGTAAAGGGCGTCGTCGATTCGGCCGATCTGCCGCTCAACGTGTCGCGCGAAATCTTGCAGGAAAGCCGCGACGTGAAGGCGATCCGCGAAGGCGTGACGAAGCGCGCGCTGTCGATGCTCGAGGAACTCGCGAACTCGGATAACGACGCCGACAAGGAAAAGTACGCGGGCTTCTGGAAAGAATTCGGCCAGGTGCTGAAGGAAGGCGTCGGCGAGGATTTCGCCAATCGCGAGCGCATCGCGAAGCTGCTGCGGTTTGCGACGACCCATACCGGAACGGCTGAGCAGACCGTGTCGCTGGCCGACTACGTCGCTCGCATGAAGCCCGAGCAGACGAAGATCTACTACGTGACCGCCGATACGTGGCAGGCCGCGTCGAACAGCCCGCATCTCGAAGTGTTCCGCAAGAAGGGCGTGGAAGTGCTGCTGCTGACCGATCGCGTCGATGAATGGATGCTGTCGTTCCTCAACGAATTCGACGGCAAGCCGCTGCAAAGCGTGGCGCGCGGCGACCTCGATCTCGGTGCGCTGAACGACGAGGAAAAACAGGCGCAGGAGAAGATCGGCGAAGCGTTCAAGCCGCTCGTCGACAAGATGAAGGAAGCGCTGAAGGACAAGGCGAAGGACGTGCGTCTGACATTCCGCCTGACCGACTCGCCCTCGTGCCTCGTCGCCGACGACGGCGAAATGAGCGGCTACCTGCAGCGCATGCTGAAGGCCGCGGGCCAGCAGGCGCCGGAGTTTCATCCGATTCTCGAAGTGAATCCCGAGCACGCGCTCGTGAAAGGTCTGCATGCCGATAGCGCGAATTTCGACGACTGGTGCCATCTGTTGTTCGATCAGGCGCTGCTCGCCGAAGGCGGCGCGCTGGAAGATCCGGCGAGCTTCGTGAAGCGGACCAATGCGTTGTTGTTGTCGCGCGCGGGTTGAATTGACGCTTCGTGGTTGAAAAATGCGCTGCTTCGGCAGCGCATTTTTTTTGCCTTCGGCTTCGCGTCGGCTCCGAGGCTCAGGGTGCGCGCACGATTGCCGTCGGACCACGCCGCTATAATCCGACACCATGCCTATCCGTTTCGATCCCGCCGGCGGCCCTTGGCGCGTCGCGCCTTTGCCTAGTTTCAGCGCCGCCGAGAAAGACTGGCTGACCCGTGGCGGTTCACTGACCGCGCATCTGCGCGCGCTCGGCGCGGTCGCGGTGCGCGTGACGCGCGAAACCGTCGCGCTGCCGTGGCCCGACGAAGCCGCCGCGCTCGGACTCGCGCCGCGCGCGCCGGTGTGGGTGCGCGAAGTGGTGCTGTCGGTCGATGGCGTGCCGTTCGTCGCCGCGCATAGCGTGACGCCGCGCGCCGCGAGCGTCGGCATCTGGCAGGCGACGCGGCGGCTGCGCACGCGGCCGCTCGCCGAGTTGCTGTATAGCGATAGCAGTGTCGCGCGCTCGTCGCTGGTGAGCCGCAGGGTGGCGACGCGGCATCGGTTGTATCGGCTGGCCGCGCGTGCAATCGGCGGCGGCGCCCGGCATGCGCCGCATGCGCTGGTCGCGCGACGCTCGGTGTTCGAGCGGCATGGTGCGCCGTTGATGGTGACGGAGTGCATGTTGCCGGCATTGTGGGAGCATCTGCGTGCGTTGGACGCGGCCGCTCGTGCGCGATTCGCCGGGTCCGGCGCGGCGCATGTCGCGCTAGCGCGGATCCGCGAGCACGGCCGTGCGCTCGATCACACCGCGTCGCGCGCGCATGCGGCGGCGCGCACGTCGGACGATCGGAGCCGCTGATGTTGCGCGGCTTTCCCCCGGTCGTCGCGTCCGACACGCACACGCTGATACTCGGCAGTTTTCCCGGCGAAGCGTCGCTGGCAGCGGCGCAGTATTACGCGCATCCGCGCAACCAGTTCTGGCGCCTGCTCGGCGCGGTGCTTGGCGAGCCGGAACTATACGGGCTCGCGTATGAGGCGCGGCTCGAACGCGTGCTGACGCACGGCATCGGCATCTGGGACGTGCTCGCCGCCTGCCATCGCGAAGGCAGTCTCGATTCGGCGATTCGCCACGCGAACCCGAACGATTTCGATGCGCTGCGCGAGCATGCGCCGCTGCTGAAAAAGGTGTGCTTCAACGGCAAGACGGCAGGGCGGTTTGCAACAGTGATCGGGGCTGCCGGGTATGAAACGCTCGTGCTGCCGTCTTCGAGTCCGGCGAATGCAATGCTTTCTTTCGATCAGAAGCTGGCCTTTTGGCAGGGAATCCGCGGCTGACTGCGGCGAATCCCCGTTCCAGGTCCTGTCGTGCCTCGATAGACTCGCTTGAATCTAACGTGGCCGGTGCGGCGCAGTCCGACCGTCGTTCGGTTCAGCCGCGCCGTGCATGCACCTATTTTTGCAATTCGGGCGCCTTTGCCAATACGGATTGCAGTTTGGACACCGCATCGGCCGTGGCAAGCTGTCCGGCAAGGCCGAAATTGCGCTTGAATTCACTAAACTCCGCGTGGCCGGTACCCGTCACGTCCGCGGTGGTCACGGTCTGACCGCTCGGGTCCGCCACGGTGCAGGCGAGCGCGACCGAGAAATCCGTGGGGGGCCACGTGAAGGGGCTAGGGGACGACGACGTGGTCTTGATCTTCGGCGTGATCACGTAGTCAAGATGCTTGGCCTGAATCGTTGCTGCGTCCGGCGCGCTCTTGAGCTTGGTCACGTTTTTAAACACATGGCCGAGACCGATGTATATCGGTAATTCAAGGTCGTGGTATGGGTGATAGCTGACCTTGTCGCCGCCCCCGCCGGGCGTGATCACTTCGCTCGACAACTGATCATCCGTGATGACAAGACCCACCGTCTTGTCGAGTGGCGATCTCGACAGGGCCGGAATCGTGTTCGCGTCGCCGGTCAGCGAAATTTCGTGCGCACAGCCCGACAATGCTGCGACCACGCTTGCCGCTGCGATCATTCGAATCAATGCCATTGTGCTTGGTCTCTCGTAGTGTGGTTGGTAACGTTATTGAATTGCCGCAATGAACGCCGGATCGGCGTATAGCTCGCCGAGCAATTTCTGCACGGCGAGCGGATATTCTTCGCGTGCTTTCGGCACGGCAATCATTGCCGCGAACGCCGAATCCCATTGCGTGTGCGCCGATTTGACCTGGTCGTAACGCACCGTGCCGGCGCGCATCACGATGAAGCGCGCCGACAGTCGCGCGGCGCCGGTTGCCAGACCGACGTCGACGTCGTTTTCCAATAGCGTTGCGTTGATCTCGACGTCGCTTTGCGCGGAGAGCTTGCCGGCCAACAGCAATTCCTTGGTCATCGCGTCGGCGAGATAGGCGCCGAACGAGTCCCCGACCGGTGACTTCATCAGGTTTGCGCGCAAGGGAACGGGATACCGATTTTTAATATCCGCGTGGGATTCGAATGCGCCGATTTTCGCGTGCGCGGTAGGGGCGCTCTTGAGCGACTGGATGTTGTCGACAGCGGGGGAATACGGCGGAGCGATGATCGAACAAGCGGTCAATAGCACGATCGGAATGATCAGGCCGACTGTACGGACAACGGTGCGCATATTTGAACTACCTCTGGTTGTTGACGTCCGCCCACAGTGAGGCCTGGAAAGCCGTGCCGCCCGGTGAGCGATCGTGGGTGTGAGCGTGCGATTTTGTCTGTTGGAGCTCGATTCGGCCTCCGTACCGGAATATCGGCATGGCACTGCGAATCTTGAATCGTGCGAAAACGGCGCACTGGGTCCACGGTGGGCAGCTCAGCCGAGGCAGTTCCGGCTCGATGTCAAATGAGCCGGAATACGCCGCTTTGATTCGCCGTCAAAGCGCGAGCCCAAGAAAGCGCGTGCCCTCGACGGGATTTTCGTAGTAGGGCGCGATGTCGACGAACCCCGATCGCTCGTAAATGCGCTGGGCGAAACCGGTTTGCGGAACCGAGTCGAGCACCAGCGTCGAGAAGCCCAAGGTCTTTGCCTTGCGGATCACCGACGTGACCAGCGCTTCTCCCAGAGACATCCCTCTGAATGCTTCGCGAACATAGAGCCGTTTGACTTCCGCGGTCTCGGCGGTATGACGAAGCAGGCCCACGCAACCGGCGAGCTCGCCGCCGGCGTCGGCGACGAAGAACATGCCGGATGGCAAGGTATAAACGCGTTCGAACGCGTCCATTTCGGCGTCGAATCCACGGTACGACAGATCCATATCCAGCCAGCGGACATACTCGCGAATCACGGCGACGAGGTTGTGGGTATCGGCGGGCAAAACCGCTTCGCGGACGATCGGCGGCGTTTGCCTGGCGGCTCTCAGATCCATACGTCGTTTTCGGCCGTTCTTTCGTTGGTCGTATCGCCGGTGTTGACGACGCCGCGCGGTTCGATCAGCAGCAGCTTGACTTCGGACTCGGCAAACGGCTTGTGCTCGACTCCCTTCGGCACCACAGCCAGTTCTCCCGGCGACAGGTCGATCGAGCGGTCACGGAAGTCGATGCGCAAGCGGCCTTCGAGGACGATGAACGTCTCGTCGGTGTCGGCATGCTGGTGCCAGAGGAAATCGCCGACTATCTTCACGACCTTGAACTGATAGTCGTTCATTTCCGCAACGACGCGCGGCTGCCAGTGACCGTCGATCTGGCGGATCTTGTCGAGCAGATTGATGGTTCTATATTGGCCCCGTTGCTCGGGTGCCAGCTGGGAATCGGTGTGCATGGTCGCTCCGTTGGTGTGGTCCTGGAACACAGAGCATAGGCCGGCCGCTGGCGAGTGTCTTGAACGATCGTGCAAGCTCGCGCTAGCGGGTGCGCCGATCGCTGATCATCGCGAGCCAGCGTGCCGGAGGGATGCCGTATGCGTGGCGAAAATGTCGGGTCATGTGGCTCTGGTCCGCGAAGCCGGCGGCCGCCGCGGTGTCCGCGAGGCAAACGCCGCGCAGCATCATCGCGCGCGCCGCTTCGAGCCGGCGCATCACCAGGTAGTGATAGGGACTGGTGCCGTAAAAGGTCCTGAAATCTCGAGACAGGTTCCAGCGATCCTGTCCGCTGACGGCGGCGAGTTCATCGAGCGTGACGGCGCGGGTGCACGACGCATGCAGATATTCCCGCGCGCGCTGCGCCGCGGCGAAATCGGCGGATTTGCGCGTCGATCGCGCGCCCGACGCATGATTCAGCGCGAGCGCGAGACCGGCGAGGGCGTCGTCGCGTTCGAGCGGCTCCGCGTCGCCGCGCATCTGGCGCAGCGCGCTTTTCGTCGCCTCGAACAGGCGCGGATCGTTCGTGACACCGCCTTCGATGAACGGCAGTGCCTGGCCACCGAGCACTTGCTGGATGGCGGCGGGCTGCACGTAAATCATCTGATAACGAAAGCCGTCGTCCGTGCCGGCCTGACCGTCGTGCGCTTCGTCGGGATGCAGCACCATGGTCTGTCCGGGCAGGCTGGTGCGCAAGCCGCGCTGGTAATGGAAGCACTGGACGCCGGCGAGCGTCAGGCCGATCGCGTAGGTGTCGTGCCGATGCATGGAGTATGCGTTGCCGTGGAAAAACGCTTCGATGCGTTCCACTCCGCCGATGGGTTCCGAACGGGAAATCCAGTCGGATTGGAGCTGGCCGATGTCGCCGTCCATACACTCTCCAGTTCGGTTTGTCCGATCCGCGGGAATATCGCGGTCGGTTCATTGTACCGATGTGACGCGTTTACACGCATGGCATGCGCGATAGTGCGACCGACGTCAGTGTCTCGTCGCGGGTCGTTGGTGCCGGCCGCTCCATTAACCGTGGCACGAGCTTTGACTTTTTCCCCAGCCCAAAAATGAGGCAGAATCGATCGTGCTACGCGCTGCGCGACGCACATCGTTTGCGTCTCAACGTTGCGCCGCGGCCAGATCGACGTTTATGCATCCAGCCCAGCCCGCACCACGCGCGCGACATGCCTTTCAACTGCCCGCCCGGAGCCCAGCAATGACGACCCAGCGACCGACCATCATCTACACCCTCACCGACGAGGCCCCGCTGCTCGCGACCGCCGCGTTCCTGCCAATCATCCGGAGCTTCACGGCGCCGGCCGGCATCGAGGTGCAGACCAGCGACATTTCGGTCGCGGGCCGCATCCTCGGCGAGTTCCCCGAGTGTCTGACCGAAGCGCAACGGGTGCCCGACAACCTCGCGGAACTCGGTCGCCTGACGTCGTTGCCCGACACCAACATCATCAAGCTGCCCAACATCAGCGCATCGGTGCCGCAACTGACGAGCGCGATCAGGGAACTGCAGGCGAAAGGCTACAAGGTGCCCGACTATCCGGAAGATCCAAAGACGGACGAACAGAAGGCGATCCGTCAACGCTACTCGAAGTGTCTCGGCAGCGCGGTGAACCCGGTGCTACGCGAAGGCAATTCGGACCGTCGCGCGCCGGCCGCGGTGAAGAACTACGCGCGCAAGCATCCGCACAGCATGGCCGAATGGAGCATGGCGTCGCGCACGCACGTCGCGCACATGCGGCACGGCGACTTCTATCACGGTGAAAAATCGATGACGCTCGACCGCGCGCGCGACGTGAAGATGGAACTCGTCACGAAGCACGGCAAGACGATCGTGCTGAAGCCGAAGGTCGCGCTGCAGGACGGCGAGATCATCGACAGCATGTTCATGAGCAGGAAGGCGCTGCTCGCGTTCTATGAAGAGCAGATGGAAGACGCGCGCAAAACCGGCATGATGCTGTCGCTGCACGTGAAGGCGACGATGATGAAGGTGTCGCACCCAATCGTCTTCGGCCACGCGGTGAAGGTGTTCTACAAGAACGCGTTCGCGAAGCACGGCAAGCTGTTCGACGAACTCGGCGTGAACGTCAACAACGGACTCGCCAATCTTTACGAGAAGCTCGAGACGCTGCCGGAATCGCAGCGCGAGGAAGTCATCCGCGACCTGCACGCGTGCCACGAACATCGTCCGGAATTGGCGATGGTCGATTCGGCGAAGGGCATCTCGAACCTGCATGCGCCGAACGACGTGATCGTCGACGCGTCGATGCCGGCGATGATCCGCCTCGGCGGCAAGATGTATGGCGCCGACGGTCGTCCGAAAGATACCAAGGCGGTGATCCCCGAGAGCACCTTCGCGCGTATCTACCAGGAGATGATCAACTTCTGCAAGACCAACGGCGCGTTCGATCCGGTCACGATGGGCACCGTGCCGAACGTCGGCCTGATGGCGCAGAAGGCGGAAGAATACGGCTCGCACGACAAGACCTTCGAAGTGCCCGAGGACGGCGAGGCGCGCATCGTCGATCTCGCGAGCGGCGAGGTGCTGCTCACGCAGAACGTCGAGCAGGGCGACATCTGGCGCATGTGCGAGGTGAAGGACGCGGCGATCCGCGATTGGGTCAAACTCGCGGTCACGCGCGTGCGCAATTCCGGCACGCCCGCGGTGTTCTGGCTCGATCCGTATCGTCCGCACGAAGCGGAGCTGATCAGGAAGGTCGAGACCTACCTGAAGGATTACGACACCACGGGTCTCGACATCCAGATCATGTCGCAGGTACGCGCGATGCGTTACACGCTCGAGCGCGTGGTGCGCGGGCTCGATACGATCTCGGTCACCGGCAACATCCTGCGCGATTATCTGACCGACCTGTTCCCGATCATGGAGCTTGGCACCAGCGCGAAGATGCTGTCGATCGTGCCGTTGATGGCGGGCGGCGGCATGTACGAGACCGGCGCGGGCGGTTCGGCGCCGAAGCACGTCAAGCAGCTCGTCGAAGAGAACCATCTGCGCTGGGACTCGCTGGGCGAATTTCTCGCGCTCGCGGCGTCGCTCGAAGAACTGGGCATCAAGACCGGCAACGACAAAGCGAAGATCCTCGCGAAGACGCTCGACACCGCGACCGGCAAGCTGCTCGACAACAACCGCAGCCCGAGCCCGAAGACCGGCGAGCTCGACAATCGCGGCAGCCAGTTCTATCTGGCGATGTACTGGGCACAGGAGCTGGCCGCGCAAACGGACGATGCGGCGCTCGCCGCGCAGTTCGCGCCGCTCGCGACGCAACTGACCGCCAACGAGCAGGTGATTGTCGCGGAGCTGGCCTCGGTGCAGGGCGCGCCCGCGGACATCGGCGGCTATTACATGCCGGACGCCGACAAGCTCGATGAGGTGATGCGGCCGAGCCGCACCTTCAACGAGGCGCTGAAGGCGGTTCACGTCGCGTAACGCAAAGCGAAGCGAACTGAAGCGAAGGCGAGCCGCCGGCGGCCGGCTCGTCGTGGGCAAAGCCCGCGAATGCTGCCAACGAATGCTGCCAACCAACGCGTTCAGTACTGCACGACGATCGCGACCCGCCGATTCGCCGCTCGCGCGGCGGCATCATCGCCCGCGATCAGCGGGAAATTGTCCGCCCGCCCGATCGCGGCCAGCCGATGCGGTTCGATCCCACGCTCGACCAGATACCTGACCACCGCTCCGGCGCGAGCCGACGACAGCTCCCAGTTGGACGCATACTTCGCGGTCGAAATCGGCACACTGTCGGTATGTCCTTCGACGAGCACATTCCCCGTCGAATCCTTTTGCAGTACCTGCGCGATCTGATTCAGTACCTCGAACGAATCGGGCAGCAGCCGCGCGTCGCCGGCGTTGAACAGGATCTTCGCGTTGACGGCGATTTCGACGCCGTGCGGCACCTCCGTCACCGTGATCAGCCCTTTCTCGCGCAGCGCATCGAGCAATGCGCTCAGTTGCTTATGCGCATCCTGTTGGGCGCCGCCTGCCGGTGCGGGCACGCTGTGCTGCGCCGTTTGTGTTTCGAGCGTCTGATACCTGAGCTCGAGTTGCCTCGATTTCGCCAACTGCAACGCATACAGCGCGAGGAACAGCACCATCATCGTCGTGATGAGGTCCGCGTACGAGATCAGCCAGCGGCCGCCCTCGGTGCCTTCGCCGCCGGGTTCGGCGTGATCGTCCGCGCCGCTGGCGAGGCGCTTGGTGCCAGACGTCGTTTGCATACGTGATAGGTCCGATTCGAATGACAGCGCGCCGCTGAGCCACGCGCCCTATGACAGGTTTAGGCCAGCGACTCCGCCGCGCGTCCGCGCACTTCGCCTGTCAGGCGCGTCTCGATCGTATGCGGCGACTCCTTGCGCGAAATCGCGAGCAGTCCGTCGAGATAAAGCCGGCGAAACCGCACTTCACTGTCGACCTGCGCCTGGAGCTTGCCGTACAGCGGCAGAAACACCAGATTCGCGAGCGCGAGACCATACAACGTGGCGACGAACGCCGTCGCGATCCCCGAGCCGAGTTGCGCCGGGTCGAGAATGTGATTGGTGACCTGGATCAGCCCGAGCACCGAGCCGAGAATGCCGAAGGTCGGCGCATAGCCGCCCGCCTGCTGCCACACGCGCGCCGCCGCCATGTGATTGCGCGCATACGCATCGAGCTCGCGCTGCAGCGCATCTTCGAGCACGGCGGTCGATACGCCGTTCGCGAGCAGTTCGAGCCCGCGTCTGGCGAACGGATGAATGCCGCTGACATCCATCGATTCGAACGCGAGCAGGCCGTTGAGCTTCGCCTGGTCACCCCATTCGAGCAGATCCGACAGGCTCTTCCGGTCCACCTGCCGTGCGCGCGTGAACGCGAGGCCGAGCAGCTTCACCGCGTCGAAAAAACGTGCCCACGTGTTCTGGATCATCACCGCGCCGAGCGTGCCGCCGAGCACGATGACGAACGCCTCGTACTGGAACAGCGTCAGAAAATGCCCGCCTTCGAGCGCGAAGCCAAAAACGATTGCCGCTCCACCGAACAGCACACCGAATAACGTCAACAGATCCATAGTTTTCCTCGAACGGCGCCGCACTCGCGCTTGCGCGTATCAGCAACGGCGCGCCGTCAAACCGCTTAGCGCGCGGCGTCCTGCAGCGCCGCGAGCGGCGCGGGCGGTGCCTTCAGCGTCTTCACCGCGTCGAGCAGCCGTTGCTCGATGTCGCTAATTTCGACCGTATCGATCTTGATATCGCGCCGCATCACCCACGACACCTCGTTGCGGCGCACTTCGGTCATCACCGACAGCAGGCGCTCCGCCACCGGCCGGCCGTCGACGCTCGCGAGCAGCTTGGCGAGATCGTACGTATCGAAGCCACTGACGACGTCGAACAGCGTGCGCTGGTCGACGAACGCGAGATCGTCGAGCGAATTCAGCGCGCCGCTCTGGCGCGTCGTGCGCCGCGAGAAATACGCGACACCTTGCTGCTCGACATAGGTCAGTACCTTCGACTTACGGAAGGCGAAGACCTCGTCGGCGATCTCGCCGTGCGACAGCTTGTTCAGAATCAACGTCTTGTCGACGCCGATCAGCGCTTCCAGATCGGTCAGCTCGATCAGTTCGAGCTCGCTGCTCACCGCGATATCGAGCTCGCTGTCCGCAACCTGCTGCGCGCGATCGACGATGCGCGCGGCGTCGAACGTGACGACCTGGCGCGCGGCCGCGCCGTCATACGCCGAGTATTCGGTCGACACGTTACCGAGTTGCCCCGGCTGCGCGGCCTCGATCGTCACGAGGTTGAGCTTCTCCATCCGCTTGAGCATCGCCATCACGTGCGGACGCGAATGGCCGGCAATCGCGCGGCACTTCTTGATCACTTCGACGAGCGGCACCGAGATTTCCTCGGCCTGCGCTTGCAGTGGACGGCGTCCCCAACTGTCGTTCGCCTCGCGCCGTTCGCCGTGCGACATCAGCGTCAGCACGTGCGCATACGACAGCACGCCGGGGAGAAAATCGGCGTGCGTATAGGTTGCGAGCAGATCGTCCTTGCGCTTCACGCGACGAATCAGCGTGCGCGTGATATGGCGCAGCAGCGGCGACACGCGTTCGATCTCGTCATCGAGCACGCTGGCCGGCACGACGGTCAGTTGACAGAACGTCAGCGCCTTCGCGGTATTGCTGCGCGGCTCGGCAGCAAGCAACGCGGCTTCACCGAAAAATTCGCCTCGGCCGAGCGTCGCGACGACGACCTTCTTGTCGTCGCAGCGAGTGGAAAGCTCGACCTTGCCTTCCGTGATCAGAAAAACGACGGGCTCACCCGAGTAGCCCTCGGAATAGATGACCTCGCCGGGCGCCGCTGTGCGCGTCCACGACTGTTGACGATTCAATGTAATTCCCCTGCAGCGCGGTTTTGTAGTTGCAGCTGCGCGACGCGACGCAATTGCGTCGCATGGGTCGGCAGCCATTGCCTGTACGCCCGTTTACGACATCGCGGCAGGGACTCTTTAACGGGCCAAGGAGGGCAGGACTGCGAGGAAGCGCGCCGCAAACCGCGCTGCAGATGGGAAGAACGGCGACAAAACGATCGGTGAATCGTTTGCGCGTGGCGTGATGGCGCAATATGCCGCGACATAGCGGCCGTCAAAATTTTTTGTTGATGCAGTTCGAAAACGTTTGCGCGACATCGCGCGCCGCAGCGAATGCTATGCTCTCGGTCGACCGAAATAGTGCGCCCACGGCGCGACATCCACACATGACGAAACTGATCAAACGCGCTTCGGCCGAGGCGCGCGCTTTCCGCCACCGGGACGCCGAAGTCCACGGCGGTAAGCAGAAAATGGCGCGCAAACCGGCGCCGAAAGCCGCACGCAACGCGAGCCGCGCCGTCGACAATGACATTCACGACGCACCGCGAATCGAAACACCGCGCAAACCGCGTTTTGCGCCAGTGACGTTCTCCGAAGAGGGCGGCGTGCGCTACCTGCATTTCGGCACGGAATGGGTGCAAGGCGCGATGCGTCTGCGCAAGCCCGATCACATCGAACTCGAATACGCGCAGCAGATGATGGCGTGGCTGCTGTTCCTCGAAACGCCGAAGCGCATCGTGCAGCTCGGCCTGGGCGCCGCGTCGCTGACCAAGTTCGCGCACCGCTTTCTGAAGAGCGCGAAGGTCGAAGCCGTCGAACTGAATCCGGCGGTCGTCGTGGCCGCGCGCACGATGTTCGGGCTGCCGTCCGACGACGCGCGTCTGAGCGTGCACGAAACCGATGCGTGGGACTTCGTCAATGACAGCGCGAACCACGGCACCATCGGCGCACTGCAGATCGACGTCTACGACGCGACCGCGCGCGGCCCGGTGCTCGACAGCGTGGGCTTTTACCGCGCGGCGCGCGCGTGTCTGACCGACGCGGGCATCGTCACGGTGAATCTGTTCGGCGACCATCCGAGCTTCGTGCGCAACATGAAGCGTCTGAACGAAGCCTTCGACGGCCGCGTCGTCGCGCTGCCCGAAGTGCACGATGGCAACCGCATCGTGATCGCGTTCTCGGGCCCCGCGCTCGACGTGCCGTTCGCCGCGCTCGAGGGGCGCGCGAAGCTGATCGAAGCCGAGCTCGGCTTGCCGGCGCGCAAGTGGATCAAGGGCCTGCGCGAATCGACAGGGCAGACGGGCGCATCGTTCGCGATCTGAGCGACGCGATCCGGCGGGCGTCGTCGATCCGGCCGACGCCTTGTCCCACGCCAGTGCGCCTCGGGTCCGCCCTGCTTGACCGGGCGTTCGCCACTCCTATACTCTTTCGAAGCTTTCGGGGCGCCCGTGGCTAACGCGGGACGACCACCCGCTGAGTTCCACCTGCCATCGACCGCGGGCAGACAAATTCTAAATAGGAAACAGGAGACGTCATGGCTCACGACGCCGACGTGAAGAAGGCCAGCAAGCACTGGCTCTGGCTATTGCTGCTACCCTGGATCGCGATGATCTGGGTACCGTCCTACAACCGGATCGAGCCGCAACTGTTCGATTTCCCGTTTTTCTACTGGTATCAGCTGCTGTGGGTGCTGATCAGCGCGGTCATCACCGCGTTCGTCTACTCGAAGACCCGGTCCCGCTATACCGGTCGCCCGAACGGGGGCGCGCAATAATGAACCCCATTGCAACTTTCGTCTTCGTTCTGTTTTTCATCGGTGTCACGGTTCTCGGCTTCGTCGCGGCCCACTGGCGCCGCGGCGATCTCGCCCACATTGAAGAGTGGGGCCTCGGCGGCCGGCGCTTCGGCACGATCGTCACGTGGTTTCTGTTGGGCGGCGACCTGTACACCGCCTACACCTTCATCGCGGTGCCGGCGCTCGTGTTCGGCGCGGGGGCAACGGGCTTCTTCGCGCTGCCGTACACGATCCTGATCTATCCGTTCGCGTTCGTCGTGTTCCCGAAGCTGTGGAGCATCGCGAAGCGGCACGGCTACGTGACGTCGGCGGACTTCGTGTCGGCCCGCTACGGCAGCCGCATGCTGGCGCTCGCGGTCGCCGTGACCGGCATCGTCGCGACGATGCCGTACATCGCGCTGCAGCTGGTCGGTATCGAAGTGGTGATCGGCGCGCTCGGTTTCGACACGACCGGCTTCGTCGGCGATCTGCCGCTCATCATCGCGTTCGCGATCCTCGCGGCCTACACGTACACGTCGGGCCTGCGCGCGCCGGCCATGATCGCGGTCGTCAAGGACATCCTGATCTACGTGACGATCTTCGCCGCGATCATCGTGATTCCGCCGCAGCTGGGCGGCTTCGGCCATATCTTCGGCGCGGTGCCGCCGGCCAAGCTGCTGCTGAAATCGCCGGACGTCTCGAGCCTGAACGGCTATAGCGCGTACGCGACGCTCGCGGTGGGTTCGGCGCTCGCGCTGTTCCTGTATCCGCACTCGATCACCGCGGTGCTGTCGTCGAAATCGGGCAACACGATCCGCCGCAACATGGCGCTGCTGCCGGCGTATTCGCTGGTGCTCGGCCTGCTCGCGCTGCTCGGCTTCATGGCGCTCGCGGCCGGCGTGAAGGACATGCCGGAGTTCGCGCCGTACTTCAAGGCCTTCGGCCCGAACTTCGCGGTGCCGGCGCTGTTCCTGCACTTCTTCCCGTCGTGGTTCGTCGGCGTCGCGTTCGCGGCGATCGGTATCGGCGCGCTGGTGCCGGCGGCGATCATGTCGATCGCGGCGGCTAATCTGTACACGCGTAACGTGCACAAGGAGTTCATCAACCGCAACATGACGCACGACCAGGAGACCAACGTCGCGAAGCTGGTGTCGCTGATCGTCAAGGTCGGCGCGGTCGCGTTCATCCTCGGTCTGCCGCTCACGTACGCTATCCAGCTCCAGCTGCTCGGCGGCATCTGGATCATCCAGACGCTGCCGGCCATCGTGCTCGGTCTGTACACGCGCGTGCTCGACTATCGGGGTCTGTTGATCGGCTGGGCGGCCGGTATCGCGACCGGCACGTGGATGGCGATGTCGCTGAAGCTCGCGAGCTCGATCTTCACGATCCACCTGTTCGGCATGGCGATTCCGGGCTATGCGGCGGTGTGGTCGCTGATCGTGAACCTCGTGGTGTCGGTGGTGGTGAGCCTGTTCGTGCGCGCGGTGGGCATGCAGCGCGCCGAGGACCGCACGCGTCCGGAAGACTATCTGGACATCGTCGAAGGCTGAACCGGCTGCAACCTCAAGCTCCGAAAAACGCGACGCCCGCCAACGAAAGTTGGCGGGCGTTTGTGTTTGCGGGGCACTTCAGGGCAGGATAGCGGTACCGTCCTTTCACGCGTTCGCCGCGCGCCGCCATGCCTGCTGCCGATACTCCCAACCTGATTCCGCGCCGCGCGGCGCTCAGCCGGATGGTGCGCGCGGTCACGTCGCCGTATTACCGCTACCGGCACGCGAAGGTGCTGCATAGCCTGCGCGTCGGGCTCGCGATGCTGGTGTCGATTCTCGCGACGACCGGCATCGACATTCCGCACGGCATCTGGTCGTCGGTGACGCTGCTGGTCGTGATCGGCGGCTTGCAGCATCACGGCAATATCCGCAAGAAAGCGGCAGAACGCGCGGCCGGCACGCTGCTAGGCGCATCGATCGGGCTCCTGCTGATCGTGCAGCAGAATCTCATCGGTTCGCTGCCGCTCACCTACGTACTGGAGGCGATCATCGCGTCGATCTGCGCGTGGTTCGCGATCGGCTCGTCCGGCTATGTGGGGCTGTTGACCGCGATCACGATGTGCATCGTCGCGGGCCATGGCGACAATCTGATCGACGTTGGCCTATGGCGCACGCTGAACGTGTTGATCGGCATCGTGATTGCGCTGGCCTTTTCGTTTGCCTTGCCGCTGCACGCCACGTATTCGTGGCGCTATGGGCTCGCCGCCAATTTGCGCGAATGCGCGGGCATCTACGCGCGGCTGCTCGACGGCGAGACGATCACCGAGGAGGAGCAGGTCAAGCGCTTCCTGCAGATCAATAAGCGGCTCGTGCAACTGCGCTCGCTGATGCCGTCGGTCGCGAAAGAAATCGACGTGCCGCAGACGAAGCTCGAGGAGATCCAGCGGCTGCATCGCGCGGTACTCAGTTCGCTCGAACTGCTGGCGACGGGCCCGCTGATGAACGCGGACGCCGCCGCGCGCACCGCCTACGCGGCGCAGTGCGGCGCGGAGGTGCGCGCCGTGCGCGCGATCCTGCTGTCCACCGCGCGCGGGCTGCGTTTTGGCCGCCCGACGCGCTTCGGCATTCCAGCGGCCGCCCCGCTCGCGAAACGGCATGGCCACGCGGCCACCACGCTGCCGCCCGACTGGCAAGGACCGTACTGGCTCGGCCAGCGGCTCGCGGAGCAGGTGGACCGACTGCGCGCGCTATTGCTGGAGACGGAGCCGAACTGGAATATCGAGCGGCATGCGCGGGCGGCGCGGATCGCTTAGGCGGGGCTGATCCTCAAGCCTGCGGCGGCAGCGTGACCATCCACATCAGGCCGAAGCGGTCCACCACCATCCCGAAGCCCTTGCTCCAGAACGTTTGCTGGAACGGCATCACGACCTGGCCACCGTCGGCGAGTGCGTTGAAGCAGGTTTGCGCCGACGCGCCGTCGTCGACGGTCAACGACAGGCTGAAGCCGTTGAATGGGCCGGCCGCCGGGTCGCAGTTGCCGTCGGAAGCCATCCACGCGGTCGTGCCCAGCTGCACGTTGGCGTGCATGATCTTGTCGGCGAGCTCCGGGCGCGGCGGGTTGTGCGCGTCCGGCGGCGCTTCCTTGTACAGCATCTTGAAGGTCACCTGGGCACCGAGCTTGTCGGTGTAGTAGTCGAGCGCTTCCTGGCAACGGCCGTTGAAAAACACGTAGGGCTGAACGTACATGATCGTCTCCATGGTCAGGGGTTGGACCGGCGCCGTCGTTCCTAACGAGAAACGGCGCTGAACCGTGAGGTTCAGCGCCGCCTGCGATGGATGATGGCTTCGGGTGGATCAGCGCAGCGTTTCGATCAGCTTTTCCAGCTTCATCGCGTCGGCGGCGAACGTGCGGATGCCTTCGGCGAGCTTCTCGGTCGCCATCGCTTCGTCGTTGACGAGAAAGCGGAACGACTTTTCGTCGACCGGCACGCGCTCGATGTCCGCGTCGTGCGATGCCTCCGGCGACAGCTTGCGCTCGACCTTGTCGGTGCTCTCGTGCAGCTTTTGCAGCAGGTCGGGGCTGATCGTCAGCAGGTCGCAGCCGGCCAGTTCCAGAATCTGCGAGGTGGTGCGGAAGCTCGCGCCCATCACCTCGGTCTTGTAGCCGAACTTCTTGTAGTACCCGTAGATGCGGCGCACCGACTTGACGCCCGGATCGTTGGCGCCGCCGTCTTTCGCTTCGTCCCACGCGCTGCCGGCGCTCTTCTTGTACCAGTCGTAGATGCGGCCGACGAACGGCGAGATCAGCTGCGCGCCCGCTTCCGCGCAGGCGGCCGCCTGCGCGAGCGAGAACAGCAGCGTCATGTTGCAGTGGATGCCTTCCTTCTGCAGCACCTCGGCCGCGCGCACGCCTTCCCACGTCGACGCGAGCTTGATCAGCACGCGCTCGCGCTCGATGCCGTGTTCCTTATACAGCGCGATCAGCTCGCGGCCTTTCGCGATCGAGCCTTCGATGTCGAACGACAGGCGCGCGTCGACTTCGGTCGACACCCGCCCCGGGATGATCTTCAGGATTTCGGTGCCGAACGCGATCAGCAACTGGTCGATGATCGCACCGACCGGCTTCGACGCATGCGCCTTCACGGTCTTTTCGAGCAGCGGCCGGTAGTCGTCTTTTTGCACGGCCTTCAGAATCAGCGACGGATTGGTGGTCGCATCCCGCGGCTTGTACTGCGCGAGCTGCTGGAAGTCGCCGGTGTCGGCCACCACGGTGGTGTATTGCTTGAGTTGGTCGAGTGCGGTTGTCATGTTCGGGCCTTCAGGGCGCATACGCGCCGTGGTTCAGGAGAAGTGAGGACGCCGCCGCGCCGGCTGGACCGAGCATAGAAACCAGCCGGCGGCGGCGGCCGCGGATCAAGCCGCAGCGCGTCCCACGATGGCGCCGGGAAACGCTGCCGGATACTTCTATTCTATGGCGGATCGCCGAGGATGGTATGAACACCGGGTAGCGACAGCCGGGCGTGGCGATCCGTTCACACGCGCCGCGCGTTCAGCACAGCTTGCGTCACCACGCCGGCGACCAGCCCCCAGAACGCCGAGCCGATCGACAGCAGCGTGAGCCCCGAGGCGGTCACCATGAAGGTGACGAGCGCCGCCTCGCGCTGCCTCGTATCCTGCATTGCATTGGCGAGCCCGCTCATGATCGAGCCGAACAGCGCGAGCGCCGCGACCGAGACGACCAGCTCCTTCGGGAACGCGGCGAACAGCGCGGCGATCGTCGCGCCGAACACCCCCGCGAGCAGATAGAAAATGCCGCCCCACACGGCCGCCGTGTACCGCCTGGCGGAGTTTTCATGCGCTTCGGGGCCAGTGCAGATCGCCGCCGTGATCGCCGCAAGATTGATGCCGTGGGAGCCGAACGGCGCGAGCACGAGCGATGCGACGCCGGTCGTCGCGATCAGCGGCGCGGACGGTGTCGTGTAGCCGTCGGCGCGCAGCACCGCGATGCCCGGCACGTTTTGCGAGGCCATCGCGACCACGAACAGCGGAATGCCGATGCTCACGCACGCCGCCACCGAAAACGACGGCATCGTCAGCACCGGATTCGCGAGCGCGACGTGAAAGTGGCTGAAGTCGAGCAGCCCGAGGCCGCCGGCTGCAGCCGTGCCGGCCACCAGGGTCGTGGGAATCGCGTAGCGCGGTGCGAACCGTTTGACGATCAGGTAGGTGAAGAACATCGTCAGCACGAGCGCGGTCTGGAACTGCGCGGCGCGGAAAATCTCGATGCCGATCTCGAACAGGATGCCCGCGAGCAGCGCCGACGCGAGGCCGGACGGAATCCGCTTCATCAGCGCGTCGAACCAGCCGGTGATGCCGACCAGCGTCAGCAGCGCCGCGCAGAAGATGAACGCGCCGATCGCCTCGGCATACTGCACATGCGGCAGCGACGACACCAGCAGCGCCGCGCCCGGCGTCGACCACGCGATCACGATCGGCGCGCGAAAGCGCAGCGACAGGCCGATCGTGCAGAGGCCCATGCCGATCGACAGCGCCCAGATCCATGATGAAATCTGCGCGTCGCTCAGATGCGCGGCCTGGCCCGCCTGGAACATCAGCACGAGCGAGCTCGTGTAGCCGGTCATCGCCGCGACGAAGCCGGCGACGATCGTCGACAGCGAGGTATCGGCGAGCGGATTGAAGCGCCTCGGCGGCGTGGCGGCGGGGGACAGCTGGGGCGACGGGGGCGAACTCATGCGAAGGCTTGTTGTTGTGAGGTTGAGGCGTCAGGACGGGGAGCGTTGACCGGCGGCCCTTACTTGCTCAGCACCCGCATGGCCGTCTCGAGGCCCGCGAGCGTCAGCGGATACATGCGGTGGCCCAGCACCTCGCGGATCGCGCTGACCGACTGCCGGTACGGCCACAGCGCTTCCGGTTCCGGGTTCAGCCACGCGAAGTGCGGGAAATGGTCGGCGAGCCGGCGTAGCCACACCGCGCCGGCCTCGGCGTTGTTGTACTCGACAGAGCCACCCGGCTGCAACACTTCGTATGGGCTCATCGTCGCGTCGCCGACGAAGATCAGCTTGTAGTCGGGTGTGAACTTGTGCAGCAGGTCCCACGTCGGCGTGCGCTCGGCATGGCGACGGCGGTTGTTCTTCCACAGGAAGTCGTACACGCAGTTGTGGAAATAGTAGAACTCGAGGTGCTTGAACTCGGCCTTGGCGGCGGAGAACAGCTCTTCGGTGCGCTTCACGTGATCGTCCATCGAGCCGCCGACGTCGAGCAGCATCAGCACCTTCACGTTGTTGTGCCGCTCGGGCACCATCTTCAGATCGAGCCAGCCGGCGTTCGCGGCAGTGCTGCGGATCGTGTCGGGTAGATCGAGCTCTTGCACGGCGCCTTCGCGGGCGAAACGGCGCAACCGCCGCAGCGCCACCTTGATGTTGCGCGTGCCGATTTCGACCTGGTCGTCGTAGTCGCGATACGCGCGCGCTTCCCAGACCTTGACGGCCGTGCGATTGCCAGCCGCGTCGCCGCCGATGCGCACGCCCTCGGGGTTATAGCCGCCATTGCCGAACGGCGACGTGCCGCCGGTGCCGATCCATTTGTTGCCGCCCTCGTGGCGCTCCTTCTGCTCGTCGAACAGTTCTTTCAGCCGCTCCATCAGCTTGTCGATGCCGCCCATCGCCTCGATCTGCGCCTTTTCCTCGGGCGACAGATCACGTTGCAGCTTCTTCTTCAGCCAGTCGAGCGGAACGTCGAACGCCAGCTCCGAGGTCGCGGCGACACCGTTGAAAAAGGCGCCGAACGCCTGGTCGAACTTGTCGAAGTACTGCTCGTCCTTCACGAGCGTGATGCGTGCGAGGTAGTAGAACTGGTCGAGCGACGGCGCGATCACGTTGGCCTTCAGCGCTTCGAGCAGCGTCAGGTATTCCTTCACCGAGACCGGCAGTCGGGCGGCGCGCAGCGAGTAGAAAAAGTCGATCAGCATGCTGGATGTCCTGCGGCACGGCGCCCGCTCAACGGTTGTTGCGGTTCATGAACAGCAGCCGCTCGAACAGGCTCACGTCCTGTTCGTTCTTCAGCAGCGCGCCGCGCAGCGGCGGCACGATCTGCCTGTGATCGGACGAGCGCAGTGCTTCGGGCGGGATGTCTTCGGCGAGCAGCAGCTTGAGCCAGTCGAGCAGTTCGGAGGTGGACGGCTTCTTCTTCAGTCCCGCGACGTTGCGCAGTTCGAAGAAGCTCTGCAGCGCCGCGGCGAGCAGATCCTTCTTGATGCCGGGGTAGTGCACGTCGACGATCTGCTGCATCGTCGCCGCATCCGGAAACTTGATGTAGTGGAAGAAGCAGCGCCGCAGGAACGCGTCGGGCAACTCCTTTTCGTTGTTCGACGTGATGATCACGAGCGGGCGATGCTTCGCGCGCACCAGTTCGCGCGTCTCGTACACGTAGAACTCCATGCGGTCGAGTTCGCGCAGCAGGTCGTTCGGGAATTCGATGTCGGCTTTGTCGATCTCGTCGATCAGCAGCACGCTCTGCTCGTCCGATTCGAATGCCTCCCACAGCACGCCTTTGACGATGTAATTGCGGATGTCCTTCACGCGCTCGTCGCCGAGCTGCGAATCGCGCAAACGCGACACCGCGTCGTATTCGTAGAGCCCCTGCTGGGCCTTGGTGGTCGATTTGATGTGCCATTGCAGCAGCGGCATGCCGAGCGCGGCGGCGACTTCCTCGGCGAGCATGGTCTTGCCGGTGCCGGGTTCGCCCTTGATCAGCAGCGGACGCCTGAGCGTCATCGCGGCGTTGACCGCGAGCTTGAGGTCGTCGGTGGCGACGTACTGCGATGAGCCTTCGAAACGCATGGCGAGATGCTCTTGTGCGGGAAAAACCCAGTATAAGTCAGAAGGCCTGTTGGCCTGAAACCGGGTCACGTAGGGTGTCAGCCCGCGCGGCGATGCTGGGGCGGTGCCGCTGCGGGACTGCTGTGGTGCCGTTGCGAAGCCGTCGTGGGGATGGCCTGCGGTCCGTTCCGGCGGGCGTTGCGCGGCTCCCGCGTCTGGTGGACGTTCGGCGCGGCGTCGCGGTACAATGAGCCCGATTTTTTTGGCCTGCGTGGCTACCCTACAGTGGCTACCCTACAAAAAGAACGGCGCGGACCGCTGCCTTTCCGGGCACCCGATTCCCCTCAAGCCAGGTTACATCTATGAATAAATTCGTCGGCAAACACGTCGTGATCGCAGCGCTGTCGGTGCTCGCGGGCTACGCGGCCAGTGCGCAAGCAGCGGATGTCGTAGGCAACGCCAAGGCGGGCCAGGACAAGGTCGCGATGTGTATCGGCTGCCACGGCATCCCTGAGTACCGCACGGCTTATCCAGAGGTTTTCCGTGTGCCGAAGCTCGGCGGGCAGAATCAGGCGTACCTCGAAAACGCTTTGCACGCCTACAAGAAGGGCGACCGCCATTTCGACACCATGCACGCGATCGCGACGTCGCTGTCGGATCAGGACATTGCCGACATCGCCGCATACTACGCAGCGCAAACTGCCGCCTCGAAAAACAATCCCAACAAGTGATCGGCGTCGGTCACAGCACATCCAATTCGCGGGATAGGAGATTTCATGATCAAGCCCCAACAGGCACTCCATACGGTATTCAAGGCGGTCGGCGCGGCGGCGGTAATCGGTCTGGCGGCGGCGAACGTCGCCCACGCGGCCGACGCGGGCAAAGGCAAGGTGCTTGCCGACAGCCACAACTGCGCGGCGTGCCACGGTGTCAACCTGAACAAGCCGGTGAGCCCGGAGTATCCGAAGCTGGCCGGTCAACATGCTGACTACGTGTTCTGGGCGCTGCGTCAGTACCAGATGGGTACCGGCAATCCGCACTTCGGCCGCAACAACGCGATCATGCAGGCGCAGGTGCAGAGCCTGTCGCCAAGCGACATGAAGGACATCGCCGCTTACGTCGAATCGCTGGACGGCGACCTCGTGCAGAAGAAGTAAGCGTCGGGCGTCGATTTCGCCCCGAAGCTTCAAAAGCAAAACACCCCGCTTCGGCGGGGTGTTTTGCTTTGGGGACGTCGTACCCGGGCGCGCTTGGGTCTTGCGGCGCTGGAGTTTTCACCCGCTTCAGTGGCTTCAGTCGCGGGTCGCGCGCCGTTCGATGCGCTGAAGGTACGCGTCGGTGTCGGGCGGCGTACCGGTGCGCTGCGCTTCCCAGATGGTTTCGCCGAGGCAGTCCATGATCGCGTGCTGCGCCTCGTGCGTCGAGCCGAGGCGCGCGGCAAGCCGCTCGTGCGCGGCGCGAATGCCGGGCGGCTGGTCGATCGACAGCTGCTCGGAGATCGCCAGATGCATCGACAGGTGCAGGAAAGGATTAGTCTGCCCGCGCTCCGGCGAATAGTCCTGCGCCTGGGCGGCCGGGCCGTCGGTGAGGTCGGCGTGATATTCCGGATGCTCGACGATCCAGTCGGCGGCGATCGCCTCGAGCGGCGTCAGAATCTCGCCCTGGCGCTGTTTGCGCCAGGTGTCGGTGAAAAAGAGACGAACTTCGTCGCGGCTGGGATTGAACATCGTGGAACCGGTGCGTGGCGTGGGGCGTGTGTGAAACCCGATGGTGCGCGAACTTGCATATCAGCGCTGCGCACTGCGGGTAAGCGTTATTTTACGCGGCGGCCGCGCGGACCGCAGGCGGGCGCACGACCTCGGGTTTGGAGCGGGTGCGCGTCTAGAGATCGGGTGGCGGGGTCTTCGGCCGGAACTCGCACAGCGGCTCGATCGCGCAATGCCAGCATTCGGGGCGGCGCGCCTTGCACACATAGCGTCCATGCAGGATCAGCCAGTGGTGCGCGTCCTGCCTGAATTCGGCGGGCGTGACTTTCTCGAGTGCCGCTTCGACCGCGCGCACGTCCTTGCCGGGCGCGAGGCCGGTGCGGTTGGCGACGCGGAAAATGTGCGTGTCGACCGCAATAGTCGGATGGCCGAACGCCGTGTTCAGGATCACGTTGGCCGTTTTCCGGCCGACGCCCGGCAGCCCTTCGAGCGCCTCGCGATCCTCGGGCACCTCGCCGCCGTACTGGTCGAGCAGGATGCGGCAGGTGGCGATCACGTTCTTCGCCTTCGTGCGATACAGACCGATCGTCTTGATATAGCTCGCGACACCTTCCTCGCCGAGGTCGAACACCTTCTGCGGCGTGTTCGCGACCGGGAACATCTTGCGCATCGCCTTGTTGACCGAGACGTCGGTCGCTTGCGCCGACAGCAGTACCGCGATCAGCAGTTCGAACGGCGTCGTGTATTCGAGCTCGGTGGTCGGATGCGGATTCAGGCTCTGAAGCGTTTCGTAGATCGCGCGGCGTTTGTTCGCGTTCATGCGGAGCGGGTCTGTGTGGGTGGGGCGGGACGCGCCGGCGCGATCAGCGCGCGGCCGGTGGCGAGTCGGACGGCGGGCTCGACTCGTTGGACGGCTGCTCGGAGCCGCGCGTGTCGTCGCCGCTGGCGAGGCCGAGACGGCGGCGGCGCGCTTCGGCGGCGTCGATCTGGGCCTGCACGTCGGCGCTGACGTTCTCGGTGTTCATCGGTCCTTGGCCGGTCGCGGCCATGTCTTCCTTCTTCTTGCGCGCGCGTTCGAGCGCGGCCTGGATGATCGCGCGTTTCTTCGCTTCGGCGTCGCCCGCGAGCGGTGAAGCGGAAGGATCGGACGGCGCTGTGGTGCCGCTGGCCTGCACCGCGGCCGGCGCAGCCGCCGGCGCGCTCGCGCTCGCCGCTCGCCGCGCCGCAGCACGCGCTTCGGCGGCGTCGCGCTCGCGCGCGAGACGCGTCTCGTGGCGATCATGACGCGCCCGCGCCGCGTCGGCCTGGCTCTGGCTCCAGGCGTTCCAGCCAGTGGCCTCGCCGGTCACGGGCAGCATCGCGATGCAGTCGACCGGACAGGGCGGCACGCACAGGTCGCAGCCGGTACATAGCTCGGCGATCACGGTGTGCATCTGTTTCGGTGCGCCAACTATCGCGTCGACGGGACAGGCCTGCATGCACAGCGTGCAGCCGATACACACCTGTTCGTCGATAACCGCCAAGGGACGCGGACGTTCGACGCCATTGGCGGAATTGAGCGGAATCACCGGTTTGCCGAGCAGCGCGGCGAGGCGCGCGATGCCCTCGGTACCGCCGGGCGGGCACTGATTATAGTTTGCGTCGCCGCTAGCGACGGCTTCGGCATACGGACGGCATGCGGGATAACCGCACTTCGTGCATTGCGTTTGGGGCAGCAGATCTTCGATGCGATCCGCGAGTGTTTTGACGTCTGTCACGGTCACGACGTGGGGGCTTGCCGTGCGATCGCACAGCCTGAAATAAATAGCACATTATCGCCGATTTCCCGGATTGCCATTCGCAATCCATGTGCCATAATCGAAGCGCTTCATTCGAAAGACCGCAGAAAAGGGTGTGTTTCCCAACCACGACGCGCCCGCTAAACGCCGCCCACTGCAAGGCTCGAGGAGAGGCCGGCGGCGCGATCCGGACAACGCGGCTCACGAAGACGATGCCACCATGAATCAGCCGAAAATCAAAAGAGATCCTGAAGGCACGAGGCGCCGCATTCTGCTTGCGGCGGCCGAAGAGTTTGCAAATGGAGGACTGTTCGGCGCACGAGTCGATCAGATCGCCCGCCGCGCGGAAACCAATGAACGTATGCTCTATTACTACTTCGGTAGCAAGGAGCAACTATTCACCGCGGTACTCGAGCACGCGTTCAGCGCGCTCAACGAAGCGGAACGCACGCTCGAACTCAATGGAATCGCGCCCGTCGAGGCCGTTACGCGTCTCGCGCATTTCGTGTGGGACTACTACCGTGACCATCCCGAGTTGCTGCGGCTCATCAACAATGAGAATCTGCATGAAGCACGCTATATGCAGAAGTCGACGCGCATACGCGAAATGATCTCGCCGATCGTTGCCACGCTCGGCGGCATTCTCGAACGGGGGCAACGCGCGGGGCTGTTTCGCACCAACGTCGACCCTTTGCGCTTTTATGTGACGCTTTCGGGCATGGGCTACTACATCGTGTCGAACCGTTTCACGCTCGAAGCGACGCTCGGCCGCGACTTCAGCAGCGCCGCCGAACGCGGCGAGGTGATCCAGATGAATACCGAACTGCTGCTCGCGTATCTGCTGAGAAAGTAACGGGCGGGAACTGCGCGGACCACTGCCGCGGTAAACAATCAGTATCACGAACGAAGCGCGACAAAAAAGCAACGGCCTCGAAGGAGGCCATTGGCTTTATCAATGCTATTGCAAGTTTAATGCTCAGGCTTCGACTTTTTCTTTCGTCGTTCTTGCTGCCTTGTTGTGCTCGAGAATGAAGTCGCGCAATTGCGGGTAAATGATCGTGCGCCAGCGGCGGCCCGAGAAAATCCCGTAGTGACCGCATTTTTCCGCGGTGAAGTGACGCTTGTTCTTCGCCGGAATGCCGCTGCACAGGTCATGCGCCGCGTAGGTCTGGCCGTCGCCGGAAATGTCGTCGAGTTCGCCCTCGATCGTGAACAGCGCGGTCGTCGTGATGTCTTGCGGCCGCACCCGCTCACCGTTGACGACCCACGTGCCCTCGGCAAGACGGAATTCCTGGAACACGATGCGGATCGTGTCGAGGTAATAATCGGCGTCCATGTCGAGCACCGCGTTGTACTCGTCGTAAAAGCGGCGATGCGCTTCGGCGTCGTCCTCATCGCCTCGCAACAGGCTTTGGTAGAAATCCCAATGCGACGCCGCGTGACGCTCCGGATTCATCGCGACGAAACCGGTGTGCTGCAGGAAGCCCGGATAGACCTTGCGGCCCGCGCCGGGATAGTTCGGCGGCACGGTGAAAATCACGTTGTTCTCAAACCATTCGTACGAGTGCTGCGTGGCGAGCGAATTGACCGAGGTCGGGCTCTTTCGTGCGTCGATCGGCCCGCCCATCATGGTCATCGTGCGCGGCGTATCCTCGCCGCGGCTCGCGAGCAGTGAAATGGCGGCCAGTACCGGCACGGTCGGCTGGCACACCGAGATCACGTGCAGATTCTTCGCGCCGATATGGCGAATGAATTCCTGGATATACGCGATGTAGTCGTTCAGACCGAACTCGCCCGCTTCGAACGGCACCATGCGAGCGTCGATCCAGTCGGTGATGTAGACCTTGTGGTCTTGCAGCAACGTGCGCACGGTGTCGCGCAGCAGCGTGGCGTGGTGTCCCGACAACGGCGCGCAGACGAGCACGACAGGCTCGTCTTTCAATTGGTTGACAGCTTCGCTGTCGTCGGCGAAACGCTTGAAGCGCATCAGACGGCAAAACGGCTTTTCGATGAAGGTCTGCTCGACGATCGGAATGTTATGCCCATCTTTGACAATCTGGTGAATATTGAACTCGGGTTTTTCGTAATCCTTTCCGAGCCGGTAAAGCAGTTCGTAGCCGGCGGAAAGGCGCGTGGCGCCCGGCACATAAGCTAGCGGACTGGCCGGATTCGCAAATGATTTCGATGCGGCCTGAGCCCAGGCGGTGAGGGGGCTCAACATCGCCCGCTGGAATTCATGAAATTGATAGAGCATGTTTGCTCCGTATTAAGCGGTTCGCATTGGGCTTCGCAAACACGCGTGAGGCGTTGCGGCGGGCCATTCTGGTTGTTGGCACATTATTGTTGGCCGACAGTCGGATTGATGATATAGAACAAGGCAGACTTGTGCAACGCAACAATTCTCGCCTTTTAGGGTGCGCAAATTGTCACGGCGTCATGCTAGTGGCGATGCTGCTTCGCCGCTATCAGGGCTTGCCTGCACCTCAAGCTCCATCGCGCGGATGCCGTTATGCGGCGGATGGCCGGTCGCCTGCGCCATCTCCTGCTCGTGCTTCATCAGGTTAAGGCCCGTGTGCACCAGCGCCACGTGCGAAAACGCCTGCGGAAAATTGCCGACGAGACGTTTTTCGACCGGGTCGTACTCCTCGGACAGCAGGCCGACGTCGTTGCATAGCGCAAGCAGCCGCTCGTACATCTCGATCGCCTCCGGCACGCGCCCCTGCAGCGCCAGGTTGTCCACCATCCAGAACGAACATGCAAGAAAGGTGCCTTCCCCGGGCGGCAGGCCGTCGTCGTATTCGGTGGTGCGGTAGCGTCGCACGAAGCCGCCGTTCATCAGGTCGCGCTCGATCGCCTCGACCGTGCCCTTGATGCGCGGATCCTGCGGCGGCAGGAAGGCGACCAGCGGCATCAGCAGCGTGCTCGCGTCGAGCTGGTCGCTGCCGTAGTACTGCGAGAACGCGTTGAGCGCCGGATTCCACGCTTTCTCGCAGACGTCGGCGTGGATCGTGTCGCGCGTCGCGCGCCATTCGTCGAGGGGGCCGTCGAGCTTGAACATTTCGGCCGAGCGGATCGCGCGGTCGAACGCGACCCACGCCATCACCTTCGAGAACGTGAAGTGCTCGCGGCCGCCGCGGGTCTCCCAGATGCCTTCGTCGGGTTCCCGCCAGATCGTGCTCAGGTGCTCGAGCATCGCGCACTGCACGCTCCACGCAGTGACGTCCGCCTGCAGGCCGCCGACGCGCGCCAGATGCAGCGCGTTCATCACCTCGCCGTAAACGTCGAGCTGACGCTGCCCGACCGCGTTATTACCGACGCGCACCGGTTTCGCGCCCTCGTAGCCGGGCAGCCACCCGATTTCGATTTCGGGCAGACGCCGCTCGCCGCCGATGCCGTACATGATCTGCAACTGGTTCGGCGCGCCCGCCATCACGCGGCCGAGCCAGCTGCGCCAGGCGCGGGCTTCGTCGTAGTAGCCGCCGCGCATCATCGCGAGCAGCGTGATGGTCGCGTCGCGCAGCCAGCAGTAGCGATAGTCCCAGTTGCGCGTGCCGCCGAGCCGCTCGGGCAGCGACGTGGTGGGCGCCGCGACGATGCCGCCGGTCGGCTCGTAGGCGAGCGCGCGAAGCGTAATCAGCGAGCGGCGAATCGGTCCGGCCCAGCGTCCCTCGACGGTGCCACGGGCCGCCCATTCGAGCCAGTGATTCTCGGTGCGCGCGAGCGACGTGTGCGGATCGCGTGCGGGCGGAATACGCAGGTGCGACGCCGCGTACGCGAGCGAGAACGGCACGCGCTCGCCTTCGGTCACGGTGAATTCGGCGACGGTCTTCATGTCTTCGCCGCGGAGTTCGACCGGCGTGCGCAGCACCGCGTTGTCGGGGCCGACGATCGCCTTGATGCCGCTGTCGTGCTTGAGCTTGTCGACCCACGGAATCGAGAAGCCGTAGTCGAAGCGCAGCACGAGTTCCATCTTCATTCGCACGGTGCCGCGCTTGCCGACGACGATACGGATCAACTCCGAGGAGCCGTTGCCGGGCGGCATGAAGTCGATCAGCGTGACGGCGCCGTCGGGCGTTTCGTAGTCGGTTTCGAGAATCAGCGTTTCGCCGCGGTAGCGCCGCGTGATGGTGGGCGCGCCGTCCTCGCCCTGGGTGGCGGGGGCGATCAGCCAACGGCCATTGTCGGGCGTGCCGAGCAGCGCCGCGAAGCAGGCGCCCGAGTCGAAGCGCGGCCAGCAGAGCCAGTCGACGGAACCCTCGCGGGAGACGAGCGCGGCGGTATGGCCGTCGCCGATCAGTGCATAGTCTTCGATGTGTGCAGGCATGGACAACGTGTCGGAAAAACGAGTCGTTATGACGGACGGCGACAGCAGCCGCGCTTCGAGGGGTGTTATTACCGGACTACGATCAGCATTGTTTGGTTCACCGCATAGTGCGGCAAAACACGGATTGGTAAATTGTTAAACCATGCATACAATCGGATTTCATGCCGATGTCCGGCGACAGGCCGGACTGCGAATCGGCCTTGCTCATGGCGTATGCAGACGCCGTTTCCGAGGACGAAAGCCATGCTGAACCCTTCGAAATCCGATTGCATCACGATTCTCTCCGCCGCTAGCCAGCTTGCCGGCGATTCCATGCTGCCACTCGATCATGACCGGCTCGGGCTGAGCCGCAACGGGATGCTGACTGCCGCGTCCTTCCTGGTCGAGCGCGCCTGCTTCCGGCGCTATCAGCAGGATGCCGACCATTATGCGGTCGGCGCGCTATCGTTGCAGGGCCGCCTGCGGCTCGATCAACTGGCGAATGGTTGAGCGATAGCGCCGCGAGCTGGCAAGCCGAGTACTCGCGTCACGACGCCGCGCATTCGCCGCACTCTTTGGTAGTGCGCCTTCGCGTTGCGTATGCGTACGTTCGCGTCGCGTCACGTCGATTATTCACGTGGCGCGTTGAACTCGCGCGCGTCCCGCACGCGTCCATCTCGCGCCATGCCCGCCTCTCGCGTATGTCACGGCCTGACATTTGCCGCGCTCTCGCGCGTGCGAACGGTCGGCAACTCGCTAACGTTCCCTTCCGGCCAAAACACGCCGACACCGGACGCAAATCGCGCGCCCGGTGTCGCCTCGCATGTCGCTCACAGGTGAGACGAGCCCACGCCGAAGATCCCGATGATGCCGATGATGATCAGATAAAGCGCGACGATGTAGTTCAACAGGCGCGGCATGACCAGGATCAGGATGCCGGCGATCAGCGAAACGAGCGGGCCCAGGCTGAGCGTGACGTTCATGGAGACTCCGTAGTTGAGACGCGCGATGCGCGATTGAGAAAACGATTGAAAAAACGCCCCGCCGCGCGGGACCCAAGCCACTGGCGCAGACCGCGCGGCAGCGGCGGGTTCACTGCATGATCGGACCTAACGCTCTTATACTCACTTCGACAACAACAACGCGGAACGACATTCGATTCGCGGCGCGGCAGACCAGACACCGTTACACCCGCTTGTACCCCGGCTCGTACGTGAGCCTGTACCAGACAACCGATGTCGAGGAGGTCCCATGCTTCGCAGTCGCCATGCCGCAGCGCGTGTTGCCGTGCGCCCAGTTTCGACTTCCCTTTTTGCTTCTGTTTCTGCCTGTGTTTGTCTTTCGGCTTCCCGTCCGCATCGCGCGGATCGCAGCGCGCGGCGCGCGAGGCGGCCAGCGCTATTGCGGGCCGCCCGCTCGATGATAAGAGGTTTCGCGCTCATGGTTTCGATTGTTGCTTCGCCCGCGTATGCGCAAGATTCCGGCCCGGTCCCCGCGGACGGCGTCTATACGATGCTGGTCGGTACTTACACCAGCGGCAAGAGCGAGGGCATCTACGTCTTTCGCTTCGATACGAAGACCGGCGCGGCGACCCAGGTGTCGGTCGCGCAGACGGTCAATCCGTCGTTTCTGGTCGTGAGCCGCGACCGCCGCTTCGTCTATTCGGTCAACGAACTGCCCGGCGACAACGGCCCGGCCACGCAACGTGGCGGCATCAGCGCGTTCGGCTTCGATGCCGCGCGCGGGCAGCTGACGTTTCTGAATAAGGTGTCGTCGGATGGCAATGATCCGTGTTATCTCAGCATCTCGCCGGACGGCAAGTATCTGCTGACCGCTAACTATTCGGTCGCGCCCGATCCGGGCGGCAGCTTCGCGGTGTTTCCGCTGCAGGCGAACGGCCAGGTCGGCACCTCGGTGCAGACCGTGCATCACGAAGGCGGCGGTCCGGTGAAAGGACGGCAGGACAACTCTCACGTGCATTCGACCGTGTTCGCGCCGGACGGCCACTATCTGTTCGCGCAGGACCTCGGCGCCGACAAGCTGTACTCGTACCGCTACGCGCCGCAGGGCGGCGCCGGCGCGGGCCCCTTCGTGGCGACGGACTGGGGCTACACGCAGCAGAAGGCCGGCACGGGTCCGCGCCATCTGATCTTTGGCGCCGACGGCAAGCACGCGTATCTGACGAGCGAACTCGCGGCCACCGTCAGCACGTTCGACTACCACGACGGCAAGCTCAAGCTCGTGCAGACGCTGCCTCTCGCCGAGCCTGGCTTCAAGGGGCAGGTGGGCGCGGCGGCGATCCACCTGTCGCCGGACGGCCGCTTCGTGTATGCGTCCAATCGCGGCGACGCAAACGAGATCGTGATCTTCTCGGTCGATCCCGCCAATGGGCATTTGAAGCAGATCGGCCGGCAGTCGAGCCTCGGCAAATCACCGCGCGAGTTCACCATCGATCCGACCGGCAACTGGCTGATCGTCGGCAATCAGCTGAGCGACACGGTCTATGTGTTCAAGCGCGATCCGCAGACAGGGCTGCTCGATCCGAATCCGAAGCAGCATTTCGAACTGGGCTCGCCGGTCGATTTCAAGCTGGTGTCGCCGTCGTGATGCACGCCGATTCACCGGGCGCTCATTCCGCCGGCCCGGGCGCGAGCACTTCGCGGCTGCCGTTGATGCTCATCGCCGACACGAGCCCGGCCGTTTCCATCTGCTCGACGAGCCGCGCCGCGCGGTTATAGCCGATGCGCAATTGCCGCTGCACCGACGAGATCGATGCGCGCCGCGTACGCACGACGAACGCGACCGCTTCGTCGTACAGCGGATCGGCTTCCGCATCCGGCGCCTCGCCGAACAGGTCCTGGGCAGCGCCGCCATCGGTGGCGGGGCCCTCGAGGATGCCTTCCTCGTATTGCGGCTCGCCGAACTGCTTCAGATACTCGACGATCGCATGCACTTCCTCATCGGCGACGAACGCGCCGTGCACGCGCTGCGGGTAGCCGGTGCCCGGCGGCAGGAACAGCATGTCGCCCTGGCCGAGCAGCGACTCGGCGCCCATCTGGTCGAGTATCGTGCGCGAGTCGATCTTCGACGACACCTGGAACGCGACGCGCGTCGGAATGTTCGCCTTGATGAGGCCGGTGATCACGTCGACGGACGGCCGCTGCGTCGCAAGGATCAGGTGGATGCCGGCCGCGCGCGCCTTCTGCGCCAGCCGCGCGATCAGCTCCTCGATCTTCTTGCCGGCGACCATCATCAGATCGGCGAGCTCGTCGATCACGACGACGATCAGCGGTAGCGGCGCGAGCGGCTCGGGGGCATCGGGCGTCAGCGAGAATGGGTTGCCGAGCTTCTTGCCCTTCGCCTCGGTGTCGCGGATTTTCTGGTTGAAGCCCGCGAGGTTGCGCACGCCGACCGCCGACATCAGCCGGTAGCGCTTCTCCATTTCACCTACGCACCAGTTCAGCGCGTTGGCGGCGAGCTTCATGTCGGTGACGACCGGCGCGAGCAGATGCGGAATACCTTCATAGACCGAAAGTTCGAGCATCTTCGGGTCGATCATGATCAGGCGCACTTCCTCGGGCGTCGCCTTGAACAGCAGCGAGCAGATCATCGCGTTGATCGCGACCGACTTGCCCGAACCGGTCGTGCCGGCCACCAGCATGTGCGGCGCCTTCGCGAGATCGGCGACGACCGGATGACCGGTGATGTCTTTGCCCATCGCGAGCGTCAGGTGCGAGTGCGAATTCTGATAGACGCTCGCCTCGAGAATCTCCGAGAGCCGGATCGTCTGGCGCTTCGCGTTCGGCAGTTCGAGGCCCATGCAGGTCTTGCCCGGAATCGTTTCGACCACGCGGATCGACGTTAGACCGAGCCCGCGCGACAAGTCCTTCATCAGCCCGACGATCTGGCTGCCGCGCACGCCGAGCGCCGGCTCGACTTCGAAGCGCGTGATGACCGGACCCGCCGATGCGCCGACCACCGTCACCGGCACCTTGAATTCCTGCAGGCGCTGCTCGATCAGCTGGCCGGTTTCGCGTAGCTTGTCGTCCGGGATCGGTTCGATGTCGGCGTCCGCGGGGGCGAGCAGATCGAGCGTCGGCAGCTCGACCATCGATGCGGCCGGCGCATGGAACTCGAAGCCGTTGACCGGCGGGTGGCCGCGCAGCGGCGCGCGGGGGGCGGCGGAGTCGGTAGCGGCCGGGTCGGCGGGTTGAGGCTGCGAGTGCGGTGCCAGCGCGGGTATTGGGGCGATCGATGGTGCGGCGGCCGGCGTGTCCTCGACAGGCGTTGGGTTCGGCTCGACTGAAGCTTCGTCGCTGGTCGCGGGCGCGGCGACGCCCGGGAAGGGGACCACGTTCGAGACCGCGGCCGGTGCGGCTGCCTCCGTCTGCGGCGAGGCCGCCGGCGCTGCGGTGCGCTGAGCCGCCGCCGGGCCGAGTTCGCTCTCCCAAGGCACGAGCGTTTTGTCGATAACGATTTCGGCGACAGGCGCCAGCGCTTGCAGCGGCGTTGCGTCGACGGCGGGAGCCGGTTCGACGGTTGGCGCCAATTCTTGCGCCGATTCTTGCGCCGATTCTTCGGTCTGCGATGCCGGGACGCTGCCGTGCGCGGCGCTGTCGATCAAGGGCGCCGACTCCGTCGGGGTGGTGACCGGCGGCTCTATCGGCGTCGCGGGTTGCGGCGCGCTTGCGGCAGATACCGCGGCGCCAGACTCAGCCGCGGCAGATACCGAGGGCTCAACAGCCGCAGGCGTGCCGGTGACGGCATCCATCGACGCAGGTTCGGCCGACATCGCGGCGGCAGCAACGGGCTCTACGACCGCGGGCGTGACACCCGCAGCCGCCACGTGGGCCACCGACTCCATCGCAGTCGTCGCGTGCGGTGCAGCCGTAAGCGGCGCATGAATGACCGGCGGTTCGGTCGGCCATTGCGCGACCGCTTCGGGGACGCCCTCGACAGGCGTATCGTGCTCGGCCGCCGCCTGCTCAGCCGGCGACCCGGCCGCTGCGTCTTCTTGCTCCGACTGCGCCGGCCACACCGGCTGCGCCGCATTCTGCGGGCTGTGCGCTGGCGGCGCCGCAACGGCCTCGCCGCTGTCGACCTGCAGCACGTGCCGCTGCGCCGGCGGCACCTCGGCCGCCGGCGCTGCCCGCTCCGCGTCGCCGCGCCGCGCGCCATCGGCGCCACGGCCGCGTGCGAGGCTCACGCCGGCAATGTCGGTCCAGCGCGCGGCGTTTTCCGCGATGCTGCGCAGCGTTTCCTCGACGCTCGCGGGCGGCGCGACGGTCGACGCATTCGCCATCGTCCGCGTGAAGTTCGGTGCGGGCCCGCGCGCGGTCGACGGCAGTGTCGCGCCGTTGGCGGGTGTCGCGGCCGGCAACGGTTGACGTGGCGTCGCGCCGCGATTGAGCGGCGCGCTGCCATCGGCTGGACGTGGCAGCGGCGATGGACGGCTAGCGCGGCCCGCTTGCATCGATCCCGCTGGCAGGCCGATGCCGGTGCCCGACGCGGCGGCGCGACCCGCCATTGCCTGCGCCGCCCGCGCTGACACGCCGGACGCGGCGGCGGCCGTCGCCGCCAACGCGGCGCTGGAGCCGTACGGCGCGGCCGAGCGCTGTTCGCCGACGGAGCGCCGACCGACCTGCGCCGCGCCGTCACGAGCCGACGCGCCCGGTGCAGCCGCTGCACCGGCCGCACCCGGTGATCCCGCCGCTGCCGCACGCGGCTGCGTCGTGCGCAGCCAGCCGGCCGGCGCGACCGGCTCGGCCGGCGGGAACGGCGCGGTGGAGCTGTCCGCCGCTCTGTCGACATGCAGCGTCTGCGTTGCCATCGATGCTGCCGGACGGGGCGACGCAATCGACCCCGCGCGCAACTCCGGCTCGATCTGCTTGCCCGGCCCGCGCGCCGCGCTAGCGGCCGCATCGGCGCGCCAGCCCGCGCCGGGGCTACGGGCGGAAACCTCCTTGCCACCCGCGATGCCAGCCGCCGCGGCGGCGCTTGCGCCGCGCCCGCTCGCGGGCGGACGCCACACGGTCGGCCGCGCGTAGCGACCCTTGCCGTTACGCGGTGCCATCGTGTTGGTAGTGGGCGAAACATGCGATGGCGCGCCATCGTCGACGGTGCGGTGACGGCGCGCATCCTCGTCGCGCCTCGCGAGTCCGCGCGACAGACCGAGGCCGAACGCGCCGTCGGCCCAGGCGGCGACGTCGCTCCAGCGGAAGTCGATGAGCCAGGGCAGGCTGATCACGAGCAGCGCGAGCGCCGCGAGCGGCGTGCCGATAGGACCGAGCAGACGTCCAGGCACCGCGGCGAGCGCATGACCGAAACCATTGACGCCGACGATTCTGATCAGCGAGCCCTCCAGTGTGCAACTCGCGATCAGCACGCAGACGAAGCCGAGCCACAGCCGGATCGTGCCGGGGCCGCGCAGACCCGCGCCGCCCGGCAGCACCGATTTCACGAGGCGCCACAAGAGAGGAATGAACCAGACGGCCGACCCGCCGAACCAGCCGAAAACTACCGTGTGCATACCAGACATCTACGAATGACGGAGCGCGCGAGAAGCGCAATCCGTCGAGTTTAAACAGCGCAGCGCGCGGCTTCGACGGCCGGCGCGGGTCCCGAACTCAGCACGAACTCGCATCACTTGTCGCTACGATCGAACATCAGCGTGTCGCCGTTGTCGAGGACCAGCTGCATCTGCTGCGGCGCTCGCATCTGCACGCCGGTGCGCTCGATGCGCTCGAGCGCATCGAGGAACGGCTTTTCGATGTCGCCGCCCGGCGAGACGCACGCCATGCGCGTGCCGGCGAGCGTTTCGAAGCTCAGCTTGCCGTCCTTCAGCATGTATGAACCCATGAAGCGGTTGCAGCCGGAAAAGCCGCTCGCGCGACGCTGGCCGCCTTCGGTCGATAACGTCAGCGTGAGCGGCCCCTGATCCTTCGACGGCACCGTGCGCGCCGTGCCATCGGCGTGCTTCCACGCGCTCAGCACCCAGCTGGTGTCGTCGAGCAGTTGTGCGGCGGCGGGATTGAACGGATCGGGCGGCGCCGCCGACGCGTCCGGATGCTTCGGGATCGCGCAGGCACCGAGCAGCGCGGCGATGCTCAACGCGGCGACGGCCGTGCGCAGGCACGGAGTGATGCGCGCAAGACGTCGCGGGCGGGAGCGGATGGGCATGGCGTCGTTCCTGTTCAAACTGGCGAAGGCGTAAGGGTAACGTACTACGCTCGTCGCGCGCGAGCGCACCCGCGAGCGCCACGGGACAAGGGGCCCGCATGTTAACATCGCGGTCTATCCAATCGCACCCTCATCCCGACTTTTATCTGGAGTTTCCATGCAGATCGGCCAACGGATCGGCACGCCCCTTTCTGAATCCGCGACGCGCGTGATGCTGCTCGGCGCCGGCGAGCTCGGCAAGGAAGTGATCATCGCGCTGCAACGGCTGGGCGTCGAAGTGATCGCCGTCGACCGTTATCCGAACGCGCCGGGCCATCAGGTCGCGCATCGCGCGCACGTGATCGACATGACCGACCGCGCCGCACTGCGCGCACTGGTCGAGCAGGAACGCCCGCATCTGATCGTCCCCGAAATCGAGGCGATCGCCACCGACGAACTCGCCGCGATCGAAACCGCGGCGCTCGCCGAGGTGATCCCGACCGCGCGCGCCACCCAACTGACGATGAACCGCGAAGGCATCCGCCGCCTCGCCGCCGAAGAACTGGGCCTCGCGACCTCGCCGTACGCGTTCGCCGATTCGCTCGACGAACTGCGCGCGGGCATCGCGAAGGTTGGCTATCCGTGCGTCGTGAAGCCGGTGATGTCGTCGTCGGGCAAGGGGCAGTCGGTGCTGCGCAGCGACGCCGACGTCGAACCCGCATGGCAGTACGCGATGGCGGGCGGTCGTGTGAACTACGGGCGCGTGATCGTCGAGGGTTTCATCGACTTCGACTATGAAATCACGCAGCTCACCGTGCGCGCGATCGATCCCGCGAGCGGTGCTATCGGCACGTATTTCTGCGATCCGATCGGCCACCTGCAGGTGGCGGGAGACTATGTCGAATCGTGGCAGCCGCAGCCGATGAGCCCGCTCGCGCTCGAGCGTTCGCGCGAGATCGCGCACCAGGTGACGGCGGCGCTCGGCGGCCGCGGCCTCTTTGGCGTGGAACTTTTCGTGCGCGGCGACGACGTATGGTTTTCGGAAGTCAGCCCCCGCCCGCACGACACGGGGCTCGTCACGCTGTGCTCGCAGCGCTTCTCCGAGTTCGAGCTGCACGCGCGCGCCATCCTCGGCCTGCCGGTCGACACGTCGCTGCGTGCGCCGGGCGCGTCGGCGGTGATCTACGGCGGGCGCGACGAGGCCGGCATCGCGTTCGAGGGCGTTGCGGCGGCGCTGGCGGTGCCCAATGCGGACCTGCGCCTGTTCGGCAAGCCCGAGAGCTTCGTCAAACGCCGCATGGGCGTGGCGCTCGCGACCGGCGAGAACATCGACGAAGCGCGCTCGCGTGCGAAGCAGGCCGCCGCAGCGGTGCGGCCGGTGTCGGGCAAGTAAGGGACATGCGGCGACGCGCGGCGCGCAAGTGTGCGGGACACACGAACGAGCCCGCCGGATTCGTTTGGCTTATCGACGTGAAGAGATTGGAGTAGAGGATCGTATGGCGCCTGAATCGCGCAGCAATCCATGGCGCGGCGCGTTGCGCCGTGTCGGCGCACTCGGCGTGGCGTTCGCGCTGTGTGCAGGCCTCAGCGGCTGCGGGCTCGCGGCCGCACCGTGCCGGATCGCTTCGGCGGGGCTGAAGATCGTGCCGGTGGTCGGGCACGTCGCCGCCGCGCCGACCGATGCGTGCGCCGACGTGATCGATCCTTGAACCGTCGTGCCTGAGACCGGCGTGGCGGCCGGTGCGCCTTGCATGCCTGGCCCCGCAATAATCGAGGTGTTCGATGAAGAGATGGCGCGTTGCAATTCTGGCGGCGGCAGTATCGGCAGTGGCCTGGACGGCGGCATTTTCTGTCGGCGCATCGGCGGCGCCGCTGCAGTTCCGGCACATCGAAGGCAAGCATCACCAGACGCGCAAATACACGTGCGCGACCGGCAAGATCCTGCAGGTCACCTATTGGAGCGCGCAGAACGGACAGAGCTTCGCCGTGCTGCCGGTGAAAGGCACCTCGATGCTGTTCGTCAACACTGTCTCGGCGTCCGGGGCGAAGTACCAGGCCGGCAGCTATACGTGGTGGACCAAGGGTCCGCGCGCCAACCTGTATGACCTGACGAGCGGCGAGAACGCGCCGCCGATCCTCTCCGACTGCGTGACCGTGATTCGCTGATTCGCCGATCGGCGAGACACGGACCTCATGCGGTGGTGGCTTGCTCTGCCGCTGCACACTTGTTCACGCGCACTTTTCGCGCCCGGCTTTCTGCCCACCGCGCGGCCTCGTCGCCTCGCGCGCATCGTTTCCATTCGAGTAGTAAGCTGTCCGGCATGGCGCTCGCCATGCCGTTTGCGATGCCGCGCGCGCGGTGCCGTGTTTCGCGCGCCCCCGTCGTTGTGGTCTTCGATTGTCCCCCAAGTCATCAAGCGAGACACTCAATGAAAGCATCGGACCTGTTCGTCAAATCGCTGGAAGCCGAAGGTGTCGAGTACGTGTTTGGCATCCCCGGTGAAGAAAATCTCGATCTGCTCGAGTCGCTGCGCCGCTCGAAAATCCGTCTGATCCTCACACGCCACGAGCAGGCGGCCGGCTTCATGGCCGCCACCTACGGGCGGCTCACGGGCCGTACCGGCGTGTGTCTGGCGACGCTCGGCCCGGGCGCGACCAACTTCGTGACCGCGGCCGCCTACGCGCAGCTGGGCGGCATGCCCATACTGATGGTCACGGGCCAGAAGCCGATCAAGTCGAGCAAGCAGGGGCACTTTCAGATCGTCGACGTGGTGCGCATGATGGAGCCGCTCACCAAGTACACGCGGCAAATCGTGTCGATCGGCAATATTCCGGCGACGGTGCGCGAGGCGGTGCGCCGCGCCGAGGAAGAGCGCCCGGGCGCCACGCACCTGGAATTGCCCGAGGACGTCGCGCACGAGGAGGGCGACGGCAAGCCGATTCCTAAGAGCTACAGCCGCCGTCCGGTCGCCGAGGAGAGGGCGATCGCGCGCGCGGTCGAGGCGATCACCGCCGCGAAGCATCCGCTGCTGATGATCGGCGCGGGCGGCAATCGCAAGACCACGACCAAGATGCTGCGCGAGTTCGTCGACCAGATCGGCATTCCGTTTTTCACGACACAGATGGGCAAGGGCGTGATCGACGAATCGCATCCGATGTGGCTCGGCAACGCGACGCTCTCCGACGGCGACTTCGTGCACCGCGCGATCGAACTCGCGGACTGCATCATCAACGTCGGTCACGACGTGATCGAAAAGCCGCCGTTCTTCATGCGCAGCGGCGAGGCGGGCGAGAAGACCGTGATTCACGTGAATTTCCTCGGCGCCGAAGTCGATCCGGTGTATTTCCCGCAGATCGAAGTGGTCGGCGATATCGCCAACGCGGTGTGGCAGCTCAAGGAAAGCCTGAAGACGCGTCAGGAGCACTGGGACTTCACGCGCTTCAAGGAGATCAAGGAGCACTTCGAGGCGCATCTGGTGAAAGGCCAGCACGACGACCGTTTCCCGATGTACCCGGTGCGGATCGTCAACGACGTGTACGAGACCACGCCGGTCGACGGCATCGTGTGTCTGGATAACGGCATGTACAAGATCTGGTTCGCGCGCTACTACCGCGCGCACGAGCCGAATTCGCTGCTGCTCGACAACGCGTTGGCGTCGATGGGCGCGGGGCTACCGTCGGCGATCGCGAGCAAGATCGTGCATCCGGAGCGCAAGGTGATCGCCGTGTGCGGCGACGGCGGCTTCATGATGAACTCACAGGAACTCGAAACGGCGGTGCGTCTGAAGCTCGATCTGGTGATCCTGATTCTGCGCGACGATGCTTTCGGCATGATCCGCTGGAAGCAGGAGAACATGAACTTCCCGGACTACGGCATGACGCTGGCGAATCCCGATTTCGTCGCGTATGCCCAGAGTTATGGCGCGCACGGGCATCGGGTCGAGGCGGCCGGGCAATTCGCGCCGCTGTTGCGCGAGTGCTTTGCGACGCCCGGCGTGCACGTGATCGACGTGCCGATCGACTATTCGGACAACGAGCGCGTGCTCAATCGCGAGATCAAGCGGTTGTCCGCGCGGCTTTGAGCTTGCGTGCATCGAATCGAAGGAGAGTGCGACATGTTGCAGACAACCTATCCTTACTACCTCGGCAACGAGCCGGTGGCCGCCAACACCGACCTCGAAGTCACCGACAAATTCAGCGGCGAAGTCGCCACGCGCGTCGCCATGGCCGACGCGGCCGCGATCGACAAGGCGATTGGCCTCGCCGTCGATGCGATGCCCGCCATGCGCGCCTACCCGCCGTTCAAGCGCCAGGCGGTGCTCGAACACTGCGTAAAGCGCTTTCGCGAGCGCTACGACGAACTGGCGCTCGCGCTGTGCATCGAGGCCGGCAAGCCGATCAACGATTCGAAAGGCGAAGTCACGCGCCTGATCGATACGTTCAAGGTCGCCGCGGAGGAGAGCGTGCGTATCGACGGCGAGATCGTCAATCTGCAGATTTCGCCGCGCGCGAACGGTTATCACGGCTACGTGAAGCGCGTGCCGATCGGGCCATGCTCATTCATCTCGCCGTTCAATTTTCCGCTGAACCTGACCGCGCACAAGGTCGCGCCGGCGATCGCGGCGGGCGTGCCGTTCGTGCTGAAGCCGGCGAGCCGCACACCGGTCGGGGCGCTGATCATGGGCGAAATTCTCGCGCAAACCGATCTGCCGAAGGGCGCATTCTCGATTCTGCCCGCGCATCGCGACGGCGCCGACCTGTTCACGACCGACGAGCGCTTCAAGCTGCTGTCGTTCACGGGGTCGCCCGCGGTCGGCTGGGAGTTGAAGCGCAAGGCCGGCAAGAAGAAGGTGATTCTGGAACTGGGCGGCAACGCGGCGGCGATCGTCGATGGCGACCAAGGCGGCAAGCTCGACTACGTGGTCGACCGGCTCGCGTTCGGCGCGTTCTATCAGTCGGGGCAGAGCTGCATCGGCGTGCAGCGGATTCTCGCCCATGCGAGCGTCTACGAGGCGCTGCGCGAGAAGCTGATCGCAAAGACGAAGTCGCTCGTGATGGGTGATCCGAAGAACGAAAAGACCTTCGTCGGGCCGATGATCTCCGAATCGGAAGCGAAACGGCTCGCCGGCTGGATGGAAGCGGCGGTGCAGGCGGGTGCGCGGATCGTCGCGGGCGGCAAGGTCGACGGCACGATGTTCGAGGCGACGCTGCTCGAAAGCGTGAAGCGCGACACCGACCTGTATCGCAAGGAGGCGTTCGGGCCGGTCGCGATACTGGAGCGCTTCGACGATTTCGAGGCGGCGCTCGCGCAGGTCAACGACAGCGACTTCGGCCTGCAGGCCGGCGTATTCACCGATTCACTCGCACATGCGCATCGCGCGTGGGATGCGCTCGAAGTGGGCGGTGTCGTCATCAACGACGTGCCGTCGTTCCGCGTCGACAACATGCCATATGGCGGCGTCAAGGATTCGGGGCTCGGGCGCGAGGGCGTGCGCTACGCGATCGAGGATATGACCGAGCTGCGGCTGATGGTGATGCGAGAAACCTGGTGAAGGGGGCGATCTGACCTGAGCGGGGGGCGGCCGGCGGTTGGCAATGGGGGCAGTGCGGGCGCGAGGATGGCCGGTCGACGCCGCCGCCGGTCGCGTGCCAAAGCGCCCGGCTGTCACGCCACTGTCGTCTATGCGCACTACGCTGCGACCGAAGCGACGGCCGAGCGCCGCCCGTCAGCCGTCATGAGGGTTTTTGCTGAAGTGCTACAATACTCGGCTTTCGGCGGGTGTTTCCGCCAGCCGGAGCCGGCCGCATTATCCGAACTCAGACGGGTCTCGCGCGAAACGACGTGGCTCCGCCTTCATCCTGATGCCCTCCGCGGTCCCGACCGCTGCTGCGCGCATCGCGCCACGCGCATTTTTAGCGAAAGCCACCATGTCCGACACCGCCGTCACGCCCAGTACCGAGACTTTTGATCAATTCGGCCTCGCGCCCGACATCCTGAAGGCCATCAAGGAATCGGGCTACACGTCGCCCACGCCGATCCAGGCTCAGGCGATCCCGGTCGTGCTGGCGGGCCGTGACGTGATGGGCGCCGCGCAGACCGGCACCGGCAAGACCGCGAGCTTCTCGCTGCCGATCATCCAGCGCCTGCTGCCGCAGGCCAGTACGAGCGCGTCGCCGGCGCGCCATCCGGTGCGCGCGCTGATCCTCACGCCGACCCGCGAACTCGCCGATCAGGTCGCCGCGAACGTTCAGGCATACGCGAAGCACACGGCACTGCGCAGCGCGGTCGTGTTCGGTGGCGTCGACATGAATCCGCAGTCCGACCAGTTGCGCCGCGGCGTCGAAATCCTGATCGCGACGCCGGGCCGTCTGCTCGATCACGTGCAGCAGAAAACCGCGAATCTGGGCCAGGTGCAGATGCTCGTGCTCGACGAAGCCGACCGCATGCTCGACATGGGCTTTCTGCCCGACCTGCAGCGCATCCTGAACCTGCTGCCGAAAGAGCGCCAAACGCTGCTCTTTTCCGCGACGTTCTCGGGCGAAATCAAGAAACTCGCCGCGACGTATCTGCGCGACCCGCAGACCATCGAAGTCGCGCGCAGCAACTCGACCGCGACCAATGTCACGCAAATCGTCTACGAGGTCGCCGAGGGCGACAAGACCGGGGCGGTCGTGCAACTGATCCGCGAGCGCGGCCTGAAGCAGGTGCTCGTGTTCTGCAACAGCAAGATCGGCGCGAGCCGGCTCGCGCGCAGCCTCGAGCGCGACGGCGTAGTCGCGACCGCGATTCACGGCGACCGCACGCAGAGCGAGCGCATGCAGGCGCTCGACGCGTTCAAGCGCGGCGAAGTCGAGGCGCTCGTCGCCACGGATGTCGCTGCGCGCGGTCTCGACATCGTCGAACTGCCGACCGTGATCAACTTCGACCTGCCGTTCAACGCCGAAGACTACGTGCACCGGATAGGCCGGACGGGCCGCGCGGGCGCATCGGGCGACGCGCTGTCGCTGTGCAGCCCGAACGAGCGCAAGCAACTGGCCGACATCGAGAAGCTGATCAAGCGTCCGCTCGACTTGCAGCGCCTGACCGTCGAGGCGCCGGTGCGCCATCATCACGAGGAACGTCCGCCGCGCCGCGACCGTAGCGAAGGGCGCGACGAGCGCAGCCGCCGTCGCACGGGCGGGGCGTCGGGTTCGTATGACCGTGCGCATCATCATCGCGCGCAGCCGGTCGACGATTTCTTCCTGAAGCCGTACGAGCCTTCGCCGGCATCGATGCGCAACATCGAGGAGACGGACACGTCGAACGGCGCGCCGCAGAAACAGGAGCCCAAGCGCCAGCTGGCCGCGTTGCTCGGCGGCTTCGGCATGCCGCGCAAAACGCCTTCGTCGTCGTAACGCGGGTTGCAGGCTCGACGCGCCGGCGCAACGCCGCGCGTGCGCATCACGCAGATGCGCGAATATTCATCCGTTTCGCCCAGGCCGCGGTCGCGGCGCTGTAGAACTGCTCCAGCGTCGCAGGCGGCTCACTTCCCAGCTCCAGTCCCAGATGCCGTGCCGCCGCGCCTAGCGCGTCCAGCGGTTCGTCGCTATCGAGCGCGGTCGCGCCGTTCTGCTTGCTCAGCTTCTCGCCGTGCTCGTTGGTGACGACCGGCACGTGCAGATACTCGGGCGTCGGCACGCCGAGACAACGCTGCAGATAGATCTGCCGCGCCGTCGAATCCATCAGATCCGCGCCCCGCACGACGTGCGTGATGCCCGCGTCCGCATCGTCCACCACCACCGCCAGCTGATACGCCCACTGATCGTCCGCGCGGCGCAGCACGAAATCGCCGACCTCGGTCGCGAGATTTTGCGTCTGCGGACCCTGCCAGCGGTCGTCGAACCTGATCATCGCGGCCTCGCCGTCGGGCACGCGCAGGCGCCACGCGCGTGCCGGTTTGCCGTGCAGGCCCGTGCGGCACGTGCCGGGGTAGGCGAGCGTGGTGTTGCGCGCGTGGGCGCGCACCAGCGAATCGGCGATCTCCTTGCGCGTGCAGCCGCACGGATAGACGAGACCGGTCGATTTCAGCTGCTCCAGCGCCTGCTGATAGTGCGCCATGCGCTCGCTTTGCCAGACCGGCGTTTCGCCGGCGTGCATGCCGAAGCGTTCGAGGGTCGCGAGGATGTCTTCGGCGGCGCCGGGCACCGTGCGCGGTGCGTCGATATTGTCGATGCGCACGAGCCACGCGCCGCGGTGCGCGCGCGCGTCGAGCCAGCTCGCGAGCGCGCTGACCAGCGAGCCGAAATGCAGCGGGCCAGTCGGCGACGGCGCGAAGCGTCCGCGATAGGTCATGGTTGGGGGACGAGACGCGAGGTGCCCGCGCCGCTTGCCGCCTTGGCCATCGTTACGCGGCGCACGCGGCCTTGCTGTCCGGGTGGCATACCGGGCACGTCTTGCCGGCGACGTACATCGGCGATCGCTGTTGCTCGGGCGTGACCACCGCGCGGCAGCCGAAACATTGCACGGTCGCGGTCGGTTCGAGTTGCGGATTCAGCGCGGTGCGATAGTCGAACACGAAGCAGTCGCCGTGATAATGCGCGCCGCCCACTTCCTCGAAGTATTTGAGGATGCCGCCTTCGAGTTGGTACACGTTCTCGATGCCGACCTCCTTCATATGGATCGCGGCCTTCTCGCAGCGGATACCGCCCGTGCAGAAGGAGACGACCGTCTTGCCTTCGAGATCGGCGCGATTGTTCTCGATCACTTCGGGGAATTCGCTGAACTTCGTGATGCGATAGTCGAGCGCGTTCTCGAACGTGCCGACGTCGACTTCGAACGCGTTGCGCGTGTCGAGCATCACGACGGGACGGCCCTCGTCGTCGTGACCGCGGTCGAGCCAGGCCTTGAGCGTGGGCGCGTCGACGAACGGTGCGCGGCCGAGTTCGGGGCGGATCGCCGGCTTTTTCATCGTGATGATTTCGCGCTTGAGCTTGACCAGCATGCGCGTGAACGGCTGCTTGTCCGACAGGCTTTGCTTGAACTGCAGGTTCGCGAACTTGCCTTCGAACAGGGTATCGTGGCGGAGGTAGTCGATGAACGCGTCGGTGTTCTCGCGCGTGCCGGCGATGAACAGGTTGATGCCTTCCGGCGCGAGCAGGATGGTGCCGCGCAGGCCGAGCGCATTGCAGCGCTCGGTGACGAGCGGGCGCCAGGCGGCGGTGTCTTCGATGGTCGCGAATTGATACGCGGCGAGGTTGACGATACTCATGTGTGTTCTGCGCTAAAGATGGCCGGCGTGGCGAGGGGCGGCGGGTGCGCCGCCGCTGTCGTGCCCCCGGCTATGGTGGTCCGCATAAGGCCCGCGGGTTGGCGGCCAGCCGGCCACGTCGTAAGAGGCGAAACCTCTATTATCCCCCAACCCGGCATTTTGCCCGACCTGGCCGAACGGCCAAGCGGTTCGCGCAAGCCCGAACAGCGCTCGCGCCGACCCGGTCCTGGCCGGATGGCCAACGCGCCGTTTCGACCTGAAATCGGCGCAAGGGTGGAGTTACAATGTCGCCCATGTCAGATCCCCGCTTCGTTCATCTCCGCGTTCACTCCGAATTTTCGATTGCCGACGGCATCGTGCGTCTCGACGACATCGTCGCGGCGGCGGCCAAAGACGGTCAGGGCGCGCTCGCGCTCACCGACCTCGGCAACGCGTTCGGCCTCGTCCGTTTTTACCAGGAAGCGCGCGGCAAAGGGATCAAACCCATTGCCGGCTGCGACGTGTGGATCACCAATCCTGACGACCGCGACAAGCCCTCCCGTTTGCTGCTGCTGGTCAAGGACCGCCGCGGTTACCTGAACCTCTGCGAATTGCTCAGCAAGGCCTCGCTGACGAACCAGTATCGCGGCCGCGCGGAGATCGAAGCCGGCTGGCTCGAGTCCGGTCTGGGCGAAGGGCTGCTCGCGCTGTCGGGCGCGCAGCAGGGCGACGTCGGTCTTGCGCTGGCGGCCGGCAACGAAGAGGCGGCCAAGCGCAATGCGCGGCATTGGGCGAAGGTGTTCCCAGGCGGCTTCTATATCGAACTCCAGCGCTACGGCCAGCCTGGCGGCGAGCAGTACGTGCAACAGGCGGTCGCGCTCGCGGCATCGCTGAAACTGCCGGTCGTCGCGACCCACCCGATGCAGTTCATGACGCCGGACGACTTCACCGCGCACGAAGCGCGTGTGTGCATTTCCGAAGGCGACATTCTCGCGAATCCGCGTCGCCAGAAGCGCTTTACGGCCGAGCAGTATTTCCGCTCGCAGCAGGAGATGGCCGCGTTGTTCGCGGACATTCCTTCGGCGCTCGCGAACAGCGTGCAGATCGCGAAGCGCTGCAATCTGACGCTCGAACTCGGCAAGCCGAAGCTGCCGCTCTTTCCGACGCCCGACGGCATGTCGCTCGACGACTACCTCGTGCAGCTGTCGAAAGAAGGCCTCGAAAAGCGGCTCGAACAGCTGTATCCGGACGAGGCCGAGCGCGACGCGCAGCGCGCGACGTATTACCAGCGCCTCGAATTCGAGTGCGGCACGATCATCAAGATGGGCTTTCCGGGCTACTTCCTGATCGTTGCGGACTTCATCAACTGGGCCAAGAACAACGGCGTGCCGGTCGGTCCGGGCCGGGGTTCGGGCGCGGGTTCGCTGGTCGCCTATGCGCTCGGCGTGACCGATCTCGATCCGCTGCGCTACAACCTGCTGTTCGAGCGTTTCCTGAATCCGGAGCGGGTGTCGATGCCCGACTTCGATATCGACTTCTGCCAGCACGGCCGCGATCGCGTGATCCAGTACGTGAAGGAGAAATACGGCGCGAACGCGGTGTCGCAGATCGCGACGTTCGGCACCATGGCGGCGAAGGCGGCGGTGCGCGACATCGGCCGCGTGCTCGATCTCGGCTACATGTTCACGGACGGCATCGCGAAGCTGATCCCGTTCAAGCCGGGCAAGCACGTGACGATTGCCGACGCGATGAAGGAAGAGCCGTTGTTGCAGGAGCGCTTCGACAACGAAGACGAAGTGCATCAGCTGCTCGAACTCGCGCAGCGCGTCGAAGGCTTGACGCGCAACGTCGGCATGCACGCGGGCGGCGTGCTGATCGCACCCGGCAAGCTGACCGATTTCTGCCCGCTGTACACGCAAGGCGACGAAAGCGGCGTCGTGAGCCAGTACGACAAGGACGACGTCGAAGCGGTCGGCCTCGTGAAGTTCGACTTTCTGGGCCTGACCACGCTGACCATTCTGGATTGGGCCGAGCGCTACATCCGCCGCCTCGATCCGTCGAAGCAGGACTGGTCACTTGCCCAGGTGCCGCTCGACGACCCGGCGTCGTTCTCGATCCTGAAGAAAGCGAATACGGTCGCCGTGTTCCAGCTGGAAAGCCGCGGCATGCAGGGCATGCTGAAGGACGCGCAGCCCGACCGCTTCGAAGACATCATCGCGCTCGTCGCGTTGTACCGCCCGGGTCCGATGGACCTGATCCCGAGCTTCTGCGCGCGTAAGCACGGCCGCGAGGTGGTGGAATATCCGGACCCGCGAGTCGAACCTGTTCTGAAAGAGACCTACGGCATCATGGTCTACCAGGAGCAGGTGATGCAGATGGCGCAGATCATCGGCGGCTACTCGCTGGGCGGCGCCGACCTGCTGCGTCGCGCGATGGGTAAGAAAAAGCCCGAGGAAATGGCCAAGCACCGCGAAATTTTCGCGGAAGGCGCGGCCACCAACGGCCTCACGCGCGAGAAGTCCGACGAAATCTTCGACCTGATGGAGAAGTTCGCGGGCTACGGCTTCAATAAGTCGCACGCGGCCGCCTACGCGCTGCTTGCGTACTACACCGCATGGCTGAAGGCGCACCATCCGGCCGAATTCATGGCGGCCAATATGTCGCTCGCGATGGACGACACGGACAAGGTCAAGATCCTGTTCGAAGACTGCCTCGCGAACAAGATGGCCGTGCTGCCGCCGGACGTGAACCTCTCCGCCTATCGCTTCGAGCCGGTCGCCGAAGCCGACGGCAAGCGCTCGCGCACGATCCGCTACGGTCTCGGCGCAATCAAGGGCAGCGGCCAGAACGCGATCGAAGAAATCCTGCGCGCGCGCGAGGAAGGCCGCTTCATCGACATCTTCGATTTCTGCAATCGCGTCGATCGGCGCATCGTCAATCGCCGCACCGTCGAGGCGCTGATTCGCGCCGGTGCGTTCGACTCGCTGCATCCGAACCGCGCGCAGCTGATCGCGTCGGTCTCGCTCGCGATGGAAGCGGCCGAGCAGGCGGCGGCCAATGCGCTGCAAGCGGGGCTGTTCGACATGGGCGACGCGCCGTCGCAGGGCCACGAACTCGTCGACGAAACGGAGTGGCCGGAAAAGCGCAAGCTGCAGGAAGAGAAGGCCGCGCTCGGGTTCTACCTGTCGGGCCATCTGTTCGATGCATACAAGGACGAAGTGCGTCGTTTCGTGCGCCAGAAGATCGGCGAGCTGAAGGAAGGGCGCGACAAGCTGGTCGCGGGCGTGATCGTGTCGCTGCGCACGCAGATGACCCAGCGCGGCAAGATGCTGATCGCGCTGCTCGACGACGGCACCGGCCAGTGCGAAGTGACGGTCTTCAACGAAGTCTTCGAAGAGCACAAGCAGTTGTTCAAGGAAGACGAGTTGCTGGTCGTGCAGGGCCAGGCGCGCAACGACGCATTCACGGGCGGCATCCGCTTCACGGTCGACACGGTGATGGATCTCGGCCGCGCGCGCTGCCGTTACGCGGACTCGCTGAAGGTGCAGATGAACGGCAACGCGGACGCGCAGGCATTGCGCCGGGTGCTCGAAGCGCACACCGCCGGCAAGGACGAGCAGCCGTCCGCCACGGCCGCGCCGGCCGCCGCGTCGCGCGGCAATGGCGGCGGGCGGGGCGGCTTCGGCGGCGATGGCGGCCGTCAGCGTCAAGCGGTGCAGATTCCGAACGGGCTCGCGGTGCAGGTCGTCTATCGCAGCGAGCATGCGCAAGGCGAAATGCGTCTGGGCGACGCCTGGCGCGTGAAGCCGACCGATGAACTGCTCGCCGCACTGCGCGGCGAGTTTGCGGGAAGCTCGATCGAGATCGTGTATTAAGCCCGATCGATGGCATGGCTGGCGGGTGCCGCGTGTAGCGGCTATCGTTACCGGCCGCCCGTTTCTTGCAGACGTGCCAGCTTCAGAAATCGGTAGTACACCGTCTCCGCGTTGAACAGAGCGATCATCAACCCGGCGCGGCCGTCCAGAAAACCGCGGCGCAGCAGATAAGTCCGCACGAACGCCCACAGCCCGCGCCCCACCGCGAGGCGAACGCTGCCTTTCTGCCCGGCCTCGTAACGCTGCCGCGCGCCGGCTGTGGAATACGCATCGAGCTTGCGCAGCACGCCCTCGTAGTCCTCGTACGAGAAGTGCATCAGCTTGCCGCTCAGGCGTTGCGCGGGGGTGTCGAATACGAGGCGCTCGTGCACGAGGTCGTCGGAGAAGCGCGCGGCGCCGCGTTTAAAGAGGCGCGGAATCCAGTCCGGATACCAGCCGCTGTGATGGACCCAGTGGCCGCAGAAGCTCGACAGACGGTCTACCGCGTAGACGTCGGCGGCCGGGGCGGCGAGCGTCGCGCGAATCGATGCGGCAAGTTCGGGCGTGACGATTTCGTCGGCGTCGAGCGACAGGATCCAGCTTGTCGTCAGTGCCTCGACCGCGCGGTTCTTTTGCGGGCCGAAGCCGGGCCAGTCCGTCTGTTCGATGACGCGAGCGCCGTACGTGCGGGCGATGTCGGCGGTGCCATCGGTGCTGCCGCCGTCGATCACGACGATCTGATCGGCGAAGGCCACGGCTTGCAGGCATTCAGCCAGCCGCGCCGCCGCGTTCCGGGTGATGATGGCAACGCCAAGAGTGGTTTCTTGCATACCTGAGTTGCATGGAGGACGAAGTGACCGCGGGGGCTGCGACCCGGCAATCGAGCAGCGAGTATACACACCCCATTGCGCCCCACACCACAGCGCCGCTCCGCCATGCCCTCCGCGCTGTCCGTCGCGCACCGGGCGCCGGCCGTCATCTTCGAGCGATTACAATGCTCTTTTTCGAGATTCCACGCGGCGGCGCAACCGCGCGCCGCGTGTTCGCTGTTCCGCATTTCCAGAGGATTCCTTGAGCGCGAAGCCAACCTTAAGCAAACCCATGGGTTCAGGCGATGCGTCGTCGCCGGCCGTCGTCCTGCGGCGCCTATGGCCATTCATCAAGCCGCTGCTGTGGGTCGTGCTCGGCGCGATCGTCGCGATGGCGGTGAGCGCCGCCACCGACGCGGCCATTCCCGCGCTGCTCAAGCCGCTGCTCGACAAGGGCTTCGGCTCGCATGCGATCGACAAGACCAAGTGGCTCGTGCCAGCCGCGGTGATCGGCCTCGCGTTGATTCGCGGCGTGTCGCAGTACGCGTCCGGCTATCTGCTCGCCTACGTGTCGAACAAGATCCTGCTCGAACTGCGTCTGAAGATGTTCGACCGCATGATCCACACGAGCGTCGCGTTCTTCCAGCGCGAAACCGCCAGCACGGTGATCAACGCGATCGTCTTCGAGGTCAACCAGATCCTCAACGTGCTGCTGAGCGTGATGGTCACGCTCGTGCGCGATTCGCTGACGGTGATCTTCCTGCTCGGCTATCTGTTCTATCTGAACTGGCGCCTGACGCTGATCGTCGCGGTGCTGCTGCCGGGCATCGGCTGGCTGGTCGGCAAG